>CALBSZ010000520.1 GCA_937967665.1 uncultured Planctomycetaceae bacterium
TCATCATTCATCATTCATCATTCATCATTCATCATTCATCATTCATCATTCATCATTCATCAATCAGCACTCACCATTCAGCACTCATCACTGCATCAATCATCAATGAAAAGACTTGGACGAATTCGAGACGACGAGACGCCGGGACAGGATTCCTTCCTGGATATTGTGGCGAACCTGGTGGGCATTTTGATCATTCTGATCATCGTGGTCGGCGCTCGGGCCACCCATGCGATGGTGGAAGCGGCCAAGGAGGAGAAACCGGCGGCAGAAGTCGAGGCGGTCGATGTCGAGACCCCGAAGGCGGCCGCGCTGGCCGTGGAAGCCGATATCCAGCAGATCGGCGGCAAGTTGCAGCGCCAGCAGATCGAGATCGAATACCGCCGCAAGGAACGGGATAAGATGATGACGCTCATGTCCGCCATCCAGCAGCAGATCGAACAGGAGCGGAGCAAATTGGATCAGTCGAGCGCGCAGCGGTTCGACGTGCAGCGCAACATCGCGTCGGCGCAACAGCAGCTCCATGAACTCGTCCAGCGAAGGCACTTCCTGGAAACCGTGGGGCAGCAGACGAAAGTCATCGAGCACCTGCCGACGCCGATGGCCAAGACCGTCTTCGGCAAGGAACTGCACTTCCGCCTGGAGCACGGCAAGGTCACGTACGTGCCGATGGACGAATTGGTCGAACGACTGAAGTCGGAACTTCCTTCAAAAGTCTGGAAGCTGAAAGAGACCCCGCGGATCACCGAAACGATCGGGCCGATTGACGACTTCTGGCTGAAATACGCCATGCAGCGGACGGAAAGAGTGGTTGAAACGAGAATGGGTCCGCATGTGCAGAAGATGGTTGAACTGGACCGCTTCATCCTGGTTCCGGTTGCCGACGACCTGGGAGAATCGATCTCGAGCGCGCTGCAACCCAACTCCGTGTTCAATAACATCCTGCAACAGCATGACCCGAACAACACGACGATCACGATTTGGGTGTACCCCAGCAGTTTCAACGATTTTCGCACGCTGAAAGCCGCGCTGTTCGATCGCGGTTACCTCACCGCGGGCCGTCCTCTTCCTGAAGGGCATCCCATTGGCGGGTCGCCGCAAGGCTCTCGATCCGCAGTCCAGTAAGGAATGGATCACGGCTCCCGCCCGCCAGGTTCTCCTGCGTGGTGAAAGGCAATTCGCCACTCGCCAGCAACTGCAAAACGGCCGCATCCACGGCGCGCGGATACGACTGCGATTCGCGCTCGGCACGTTCTTTACTAAGATCGTCGCGTTCTGGATCGGGATCCGTCCAGACAAGCGCGGCCGCGGATGGCGGTGTAACCGTTGCCGGAAGGCTGACCCGTTTCAGTGCACTGACGAACGTGGTCACGTTGTCGCGGGCGGCGGCCAGGTCAGCGCCGTCGACTCTGCCGTCGCGGTTGTAATCGAACGGGTTGTCGCTGGCAGCCGAGGACGTGGGGTGATCCCGAGCGGCAGCGAAGTCGAACCCGTCTACTTGAGCGTTGAGAAGCGAATTGCCCGAATCGCCAACCGCGCTGCCGAAATAGAAAACGTCTGCTTCTTCGAGTCCCGTGACGCCGCCAGGAAGCAGTTTCACTTCCAGCCAGGTGTTGGCGATCGCCCCGTCTGCCCAGATCAGTGTGATCCGGTCGCTGCCCCCCTGCCCTGCTCCTTCCCGCACGACGATGCTGGTTGGCGCCGCCGCCATCAGCCAACTCGACGGATCGTCCGTGTTGCCGCTGCGAAATTCGAAATCGGCGGACGACAACGCAGCGGCGTTACCGAGACGAGCGACGTCGACGACAATGCCGTTGATGCCCGTGGGCCGACTGGAATAGTTCGCAAAGGCGCCGGTGCCGCCCGCGAACAGAGGCGATTTGTCCGGCGCGATGGCATTGTCGTCGGCAGTGTTGGAAGCCGGATCGTTTCCGTCAAATACCGAGTTGTTATACAGCAGATACCGTCCGGCAACTTGCGCGGTATCGCCGGTTACCGTTACCGTCACGGTAGCGGTATCCAGGATGGATACGGGCGGCCCGCTGCCGGTCGGCGCGGGCGAACCGGCTAGCTGCAAGATCCACGCGTCCAGCGCCGTCGCGTCTTCCCGCATCGCGAACCGCAACGTGTAGGTGCCCGGCGTCAGAATCGTCCAGATTGCCGGCACGTCGTTACCCCCGGCATTCGTCCGCTCGAAGCCGGCGTCGCCTTGCCAGTCGTCTGTCGCAAAGTTGCCGTCTCCGGAATGGGCGTACCGGTACCAATCCGCATGGGTACCGCCGCCGCCATCGGTCAATTCAACGATCGAACCGTAGACGGAATTGCTGGAATTCGAAGTGCCGTCCCAGCGCACATACAACTGGTAGTCGCCGGGCGTGTTGATATCGATCGAATAATCTACAAAGGGTCCGTCCGTCGGCTGTGCGATCACCCCGGGATCCGGCAAAGCTTGCAGGAACGAATTTCGAGCGTTAAGAAAAGTCCCCTCGCCGATGTTTTCGTCCGGGACAACCAGCCACTGCTGGCCGCCAGAAGCTGGCGTGCGCGACGTGAACCTTTCGGCCTCGCCCACCACAACACCGTCCACTTCCCGATATGTCGACGTATCGGGCTTCAAGTACGACTCGCCAATGGCGTAAGTGAACGTTTCCGTGGCCGTTTGGCCGGGAAGCAGAGAATCGAATTGCCCCGCGGGATCGTACGCAAAGGATCCATCGGGATTCAGAACCAGATTTCCCTGCACGCTTGTGGCGTCGACTTGATGGATTTCGAAAGGCCGTCCATCGCCGCCGCGGTCGTTGTCGAGCACCTTGATGGTGACAGGAACGATCTTGCTGGTCGTGACAAAATCGTCGATGGCGTCAAACGGATCGTACGCGCCGGTTACGGTCACCGTCACCGTGCCGGTATCCGTATTTCCCGCGCCGTCGCTGACCGTATACGCGAACGTATCGTGGACGGTTTGTCCTTCGGGCAGGTCTTGCAGGACCCTTGCCGCAGTCGGATCATAGACAAATCCGCCATTCGGATCCACGCTAACGACCGCTCCCAACGCGCTGCTGGCATCGAATGCGGTGATCGACAGGGGCTTGCTATCGGTATCGGTATCGTTGGCCAATAGCGTTCGCGTTCGTTCAATGCGGGTCAGCAGTTCCGCGTTTGAAAGGGCCGTGTTGTAGATGGCAACTTCATCAATCACACCCGCGAAGAAGTGCGCATTCGAATTGGAATTGCCGTCGTGTAACTGGGTGGTGTCGCGGGTCGCACCGATGGCGATGCTGCCCGGATGACTGCTTTGAGGCTGTGACATGCCGGTTGCCGAGCCGAACGCGATCCCGTCAATATAACCGGTGAACAAATCGTTCGGCTGATCGAATACGAAAGCAACGTGATACGGTTGTCCGGCGGCAACGGTGGTGTTCAGATAGACGCCGGCCCCGCCCGGCCCCCAAAGATTCCCTTGATAGGCGCCCACGTACAATTGGTCGTTGTCCAGGTAGATATTGAAACCGTTGACTCCGCCTCCTTCTTCATACAAGACTTGTCGTCCCGTGAGCGTGTCGGCTTGGAACCAGAGTTCGACCGTCCGTTCGGGATAGGAGCCGCCGTCGTTGATTTCCGCATGATTGGGAATGCTGATGCGGTCGTCCACGCCGTCGAAGCGAGCCGCTTCATTAGCGTCATTGGGTAGGAGTCCCGGAACCGCGTATCCGGCACGTAAGAAGTTCTCGTACGTGCCGTCGACGGCCGCGCCGAGGCTGCCGAGATTTTCACTCGTGCAAGCAAAGAACGGAGAATCCAGCCGCCAGTACGCGATCGGTGCACTGGCCAGGATCATGTCGCGGTAATTCAAGCTCGCTGCCACGGATAGCAACGAATCTTCGTCAATGGCATATGCATCCGGAGTCGCCATGGGAGGCAGATTCGGGGTGATGGTGATGGGCGCTGCATCGAAGTCGATGTTGCCGGCGGGATCCGTGGCGGTGACGGTGGCCGTATAGGTATTGACTGCCAGTGGCGAGATGATGCCAGCAGGTAAGCTCCATTGCCCGTCACGATGATTCGTTCCCGCGTAATCCACGCCGCCGATGTTGACCAGGATGCTGGCCTGCGGATCATCGACCGCTCCCGATAACGGTGGCGACGCGATACTTGTCGAAAGCCCATTCACTGTGACTGCGGGGGCCGCCGACTCAATCGTCAATTCGTTGACTGTGTCGTCGACGGCGCTGCCCAGATCGGGATCGGTCGCGGTAACGATCATATCGTAGGTGCCGTCGGCAAGCGCCGGCGTGACGACGCCGGCGTCCAGCGTCCAGCTGCCGTCACCCTGGTTGGTCGCCGCGTAGGAATTTCCCGCGAGGAGAATGTCGACGGACGCGTCCGGTTCGGTAACATGGCCGGTGAGCCTTGGTGACGCGTCGCCCGTAAGCAACGTGTCGACCGAAACGGTCAACGGGCCGCGCCCCGGAGTGCCGCCCGCTTTGGAACCGGCACGCCAGCTGGCCATGTCGCTCATTTGATCGGGTCGGACGTTGAGGTCCGCCAATTCCAGCGCAAGTCCACCTCCGTCCGTCGCCAGGTACCAGGAATCGCGATAGTCGAATCGCAAGATCGCCGCAGTCAAAGGGTCGGCCGGCTGCACGGCGATTTGCTCGCCGCCATTGCTGAGGCTGCCTGAATACTGGCCGGCCACGTCGATCCACGTGCCGTACTGTGCCTGGAACGCGGCGATGTTGTCGACCACCACGACGTACGCGCCGGGTTCCAGCACCAACGGCGGGAACGTGAACGTCACGCCCCGGTCGATCTGCACGCCGGTAAGGTCCAGGGGCACCGGGCCCACATTGGTGAACTCCATGTATTCCGCGCCGCCGTTCAGCGAGTTGTACATCATTTCGCTGATGCGAAGGCCGTCGAAGAGTTCGATCGCGGAGTAATAATCGGGAGGCGAAGTCAACTGATCGCCATCGACCGTGGCGCCAAAGACGATGTCGCCGCAGGACTCGTCGGACCGATGCACTTCGACCGCGATGACGTTGTCGCCGGCGACGAGCAAATCGTGCGGGATTTCGAGAGGCGATTCAAAGACGGCGTTACCAACGATACGGTTCGCAAACGTCGACGATGTGACCTCGCCGTCGTCCAGGCCGATGCGAGCCAACTCGGTACCGTTGACATACACGACGGCGCCGTCGTCAATCAACGGCGTCAGGTCCAAAGCCAACTTGGCGGGATCGCCCGACACGTCGAAATGCTTGCGAAAATAGTACGTGACTGCCGAATGGCTGAGCGGGGTATTGATGGTGGCAGGTATCGGACCGGTGGCGTTGCCCAAGGCGCCGGCGCCGCTGGTCCACGCCGAATCATCAAAGGCCGGCTCGCGCCAGGCCGCTCCCAAATCGTCACCGCTGTCGTCGAACAGCCAGGAGTCATCGATGGCGACGACGGATACCGCGGCTGTCGACAGGTTCGCATTCGGCAGCCCCGGTGTCGGCAGGCGGTAGAACGACAGCGTATTCGCGGCGTCCGGGTCGCGGCCTTGTGAGTAGTCGGATGTTTGCACGCTATACAGCATCTTGTCGATCACATTCTGTCCGCCGTCCAGCAGGGTGATGTCTTCCTGGTAGGAAGACAATTTGAAATCGACATGGTCGGCGGCGGTGCTCTGGTCGGCGTCCAGGGCTACAAAACCTCCGGCGGCGACGAAGCTGAGCGGCGAAAAGGGATCCTTCAGCGGTTCCCAAAATGAATTGTCCGTGATGTAAAGTTCGCTCAGCGACACGGGCAGCGTGTCCGTATTGTACAGCTCCACAAAGTCGTCCACGAAACGTACGTCACCCGATGGGAACCATTCGTTGATTACCACCTGCCGCGCGTCGCCCAGCCGTTGGGGAACGTTCACTGCCGCGGGCGTCGGCTGCGTGAGGCTCCATGTTTCGCCTTGTTCCGTTCGGCCAATGGACAAGTCGGCTACTTGCGTGCCGAAGACAATTGAATCGAGCAACGCGCCACCCGCCGCCACCGCGTCGAACAGATAGACGCCCTCGCCACCGCCAGCCAGCGAGAAACCGGTGTGCAAGCCGGGCGAGATGGTGCTGTCGGCGAACAGCAGCAGATACTCGCCGGGCAGCAGCGTCGTTCCCGCGGGAATGACGTACTTGGTCGGCACCGCCGGATCGTCCGTGACGCTCATGCCCTCCAGTGTGACTAAGGTTCCGCCGGCATTGTAGAGTTCAATCAAATCGGGATAACTGCCGGCGTGTTCGTAAGCCGACCGGTTGATGGCCAGCACTTCGTTAATCACGATGCGGGACAGCGCTGTGTTGACCGTCCACGACTTCGACATCGTGGCCTCGCTTTCGGCCTGCCATTCGCCCGCTGAGTTCCGCCCGATGGTGGCAACGGCATAATCGCCGTCCGGCAAACCTGTCAGCTGGAGGGGCGCGCTGATCGGCTGGGGGGGCGACCAGGGGCCGCCGTTGACACGGTACTTGTATTCAACAACGCCCGGCCCCGCGACAACGAGCGTGGCGGACGTTTGCGATGTCAGCGCCGGCGGTTCGCCGCTGAGCGACGTTCCCGCCGGAACCAAAGCTCCCCGATCCAAACCATTCGGGCCACTGGCCAAGGCGGGCGAACCGGGACGCAGGCTGACGTCGCCAGCGTCGGGATTGTTGAGGCGCGCCGCTTCGGTCAGGTTACCGATGCCCCATCCCACTTCCGTGGCGTTCACGATTGAACGGTTTACGGTGAGTTCCGTCGTCGGTTCGACGAAGCCGAAGATCTGTGCGACATCAGCGAAAATGTTGCCGTCCAAATAGGCCCCGCGTCCCGGGGACGTGACCTGGCCGGGCGAGTCGAACGAGATGGCCGCCAGCGCGACGTCAACTACCGTATTGTTTTCGAATCGGAGAAATGAATTGTCTTGGATCAGCGTCACATGATCTACGTCCTGAAAGACGTTGCGGACCACGGTAAGCGCGTCGTCCGCGCCTGTGGCTATGACGTTGGCTTCTCCGGGATCCAGATTAAACGCATCCTTATGAAACTGCCGGAACACATTGCCTTCGACATGCGCGTCGCCGGACAACGCCAGCGCCTCGTCACCGCCGCCCAGGAAGAGGTTGTTGATGATCTGCGGAATCGGATCGGGCCGGTTTCCCGCCGTGAAGTCGATGATATCGTTATTCCCGGTAGTGGTGCCAAAAATGTTGTTTTCCAGAATCAAATGCCCACCGGCCGGAATGCCGGTCCCCCAAATCTGCTCGCTCAAATCGCTGGTCGTGGGTGGAGTTCCCAGTGGAAAAACGTCCGAAAACGTGGAGTTGCGGACGATCAGCGACGAGTTCTCGGAGCGGATGCGGCGGCGCACCGTGTCTTCCAGCCAGGCGCTGTCGACGGTGAGATTCGAATTCAGCAGGCCGATCGAACCGCTATCGGTTTCCGCGTACTCGATGACGACGTGCGAAAGGCGATTGTCCAGCATCGAGTCCAGGAACTGCACGCCGTTCCAGGCAGCGGCCGCACCCGGCGTGCGCGTCAATCGAATTGTGTTGTACTCTTGCCCCTCGGCCAACAAGCGACCGCCATCCACGATCAGACTCGCGCTGTCATCAAAGAAGACGGTCGTGCCCGGATCGATCGTCAGCGTGACGCCCGCCGGCACTACCAGGTCGCCCGTGACTTGATACGGACCACCCGGCGCGGTGAGCGTCAGGTCGCCAGTCAAGGTTTGGGCGCTAATCACGGTTGCCGGACTGGCGTCGTACCAGATATCGACGGAGCCCTCGGAAACGATTTCCCCGGTTCCGCCAGGCCCGTCGTAAGATTGAACGAACAGGCGGTTAATGCCTCCGTTCAGTGTCACGGTCTCCGCCGTAACAACACGCCCTTCCAACTGCAGATCAAAGCCCAGGTGCCCGTCGCCTGCCGAACGCTGGTGCACCTCCACCGCGATCACGTTGTTGCCGGCAACCAATTGCCCGGTCGATACGGGATAGCTAAAGAACTTGTTGGCATCGAGCGTCACACTTGATGACGCACGCGTACCGTAGCTGATTGTTCCGCCCGGCATATTCGAGCGAAACAGTTCTTGCCCGTTCAGATAGACGACCGCCCCGTCGTCGCGCAGCACGCGAAAATTCAACGAGAAGACTTCGGCCGGGTCGGCAACGTCAAACGAACTGCGGAAGTAATAGGTTGTCCGGCCGGCGGTGAGCTCCGTCGACTCGTCCCCTTCGCCAAACCCAAACTGGCCGATCCCTTGGTTCCACGTCGAGTCGTCGAAGGTTGGGCTGCGCCAGTTCGTACCTTGATCGACGCCGTTGTCCAGGTACCTCCACGACGACCCGGAACTCAACAACACCTGCGTTGAGCCGGGAAGGAAATCCCACGTGCCGTCGCCGGCGTTGAGTCCCGGCTGGCCGTTCACCATCACGCTCTGGGTGGACGCGGCCGGCGTGTTTCCCGCCAGCGTCACGTACTCGTTCGTGGTTTGAGGGTAACCATTCACGACCGGCAACCCCGGTTCGATGGCAAAGGTATCAGGAATGATCGACCGCACGTGGGCCACGCGTTGGGACAGGAACGACTTGATCTGGTTGACGCGGGTTTGCGACACAATGCCTCGAAACGCCTCCGCCAGCACGAGGTCGATATTGGACGGCGTGAAAACGTTGTCCATGAGGTCCACGAGCTGGGCATAATAGCGAGGCAGGAACTCGGGGTGCGTGATCAAACGGTTTAATGCCGGGACATTCGTGGCGCGAAAAATGCTGCGGCTTGCGCTGACGTACAACGTGTCCAAATCGTGAGGGATCATGTAGAAGCGATCGTCGCTAAACGGATGGTACATGGCGTAGTCATCGCCCTGCTGATCGCCGGTAAACAGCCCGTACTCGTTATTGTCCAGCAGGGCATGCATGGCCAGGACACGCAGCCATTGATCCACGTTGACGATCTGTTCGACGTCCTGCACGTACGTTTCGTCAGGTGTTTGATTCAGCGCGTAGGTCAGCGCGATCACATCGGACCAGTCCGCTTCGCTGGCATTCGTCTGCTTCTGGTAGCTCACGTAGGGGAGCGGGTCGGTCCCGAAGTAAACCAGCCCGGCGCCCTGACCACCCGGCGGCGATTCATTGGCGCGGCGGCCCTTGTAGAGGTTCCCCGAGCTGTCACCCGGGAAATGATTGTCAGCGAAGAACTTGTTCAGCGGCTCCACCAGCGCGTAATACCCGCCGGCCGGAGTCAGATTGACTCCGTTGCTGAAGTACACTGCCGGCCGGGCGTCGGCCGTCGGCAGGTCGGCGAAGGCGTGAAACGCACTTCCAGACACCTGATTTTCAAACGAAATCGCGTTGATGTTGATGGCGTCCACGCCGTGCCAGGGACGATCGGCCGGAATGTTGACGCGATTGTTGGGAACACTGCTGAAGCGACTGCCGCTGCCGCGAATGCGCACGCCGGCATTGTAACGCAGTTCCACGCCGGTCCCTTCGACGGAAATGAACGTGGCGTTCATCTGCGCGTCGCTCAGCCGGTTGATGTTCGTGAACTCGGAACGTTCGGCGGCCGTCATGATCGAATGGTAAACGGGAATGTTGTGCGGATCCCAGGCAGCTTCGTTGTCAAAAACAGCCGTATCGAACACCTGATAGAGCGCGTTGGTCAGCTGCTGTCCGCTGGGGGCAGTCGGAGCCGGCCAGGTTCGGCCATTTGCCGCCACGTCGGTGGCCTGCACGTAGAATTCCACCACCGTGTTCGCGGGCAGCGCCGCCAGCGTTGCGCCGTAGACGCCGTCGCCGGCGACGCCGTCGCCATGTGCGCCGTCATCTGACATGGATGATTGACTGAAACTCGGCGCTCCGTCGATCCGCCAGAACAAATCGACGATCAGGCCTGATGCCGCTTCGTCGATGACTTTCGCCGTAATGGAGACCGGGTCGTCGGGGTTCGGCAGGATGGGCGAATGAGCCACGTCCAGAATCACCGGCGCGCCGTTGGCGAGTGCACTCGAATTCGCGGCGCCGGGGGTCCCGCCGGTCGTCGCGCTGGCGGTCCAATTCTGTCCGTATTCGTTGGGAAACTGCGCGTTGATCAGTTCCAGCGACTTGCCCCCGCCGTCGTGCTCGGCCTGCCAGATCCAACCGGTGTGCCCGCGGTCGACGGGTCCGACGGCGCGCACGGCCCAATCCCCTTCGTCGGCGTAGGTGATTCGATCGATGCGATTTCCTGCCGCGTCGACCAGCTCGATCGATTCACTACTGTTGCTTAGCTGCCCGCTCCAATTGCCGATCACGTTCGTCACGCTGGGGTGCGTGGCACTGAAGGTCGCCGTATCGGCGGCAATGACAAGGTAGCTGCCGGGATCGATTGTGATATCGGGGAACGTGAAGTCCACGCCGCTCGTGAATTGCCAGCCGGCAAGGTTGGTTGCCGTGGCCCCGCGATTGAACACCTCGATGTATTCCTCGGCATCCTGTTCGCTGGCGGGATGGTACATCAATTCGTTGATGACGATTTGCTTGCCCGGGTCGCTGACCGGATCCGCAACGGGCGGTCCACCGGGAGTCGGCAACGTGAAGTAACCTTCCGCGGTGAGGTCGGCGGAGAGGCCGTAAGAGATGTCGGCTTCCTGGTTGGGAAACTGCGGCGAGAACTCGTAAGCCACCGTGGTGGCGTCGGGGCGAATCAGACCCAGGTATTCGCCGCTGCCGCCGAGCTTAAAATTCGTGTGCAGTGTACCTGCCGGATTCGTGCGGTCCTTGTTCGACGCGAAGACAATCAGGTAATCCCCGGAATCCAACGGCAGCGAAGGAAACTGCCACTTCGTCAGATTCGTGCTGTTGTCGGTCAGGTAATAGCCGGCCAGGTCGACCGGATTGTTCGTTGGGTTGTAGATCTCCACCCAGTCGCTGAATTCACCGTCCTCGTCCGACACGATGGAGTTATTGACGGCCATGAACTCGCTGATCACCAGCGGGCCGGCATTGAGTACCAATCGTTGTTCCAACGACTCGAGCGACAGCCGCAGCGCGTTTCGGGGTCCGCGGGCGCTCCGTTGAGAGTTGCTCCGCGCGCGCAGCGATACCGCGGTTTTCGCGTTGTATTTCCAGGATTTCCGACCCAATCTGGTCTCCACGCATGCGATCTGCGGACGCTGCTGCACAGGCCCCGGGATTCCCTGCTTCAATTCGACCCCACTGCTCTAAACTAGCAATCTCTCATTTTAGCCCAGTTGACGCGTTCAAAAAAGGAAATTGCGGGTTCCTTTCTTGACCGGGGCGTCAGGCAAATTCCCTCGCTCCCCTGATATCTGCCGTTCAGTTTCGTGAATTGCATGCACGGGTCGCCGAGCGCGTCAAAGAATATTCCCGAAATCCGGCGAAATCGTTGCAAGTCGCCAAATAGGGGAGTAGTATACCAACATTACAGCAAATGTGCCTTATTGCGTTTGCCTTTCGGACATCAGGGATCATCTGCCAAGTGCCGCCTTCTGTGGAGCGATATGCAATGTCACGTACCAAGACGAAGAGATCGAATAGGGGAAGAGTATCACGAATTCGTTCGCGCAGCCGCTACGTTTTCGAACACCTGGAGGCGCGTGAGCTGCTGGCGATTACCACCACCTTTCCGGCTGCCGGCACGATCCAATTCGACGGCGACGGGGCGAACGACAACCTGGTAGTGGAAGCCAACAACAATGCCGGCAGCATCACCTATGACGACGGCACGGGGCTCGGCAATCAGAACGCTTCCGGAATCGATACAATTATTTTCAATTCCGGCGGGGGCGACGACCGATTCCTGATGTTCTCCGAGCAGGCTGGCGTACTGTTTGACGGAACGATTACCTTCAACGCCGGAGACGGCAACGACACGCTTCGTTCCGCCAGCGGCACGCTCAGCGGCTATTCTGGGACCTATGACGTGACCGGTCCGGATTCCGGTGATTTGACGTACACCGGTGCCACGACGTTCGATTTGAGCTTCACCGGTCTGGAATTGATCAACGACACGATCGAATCGGACACATTCGTCACGAACATCGATAACAACGACAACACGGTCAACATCCTGGGCGGACCGAACCTCGCGCCCATTTCGTCCTTCCTGCAAGGTCCCGTCTACCTGGACGGCGGCGACTGGGACGAAGGCGATCACTTCCGCTGCAACGGCGGCGGTTTCGGTACGCCGTGCGGCGACGACGTGATCCGACCGATTGTCGACTTCGTTCACACCGAGTCCTTCAATCCGGACGCACTGGCGGGCAAAGACATTCTGGCGATCGGCGTGCATCCGGGTGAAAACACTTCCTTTTCAGGCGTCCCGGCAACGCCTGAAGGTTACGCCTATTTCGCCATCGACAACATCGCCAGCGGGCTCGGTTTGGACGTCGATTATGCAAACGCGGAACGTCCGGCCTACGGCACGTACAACGCCGACGAGGATAACAGTGGCACTTTCGACGCCGCCGATCTGCTCACACTGCCGTTCAACGATATCGCAGGGGCAGTCGGTGCGACGCAGCTAAACTTGGGCGGTGGCGGGCGCGCCGACAGCATCGATCCGGGCTTCGAGTACACGTTTTTTGGCGTACAACAGCGTTTGGTTTCCATTACTGCGGAAGGTTACATCACGGTCACTCCCGAAGAGCAGGGCGTTGATAGCACTCCGCCCAACCAAGGTTCCAACAACGTTACGCGGCCCAACGGCATCATTGCCGGCTGGTGGGAGAATCTCGGCGGCGGTGATATCTGGTATCAGACCGTTGGTACGGCCCCGAACCGCGAGTTTATCGTTCAATACGACGGCGTGCCGTTCGCCGGCAATCCGAATACGTTTCAGATCAAGTTGTTCGAAGGATCGGACGTTATCGAGTTTCACTACGACGATATCTCCAACGACGGCGACGGATCTCCTGCCTGGGTTGGCGTGCAGAATCAAAAAGGGGACGTCACCACCGAGATTCTGGCCCTGACCGGCGGCGCGACCGACGTGGGGGGCACCGATTTGGACGGACACGTCATTCGCTTGCGTGCCGATGGTACCACCGTACCGGCCAGCCGTGATTACTCGTCAGCAATCTCGGGAGCGGACCAGTTCGATCTTGAAACCGTCGATTTTGACGACTATGACATTATCTATGTACCGACCGTCAATCAGGACTTTGACGATACCAGCGGCCCTTCGGGACACGATCTCGATACCCTCGCTTTGCGGCAAGCCGACCTTACTGCCTTTGTCCGGAAGGGAGGCGGTATCGTGGCCTTTACCGAACAGCGCACCGAAGCCGTGACGGGCGCGTACGGTTGGCTGGCGATCCCCGACCTGTTTCAGTCACAGCCGCTACCTGGTGGAACGTATAACGAGATGGCAATCACCAATGCGGCATTCAATGCCGGACTTACTCAGAGACCGCCTTCTGATCCGTCCATTGGATACCACCTCGAGTTCCTCGGGCCCGCAGGATTCAACGGGCTCGACCCGTTCCTCATCAACCGCGGCAACAACGGCAGCTTTGATAGCGTCGGCGTCAACTGCGAAGACAACATGGGCAATCCAATCGCCTGCACCGACGCCGGCGGCGATCCCATGTTCACGCAGATCAACCCCGACGACCGCATCATCGCCATCGGTCAGGGCGCGATCAACGAATCGGTGGGCGGCGGCCAGACGCCCGAAATTAATTATGGGTGCACCGGCTCATTTGCCACGCTGCGCATTGGTCTCATAGCGACCAGCTTGACCGTCAACGCGCTCGGCGGCAATGACACGATTACCGTCGGCGATCCCAGCGACGCACTCGAAGACATCTTATCGCCTCTGATCATCAACGGTGCGGTCGATCCCAACACCGAAACCGATTCGTTGAGCGTCACCGACGAAGGCGATACAAATCCGAACGCGGTTCTGGTCGACAACGATTCGGTCGATGGCCTGGCCGGTTTCGCGGTTACCTTCGCGGGCATCGACGACCTGACGGTCACGTCCGCGCAAGGCGACGATACGTTCGATCTGGACGTCACCACGCCGCTGGATCTCGACTCCGTAACCTTGAACGGCGCGGCCGGCAACGACACGTTCGGGGCTGCTGGCGATATGGTCGAACCGAGCTTGACGGTGGCGATTACCATCAACGGCGGCTCACCGGTTGTCGGGGACGCCGGCGTTCCTCCAGGGGACACCCTCTACCTGGACATGTCCGCCGCCACAGCGCCGGTGATCGTGGATACGGTGGGAGGCGTCGCCCAATCAGCCAGCCATCAAACACTGAACTTCTCGAGTATCGAATCGTTTGACGTGGATGATGCGTCCGGCGATATCATCCCGCGCGACATGCCGGGAACGGATGCCGGCGGCGACCTCTACGTTCGCGGCACCGATTCCTCGGATCCGCAAACCAATGGCAACGACCGCATCGTGTTCTCCTACGCCGGAAGCGGTCGCGTCAGGACCTTTGTCAACGATGTTTTCCAGGGCAATTTCATTCCAACGCGAACCATCGTGGTCCGTGGCCGCGACGGCAACGACCAGGTCATCGGCGCCTACAACGTTGATCTGTCGATGGAGTTCCATGGTGAAGAAGGCAACGACGATCTGCAATCGAGTTCCGAAAACGACCTCATGTTTGGCGGCGATGGCGATGATCGACTGTTGAGCGGCGACGGCGACGATACGGTCTTCGGCGAAGGCGGCAAGGACAAACTCGACGGCTACCTCGGCAACGACACGCTGGACGGCGGCGACGACGACGATTACATCATCGGCGGACTCGGCAACGATTCGCTCATCGGCGGCGCCGGCAACGACCGGCTCTCTGCGGGCCTGGGCGATGACTTGCTGCGCGGCGGCGACGGCAATGACACGCTGCAAGGGGACGACGGCAACGACATCCTGCTCGGCGACGGCGACAACGACAAGCTGTTCGGCGGCACGGACCGGGATATCCTGATCGGAGGACTCGGCGCCGACGCCCTGGCTGCCGACGCGGACGACGACATTGTCATTGGCAATCCGACCGACCACGACTCGAACGACACACAACTGTTGGCCATTCGAGATATCTGGGCGAATACGTCCAACGACTTCCTCACCCGCGTGAATCTGGTTCGAATCACCGGCAATCTGGACGACGATTCGATTCTGGAGGATACGGCATCTGACGGATTGACGGGCCACACCGGACGCGATCTCCTCCTGAAATCCGCCGAAGACGTTGTGGCTGGCGTCATCACGGGCTCGGACGAACTGGTTTTGTTGTAAAGATTGTCTCGCACGACCTCGCATCGGTTTCGAAGGAGGATATTCTCCCTTCGGGAGAGTCGCGAGGAACGAGCGGAGGGCGATACGGTTTGCTTCCTCGGCGCGGTTCGAATGCATTTCGTTACCCCGTTCCGGACCCTCCCCGGCCGC
>CALBSZ010000521.1 GCA_937967665.1 uncultured Planctomycetaceae bacterium
TGCTGTCATCACAGCCGCTCCCCGCAATGTAGTTGTCTCCGCCTCCCGCATCGATGTCACCGCAAATGCGGTTCGAAGCAATGACAATCTTGTCGGGACCGTCCCCTGTGATGATGATCACCTTTCCGGTGGTCGGATAGAACGGGCCGTAGCCGATATCATTACGCAGTACCAATTGCCCGCCCCCGGAAGTGTCGCTAATGATGATCTCGTTGCTGCCATCCAGCGAGTCGGGGACGAAAAGGTTTCCCAACGAGTCGACTCGCGGGTCGTTGGGGACGTCGGCCGCACTCGTTTCGATCGCGTGCGTAGCGACCGTTTGCGTGACCGTGTCGTCGGTGACGGCAAGGCTGACGGTAAAGACACCTGCACCATTGTATGAATGTGTAGCCGTTACAGGAGCGAGTGCGTAGCAATTGCCGAGTGACTGCGACGTTCCATCTCCCCAAAAAACTTGGCAACTCAATATGGCTTGGTCCGACGGGGATGCGTCATGGCCGGTAAAAGTGAAGGAGACTGGCTGGGTCGCCAGTGCGTCATCGGGGCCGGCGATCGATCCGGTCGGTGGCTGGTTGGTGATGGTGGCAGTGGTTGCGGCCGAGACGGATTGTGCCGAATGCGCATCTGTGACGCGAACGGATACGTCGAACGAATTGGTTCCGTTGTCACGGGCGGGAGACAACGCGGCAAGTTGCGATGGTAACAGGGACAAGGAACTCGTCGAAACCGGACCGAATTCGTAGCTGCCGTCGTTGTTGATGTCCCATTCGTACATTAGCGAATTGGATTCTCCCGTATCGGGATCGAGCGAGCCCGCCGCAGCGAGAACCAGCGTGTCGCCTTCGTTAACGGCATACGGACCGCCGGCATCGGCCGTCGGCGAGTCGTTGCGACCCTCCACCGTCACCGTCACCGTCGCCGTATCGGTGGCGTTCGCAGTGCCGGACTGGTCGTCCACGGTGTAGAGGAAAACGACATCCTCGGAAGCACCAAGCGGCAGATCGTTGAACAGGTTCGTATCGAAAGATAACTGGCTTCCCGCCAGATTGAACTGTCCCGACAGATCGCGGTCGCTGTTTACCGCATTGAATGCGACGCTGAGGCTGAACGTCGTTCCGGTATCCACGTCGCTTACCAATGATGCAAGGTCCACGGAGAACGTACCGGAGTCTTCGGTGCTAGTTCGAACGGCATCCGTGGCGACGGGCCGGTCGTTCACCGCATTCACAGTTACGTTGACCGTACCCGACTTTGTCGCGACATCGCTGTTGGCCGATTCCGTGGCGGCGGCGAGCACGCTGAGGACAAAGTCGTCGTGATCATTCAAGGGCGGTGTGATTGCCAGATTGGCCAGCGCCCAAGCACTGACGTCCACCGATTGGTTGCCCACGATCGCCGTGAAACTGTTGACGCCGTCGCTCAGGATGGCGTCAACAGGAATCCCGCCCACCGTGACCGTCAGCGTCTCGGAGTCGTCTGTGTCGGCCAACGACGCAGCCACATCCAAGGCGATTGCGGTGTCCTCGTCGCCCGTCGCCGTGCCCGTCAGCTGTTCGCCGCCGGTCGCGGAATCGAGGTCCAGATTGGGGGCGTCCGCGACGGCCACAACATTGATGTTTACCGTGATGGGATTCGACTGCAGGTCGCCATCGTCCGCCGCGAAGACAAAACTGTCGGAACCGGAAAAATGAGTCGCCGGAGTGTACGAGAACGAGCCGTCCGGATGGAGCACGAAGCCGCCGGCCGCCGCGTTGCTCGGTCCCGTCACAAGCGAGGCGGTCACCGTATCGGCCGGATTGGGATCCGCGGCGCCAACCAGCACGCCTGCCGGCGAATTCACGGATAAGTTCTGGTCTTCATTCACGGAGTACGGACCGGCAGACGCGGCGGTGGGCGGCGAGTTTCGGACCAACACAATATCGTTACCGGTACCGCCTGTGTAGGAAATGTGGAATCGACGACCGCTGTCGATGGCATGAACTTGCGCGCCGGCGGGCAAGCTGGCGAACGTGCCACCGACTGGATTACTGCCGGTGTTGTCGACGATCAGGAAGCTACTCCCTGGAGTGGGAGTAAAACCGGCAGCGTTTGACAACAGCAAATTGGCGTCGCTAAGGTTAATGGCCCCACTGACCGTAAGTACATCATGTCCCGTCCCAGGCCCGGTATTCGCGTCGATCTGGATCTGCAATTCACCGCCAGTTTGAAACGTAACGTTATTGTTCGCTGTGAGGTCTCCCAGGGTGATTCCGGGGGCGACCCTTCCGGCGCCGGCCACGTTGACTGCTCCGGATACCGCTCCCGTTCCGCCTAGGGTTCCGTCTGCCTGGACCTGCACGGGTCCCGAGCCGGTTGCAGAACCGGAGCTATTGGTTGCCAGCAAACTGCCTGCGATGACCGAAACGTTGCCCGCGAAACTATTGTTGTCGTTCGCCAGCTCTAGCGTTCCCGCACCGTCTTTTGTTACCGTGCCAGAGAGCGTGGAGGCAAGTGGCCCCGCGACTGTCGTGTCGCCGGCACCGTCTGAATGAAGCATGTCGAAACTTACCGGTCCGCTGAGCGTGAGTGAATCTGCCGTCGAATCCAGCGTGAACAGACTCGTCGATGGCGTGGTGCCAGCGAGTCCATATTTGGTGGCCAGGTAGGTCTCTACCTCGGCTCGTTCCACGTTAGACAGTGCCGCGTTGTAGACAAGGACCTCTGCGATTCCGCCGCGATAGTGCCGCGCGTTTACGGTGCGGTTGCCGCCGATATCGTAAGTCGTTGGAGTCGGCGTTGTGTTGAGGGGCGCCGAATTCAACAGCGCGCCGTCCTCAAATAACTCGGTGATCGATGCCGTACTACGGACGGTGTACGCGTGGAAGGATCCGTCCGGCGTCGCCCCCAAGGAAGTCGAGAAAATGTTACCATTGTTCACATCGCTTCCGGCACTCGCTTTATCCACCCGAATCGAAGGTTGCCCGCCGCCAGGACGCAGAAAGGCGATGGTGTAACCGGTGTCGCCGTAATTGGTGTGGTCGGAAAGGATGGGGCGACAGCAACTGCCTACATTTCCATCCTGCGGGCCGTCTAATGCAACAAAGAAGATCGTCGCATCAACGCCCAGGTCCAGTGTGCCCGCCAGTTCGATACGATCGCCAGCGGCGGTGGGGAAACCATCGAACGTAACGACGGGGCGACCGCCAAGTCCCGCGGCGTTCCACGCCGGTTGTTTGTTGGCCACCGGCTGCGAACCGTCGTTGGCAACGGTGTTGTCGCCGACCAGAACGTCGTTCCAGCCGGAGATGGAGTCGCCATCGTCAAGCACGCCATCCGCGGAAACGATGCTGCCCGTGTTGGACGCATCCAGCCACAATTGCAAGGCAGTGGTGACGGGGACTTGCGGAATGGCGGGTTTGACACTGCCCGCAATGCTGTTGTCTCCCGCGAGATTGCGAATCGTCGCCTGATCGGACAGTGTGATGTTTTCGGCGATCGCGACGTTGAAGCTATTGTCCGCCGCGCCATTGTCGGCCAGGTCAAGGACCGTGTTGTCCAGCGCCAGCACCGCCCCCGAGGCGACCGTCGTGCCGGCGGCGGTGGATCCGAGCGCCATATCCGAACCGGCAGCCAGCGTTCCCGCGTTGACGTTGGTAGTGCCGGTGTACGTGTTGTTGCCCGCCAGTGTGAGTGTGCCACTGCCTTCCTTGGTTACGTCGCCGTCAGTCAGCGGCGCGGGGAGCAGAGATCCGGTAATGGTCACGTCCCCGTCGCCGTCCGCAGTGATCTCTGTAAACGTCACGTTGCCGCCAATGGTAAGGGAATCGGCGACCGATTCGACATAAACTCGGCCAGCCACACCGCTGAAATACTTGGCGTTCAAGTAGTCTTCGACTCGCTGCCGCTCCGCGCTTCCCAGGGCGCGGTTGAATGCGATGATTTCGGCCACGGCGCCCGTGTAGTGACGCGCTGCATTGTTGGCCTGCCCGCCGACGTTGTAGTTTGTCTCGCGTGAATTCCCGCTGCCATCGGTCGCGTCCGTCGCAATGGTGCTCGACCCAAGTACCTGACCGTTTTGACGAATCACGGCACCGTTGGTGGTTGTGCCTTCGCGAATGAGCGAGTAGGCGTAGAACTTGCCATCGTCGGCGGTCCCGGCGAGTTCAGTGACCGTCAAATTGTTATCGCCAGGATCGGGGAAATCGCCGCGGACCTGCCCGCCGCCGCCAAGATTGGAGCGGAGCGGGCCAAATCCATAGCCGCTCTGCGCGAGCCCCGACGCACCGACGAAAACGGGGCGGCAACAACTTCCAGTATTGTTTTGCTGAACAGCACTCTCGAAGACGAAGAACATCGAGACATCGTTGCCGAATCCGAGATTGGCAATCGCCAAAACATCGCCCTGAGTCGTGCTCGCCTGACCGTCAAAACGGACTGCGGACAATCCGTTTAGATCGTCAATGCTTTGAATCCAGATGGGCTGCAGAGCAGCTGTGTTTTGAGTGGCATTGTGAGCAACGGTATTGGCTCCCAGCAGAACGTCGCCCCACGATGCAATCGCATCGCCGTTACCCAATGTGCCGTCAGCGGATAGAAGGCTACCCTGGTTCGACGCGTCCAGCCATAATTCCAAACCACTGTGGACCGGAACGCGCGCAAGCGCCTGGTCGACGTCGCCGGTAATCACATTATCACCAGCCAGGTTGCGGAGCGTGCTGCCGGGTGCCAGTAAAAACGATTCCGGACTTGCGATGTTCGCGCTGTTGTTGGCAGTGCTGTCGTCGGCAAGGTCCATGACCGAATTGTCCAGAATCACTGTCGCAGCGTAATTGACGAAGGTGTTGCCCGCGGCGCTCCCCAAAGCCTCGTTCGATCCAAGGACGAGTATCCCTTCGTTGACTGTGGTTGCACCGGGATAGGTATTCGAACCGGTAATCGTCAGCGTACCGGAACCATCCTTGTCTACCGTGCCGGCGGTGGACGACGTGAGGTTGCCCGAGATGTGGGTGTTTCCAGGTCCCACGATACTCACGCCGCCGAAGTCGACATTACCTTCCACGGCCAGCGAACCGGACGCCGTGTCGAAAACAATACTAGCCGAACCGGCCGTGATGTTGCCGGTGATTACATTCGCATCCCACGCCTTACGAACCGTCGCCGTATCAGACAGGTCCAAAGCTTCGTCAAACGTTCCATTGTTTTGCAGGCCCAGTGTCCAACCAGCGTCAAAGGTCGTTCCAGTGCCAGAATTCCCCAGGGCCGAATTCGACGTCACGACCAGCACGCCCGTCTGGACGGTGGTGGTGCCGAGATAGGTGTTTGTGCCGCCGATCGTCAAAGTGCCTTGTCCGGCGTGGACCAGGTTGCCGCTCCCCGAGACGCTGCCGTTCAACTGGCTGCCAGCACCGCTGCCATCAATCGTCAGCGTCTGGGCGTTCAGATTCACTGCTGCGTCGAATACGACATCAACGCCACTCACCGACACATTGCCGGAACCCAGGACAACAGCGTCGTTAAACGTCGGATTGCCAAGTGCGACCATGTCGCCGCGAATGTCGGTCGTGCCTGGTGCATCCGTCGTCACATCCTGAAATGGAAAGGCAACGCCCGCGTTTCCACTGAACGTCGTGATTCCTGCCGTGTTGATCGTGAGCGAAGGCGGCGTTGTGGACGCCGCCGGGTAGCTGGTCGTCAAACCGTACTTTGCTTCCAGGATGCCACCGACGCGGTCAATCTCGGCTGCGGACAGCAGTCGGTCATAGATAATGATTTCAGCAACGTCGCCCGTATAATGCCGCGCCGCGTTGCTGGCCTGGCCGCCGACGTTGTATGCCGTTTCACGCGGATTGCCCGCGCCGTCGGTGGCGTCCGTAGCCACGGTCTTCATGCCTAGCACCTGACCATCCTGAGTGACCACGGAGCCGTTGGTCGCCGTGCCGTTGCGCAGCAACGAATAGATGTAGAAATTGCCATCGTCGGCGGTGCCGGACAACTCGCTGACCGTCAGGTTGTTGTCGCCGGGATCCGGGAAATCGCCGCGTACGTCGCCACCGCCGTTGATGTTCGACCGCAGAGGCCCGAACGCGTAACCGGCTTGAGCCAGCCCGGCGGCACCAACGAAGACCGGACGGCAGCAACTGCCGCCATGGTTCTGCTGCACGGCGTTTTGGAAGACAAAGAACATGGAAACATCATTGCCGAAGCCTAGATTCGCGATTTCCAACACGTCACCTTGCGACGTGCTGGCTTGACCATCGAAGCGAACCGCGGAACGACCATTCAAGCCCGCGACACTCTCAATCCACGTCGGTTGCAGGGCGGCGGTCCCTTGCACGGCATTATGGGCAACACGATTGTCGACCGTGACAACATCGTTCCACGCGGAGATGGGATCGCCGTCGTCCAGAACACCGTCGGCAGACGTGATCGATGCCAGGTTCGACGCATCCAGCCACAGCGCCAGCCCGGCGTTAGGTATGAGCGGCAGGCTATCGACGGTAGTGGCAAAGTTGATATCGCCACCGCCCGTTGAAGCAAACGTTGTATCGATCCCGATCGACACGGCGTCGTGGTAACTCTGTGTGCCCGTGGTAGTCACCGCGCCCCCCAGGAACAATGTCGTTCCGGGCGCGTCGGTCGTCAGCGACGCGAGTGCTACGCTGCCGACAGCGCCGCCAAATGTTGTCTTGCCGCTGCTGTCCACTACCAGGTTCCAGGGTCCGTTGCCGTCTCCGTCGACCAGGCCCGCAAAAGTCACGTCGCCCAGGGGACCGGTTGCTACCGCGACATGATTCATCAAGACGACATTGTCATTGAATTCTTGGTCTCCAAGCGTCGTCGTTATGTCTCCGCCTAAGACCGTCGAACCGCCGGCGTCCGTGGTGACAGCGCCCAACGGATTGGTTCCGCCAACAGCGTCATGGAACATCGTCGTCGAGCCGGTGTTGACCGTTAGTGTTTCCGCCGACGAATAGGCTGTGTTCAAACCGTACTTGAGGCCCAACAAGCTTCCCAGGCTATTGAGTTCATCCGTGGACAAGGCCCGGTCGTAAGCCAGGACTTCGGCGATACCGCCGCGATAGTGCCGGGCATTCACCGTGCGATTGCCGCCGATATCATACGACGTGGGCGTCGGAGTCGTGTTGAGCGGAGCCGAATTGAGGAGCGTGCCGTCTTCGAACAACTCGGTGACCGCCGCGGTGCTGCGTACCGCATACACGTGAAAGGCGGCATCGGGCGCGGCTCCCAGAGAAGTCGAAAAGATATTCCCGCCATTGACGTCACTGCCGGCGCTCGCTTTATCGATGCGAACGGACGGCTCGCCCGCACCCGGGCGCAGGAACGCCGCGGTATACCCGGTGTTACCGTAGTTGGTATGGTCGGAAATAATCGGACGGCAGCAGCTTCCCGTATTGCCATCCTGCGGCCCGTTAAGCGCGATGAAGATGATCGTGGCGTTGACTCCCAAATTGAGCGTGCCTGCCAGATCGATGCGGTCGCCGTCCGCGGTCGGTAAACCGTCAAACCTGACAACCGGCCGGCCGTTGAGGCCTGTTGCGTCCCACACGGGTCGTTTATTCGGGATGGTCTGTGTGCCATCGTTCGCGACGGTGTTGTCCCCGACCAGGACGTCGTTCCAGCCCGCAATCGCATCCCCGTCGTCCAGCGTCCCGTCGGCGGCGGCGAGGCTGGAAGTATTCGACGCGTCGAGCCACAATTCCAAGCCGTTTGTCGGCATCGAGAGGGTCGTTGCGGCATTAACGGTGCCGGTAAATGTGACATTTCCTGCGGCGTGGATCGTGGTGTCCTCACCCAACACGACGGCTCCGTCGTACGTTTGCCCACCGCTGGTCGTGGTCACGACGCCCGAATCCAAGCGGATCCCCTCGGAATGAATCTCGAGCGGACCGTCAAACGTAATCGCATTGTTGCTTCCCAATGTGACAGAATCGGTCCCACCGTGCGTGTTCACAATGAGCCCCGTGACGTCCGCCTGCGGGACGCGAATGGTCCTGATATCGACCTGGGTGGCGGTTGGAATCGAAGTAGACAGGACCAGGTTGGGGTCACTGATGATGTAGTTGCCGGCTCCGTCGTCGACGATTGTCAACTCGTCTGCGGAAGTACCACCGTTGATATCCGTGATCACCAGGTTCCCTGACAGATCCCGCGAGACCTCGGTTTCGGGAATAACGTCAAACGTCAGTCCGGTGTAGAGCACGTTTGTATTGCCGCCCGTCTTGCGTCCGGACAGCGTAAAGACATCGCCCACCTGACCACCGACAATATCAAAGAAATAGTGCGACCGACCGCCGGTGGTCTCCATACGCGTTACGGTCGATGCGGCGTTTCCACCAACGGTCTGCCGCAGGAAAAGGTTCTCCATCGAGTCGCCGCCGGCGTTGGGAGCGACCACGCCGACGCGAAACGTTTCAGGCACCCAGTCGGTAAGAACAAGATTAACCAAGGTTCCCTCGCTGCCGTTCGCAATGCCGTTGTTGACAGCCAACCCCGAGATCACGTCACTGACCGTGGCGCCGGCAGGCTGAGTGGGATCGTCCATCGGTGTGTAGTTGTACATGCAGAGCACGTCCTGCCCGTTGTTTTGCAGTTGCACAAACGACGGCAGGCTCAACCGAGTGGCTCGGCCTCCGCTGCTGTACGTCAAGGGATTCGTGGAGGGGCACTGGTTGAGTGGCGATCCAAGCGGCTGTGTGCCGTACCAGGCATACCCGGCTTCCGCCAGCAGATTGTCGCCGTCCAGGTCGTAGGCTTTGGGAACGCTGCTGCTGTGCCAGCCGGCGAAGGTTGTGTCTTCGCCGACGAACTGAATACTCGTTGGCTCGTCCGGCGATAACAGATCAAAGACGACACCCGCGGTTAACACGTTTGCTCCGCCACCCGTCCCGGTGCTCTTCGTCACCGAAACCGTGAAGACGTCTCCCACGGCGGCGTTGGTCACGTCGAAGAAAGCCATGCTTAAACCCGTGGTCGTCAGCGTGCGCGTGGACGCCGCACTACCGCCGGTCGTTTGATGCAAGCGGACGCTTTGCATCGCATCGTTTCCCGCGCTCGGTAGCGAGATGCCCACGCGGAAACCCGTGCTGGGGACGGCGGACGTCACCGTGAAGTTCAACATGGCCGTCTCGGTACCCTTCGCGACATCTCGCTTGGCATATCCCGCATGAAGGTTGCTGACGCCGACGCCGGTTTCCTGCCGCGGGTCGTCAATCTGCGTATAGTTGTAGTGGCAGACCGAATTCTGCTGGTTGTTGCTGAGCTGCAGGAAGGCCGGCGAGGACCGGTACGTAATGTGCTGGCCATCGTCGAACGTGAGCGGGTCGGCGCCGGTGCAGGCACTACTTGCCCCAGGGTTCTTCATCGCGTACCAGACATAGCCAGCTTCCCCGAGGATATTGTCGCCATCGGGATCGAACGACTTGGCGACATCCGTACTCCGCCATTCCGTAATGACTTCTTCTCCCTGAAACGCGATTCCTGCTAACAGCTCACGACGCTCCAATTGCTCGAGTTTCAGGAACGGTTCACGAAGGCGGCGAGACCTGCTGCGACGGAATGGACGATCACGACGACACTTCATGGCTAATTCTCCCGAGAGGACAGAAGTACAGCTACGCAAGAACAAAAACACTCCCATCAACACTGTCGCCAAGTTGTCCACTGCTGTGCTTGGAGAACTCCCGCCCCCTCGCGCGACTCTTCGTTTGCTTACATTAGCGTCTGAACGTTGTCATTGGACCGGACGGCAAACACCTGGTCGGTGCCGTGGGCCAGGAACAGGTCCTGGCCGAGATGCCCAACCA
>CALBSZ010000522.1 GCA_937967665.1 uncultured Planctomycetaceae bacterium
CGTGTAGTTGAATACGACGTCTTCCGATTCGCTCTGGCCGAGGTCGTTGAACAGGTTCGTATCGAACGACAGGATTCCACCGGCGAGGCTGAACTGCCCGGTAAGGTCGCGATCACTTGCCCCCGTATCCTGTGTCACACTCAGGAGCAGCGACGTGCCCGCATCGACGTCGGAAGTAACCGCCGTCGAGCTCAGATCGACCGTGTAAACGCCTGCATCTTCATGCGTCGAGTCGACCACGGGGTTGGCGACGGGTTGATCGTTCAGCCCTGCTACGGTGAGCGATACCAGGCCCGTGTCGGCGACCAGGAGTTCGAGTTCATAAAAGTACTCGCGGTCGTTGCCGTTCCCCGTGAAGGTAATCGTCTGGCCCACATCGAGACTGGACGACGTGGCAAACGTCTGCCAGCCGCCGACGATTCCCCCGTCGTTATCGTAGGGAATGGCGCCGGCGGCTTGCGGCGCCCAGTGGCCCAGGATATCGCCTGCTTCGACCGGCAGATTGCCGATGTCGTAGCTGATCGTACCATCGCCGTTGTCCGTAATCCCGGCACCGACGGAATCGTCCGTCACGGTGACGCGGTGAAGCACACGATAGTCGTTTCCTGCCACGGGACGCAGAATGATCAAGTCGGCCCGATCGGTGGCCGTATCGGCATCGTCGCGAATCGTCCAACGCACGGCGGATCCCGCCTCGGCGATTTCGTAATCGAAGAACAGCAGGTTTCCCGCGCCGCCGTCGCCGTTTGCGGCCTCCGGCGTATCGCCGAGCAAGTCGGGATGGCCCGCGATGCTGACACGCTCTGCCTCGTACTCGAACGAATCCATAGCGAGTTCCCCGGCGTTCAAGGCCTGCACCGCGGCAACTCCCGTAGGGTCGTAGGAAAACTCGCCTGAGTCATTCACGGTGATGGGAACGTTCAACGTAGAACTGTTTACAGAAACGGTGCCGCCGACCATCGGCGACCCTTGCGCCGATACGACGACCATGCCAGGTGTGTCGTTACTGGACAGTCCCGGAGCTGCGGGGTTCAGCACGACGTCCTCGTCAGTGTCGAAGAAGTCGTTGCCGGCGCCGAGGTCGCCGGTGATGTGGAGCGTTACCGTCGTCGAGTCGCTGGCGGTACGAGCCACGGTTTGGAAGAGCACTTCCGCGAGTCCCAAGGCGGGGCTTTGCGGGGCGCCGCCGCCGGCGTTCGTTTCAAACACCTGCAGGCCGGCGAAACGCACGTGCGTTACACTCGTTTGCGGCGCGAACGAGAAGGACTGAACCGGCTCGTCGTCACCTTCCGTGGCGCGGTTGAGCGAGATGGCCTGTACCGGCGTGAAACTGGTGCCGTCCGTGGAGACTTCCAGATCGAAGGAGGCGATACCGCGGTCGTCGCAGCAATCGGTCTGGTTGTACTGCCAGACGTGAACGGCATCGATATCGACCGCACTGCCCAGGTCGAAGGTGATGCTTCGATTAGTGGCAGTGTTCGTGGTGACATTTGTATCGACCCACAATTCGTTGGCCGTGAAGGTGCTGCCGCCGTGCGTGACACTGGCAATGTTGGCGACGGTCGGTGATGCCTTTAGGCCGCTGCGATTGACCAGGTTGTTTAAGCTGCTGCCGTGCGTTCCTGCGGCAACATTGGTTCCCGTGGCACTGGCGGGAGAGATCAGCGTGGCGGCGAAGTCCAGCTGCGCTGTGTACGTGAACGAATCGGTTGCGGTTGCGCCGTCCGCCAGGTTCTGTAACGAAGGAGAGGTGGACGGGTCGTAGTCGAAGCTGCCGTCACTGTTGACGGTGACGGACGAGCCCTGCGCGGTCGTGATGTCCAGCGTTCCGCCGCTGAGCGGCATCGCATTCGCCTCGACAACGCTGAACGCGGCATTGATGCCGACCACGGCCTGAACCGAATAGTCCCGAGCGAAGAAGGTTCCGGCTCCCAGATTTTCGCCCACTGTAAACGACGTATGGCCACCGCCAAACCAGCGCACACCGTCCAGCGACCCAGAGAAATCTCCGTTGATCACTCCCGCATTGTCACTCCCCTGCCCGCCATCCTTGAAACCGAAATAGAAACCTGGGCCGATGGCAGCGGAACCGGCCACCAGGCCGAACGCATGGGTTTGAACGCCGCTGCCGTCACTCACTTGCGTCGTGCCGTAACCGCGAATCACGAAGTCGGATCCGACTTGCTCCAACAGTACCGGAGTGATGCGTGCGCCGGCATCGTCGTCGTCAAAAAACGACCAACTTGCGACCGTTCCGGATGCCGCGAACGGTGTCAGCGTGACAAAAATGCTGCCGGTGGCCGTATCGCTACTCGGCCTGTCGATGACGTCGTCGCCGACGACCTCGTCGACGTTGTCATTCAGCAGCACACCTGGACTGGCGATGAAGATCGCCGATCCGTCCGTGCCCGCGTAGGCATCCCGAATCACCAAGGACGAACCGGCAATGGAAATGCTGACGCTGGCCGTATCGGTGGCGGTAGCGTCGCTGAGTGCGTACGTAAACGAATCGCTTCCCGATTGGTCGCGT
>CALBSZ010000523.1 GCA_937967665.1 uncultured Planctomycetaceae bacterium
GCGTCGCCACGATACAAATTGTCGGTTCTTTGGCGGAAGGCGTCCGCAACGCTTTCGGCATTGTTCACCGCGTAGTCCAAACGCTGAATCTGCGCGTCCTGGTAGTGGTTCACGCCGGCGGCAAACACAAAGAGTCGCGGCGTCAGCGGTTGGTCCACCGTATGATCAACGGTTACCGACTGGAATGCCGCCGATTTCGCTTCCGTGGCGGCAACCACTTGAATCACAATGCGTGAATCACTGGGCAAGGCCGCATCCCATTCGTACGTTACCCGTCGCCCGCCTGGTACGGAGTCCTCAGCGACTACTCGACTTTCACGCGCCGACACGCCATTGGCAAACACTTTCGGCGGTACCAGTTCCAAGCCATCGCGGACGGTGATCGCCGCTCGCACCGTAGTTGTCCGGCCGGCCACGCGTTCGTCGTGTCGTGGAGCCAGGATTTCAACGCGAGGTTTCAGCCGGTACTCGTCAATTATCGCGTTTTGCGATGCCGCTGGCGCGGGCTGCTGCGCCAGCCGAAACGCCTCTTCCAGGCTGCCGCCTTGTAGTAGCTTTTCCATGACGTCGGGCTTCTCGAGCGCGTTTCGAAACTGCGCTGCCAGAAAGAACTCGGGCAGCACGTTCAAGCCATGGTTGATCTGCCAGCCAAACAGCTTATGGCCGTCGAAAGACGAATCGTAGAAACCGGCCGGAGTCCAGTAGGCCCACTGCCGGTTCTCAGCCACGAACAACGACACGACTTCCTGCCAGGCGATGAACGATTGAAACACGGGTTGTTCGACGCCGGCGCGCGAGGTTTCCAAGGCGACCAGGGTATTCCAGTGAACGTTGGTTAACGCGTTCAGCATCTCCGCCGGTGTGTTCGCCGACTTGTCGACTCCCTGCTCGTTCCATTTCACCGTGTGGATCACGTCGCCTGCGCGAACGCCGCGGAAGAACAGCGGGCCGTCTTCACGCAGTTGGCTGGCGATCAACTGACCGTTCCGTGTTTCGAATTCGGCGCCCCAGCGATTCGTGATGGTATCGGACGAATCGAAGCCTTCCAGCTTCCAGACGCGCACCGTCGCATCGTCCGAACCAGAAACCAGGTAACGCAGATCTTTCGATACGCCGATCGACCGCACTGCAGAAACGTGGCCGCGGAACTGTCGCAGCAGCGGGCACTTTCCCGCGGCAGCGATCTGGTAGACGTAAATGTTGTTCGTCCCATCGGTGCCCACCGCAACATAAGCAACTCGGCCCGTCCGATCCGGAATCCAGCAGGTGGAAACGGGAGTGCCATCGAAATTCGGGTTGAGTTCAAGCTGACCGCGTTTCGTTTCCTTTTCGAAGAGCCAGAAAGTCTGTTGTCCGGGCGGGCCCTCGCTGCGCAACGTCCACGGGTTGCCGCTCCACCAGCGAGTTGGAATCCAGTCGTCTTCGTTGATCCTGTTCTTACGCTCCAGTTGGACCGCATAGGTATCGAATACTTCGTCGAAGCCATCTGTGGACGTACCGATCGCGATCCGATAAAAGGGCCGGTCCTTGGCAAAGGCGACGCGGCGGACTCCACGAACCGGAGCTTCGAGTCGCTCGCCGCCGGCAGGAATGACCGCGTTCCCCTGGGCGTACGTGACTTGACCCGTTTGCGGATGAATTCGGCAATCATGGACATCGGCATTGAGCTTGACTTCGTTGAGCAGTCGCGGCTGTAACGGTGTGGTCGAATCCCAGGTCTGCAGTACGGAATTGCCATTCAGCAATGGTGAACGCGCCGTTCCAGCGATGAGCCGGTCGCCGTTCGCATTGAAATCGAGCGATACGATCTTAGCCTTCTGCTGCAATCGCTTTCCCACGCTGCTTTTCGTCAAGTCCCACATAAACAGATTGCCGAAGTCGTCGGCCGAGGCCAACCGCGTCCCCGTGGGACTCGCCGCCAGCTTCGTCACGGCCTCGGTGTGCGGCTGATCGGCTGTTAATCGCTTGCGAACGCCGGTCTTGATGTTGATTAGTTCGAGTTCCCACAGGCGGAGTCCGTCAGGAAAATACTCGGTTTTCCGTGTCACATCCACGTGGGTGAAAACCGGCGTGACCAGATGGTTGGGGCCCACCATGACTACCTGCGCCGTGCGTCGATTCGGTTGAATGAGTTGAGCGATGGCTTCGCCGTACGTCTCTGGATCGGGTCCATTGATCCGCTTGGCCTGCCAAAGTCCTGTGTCCGCATCCCGGGACCAATACATAACCTGTCCCTGAAAATCGATCGAAGCCAATGCCGGTGCATTCGGGTCGGGCGAGAAAGACATGCCTACAATCACCTGTCGATGCCCGTTCTGTTCGTCGACTAAGGCCCGCTTCAATTCTCCTGTCGCGGGATCGATCAACAGGATCTCGCCGAGCCCCCCCATGGCTCCATGTCCCGCCATCGCCAGCAGATTAGCGCCCGTGGCCAGGGCGTAGATACGGCCGAGATTGCCGCGTCTCACCTGCCAGCGGACCGTTCGCTGATTCATCCAGCGGCCATTGCCCGCTGCGGGCTGCGCCCAGATCTGCACGACTTTGTCTTCACCGCCGGTGCACAGATACTTGCCGTCTGGCGTGTAGGCCATGGCGCGTACCGTACCCGTGTGTCCGGAGAAATTCAAACGCAACCATGGCCGCCGATGAGGGTCTTTGCCGATCGGAGGCAGCGCGTCTTGAGGTTCCGCGTCCGGCTGCGCTTGGACCAGCGTGGGCAGCGTCATTTCACTCGGCAGTTCCAATGGATTTATTGGCTGTTCGATCGCGTAGGACGGTGACAGCCGGCCGGCCGGCAATTCGGTTTCTGGAGGTAAATTCTTCGCCGGGGGCACGACTACCGCCTGGCCGGGCAGCGACGTTTCGCTTGGCAGATCGTCTGCGGCGGCGGAAGCCGATATCGACAGGATCAGCAGCAAAATGAATGACTTGGACATAAATCCCTCGGTGCGAACGTTAATTCAAACTCTCCTGTCACCACAACGCAAGCAACGGGAGCCGCGAAACGGGGACAGGCACCATCGATCCAGCCGGTTTTCCGGGACGAACCGGGCTCGACGCTGGAGCCAGTCCCCGTTTCGCTCCCGTCAAGCCTGCGCCGTAGTAGTATTATCGCGGATTGGGCTGATTTGTTGCGTGGGAACTCAGCGACTGTTCGTAACCTGCCAATTGATAAAGCTTTACGACGAAGGGAATACCGCGTCAATAAGGCGATCGGCAGTTGAAAATCTAGCTGTAGTCCCGAGGCTCCGCCAGAGGGGCCCTGCGAACGGAGACGAAGGACTACAAGCAGCAGGTACAACCTCATCTTCCGCTCGCCCAAGTGTCGCCGCCACGCAAAGCGTACCGGAAAGGCCAATCCTGGGTTATAACCATTTTATCAGCAACATTTGCGTCCCCCGGCAGATAACATGCTTGACGCGAAATGCCCGCAGTTTGATGGGAGAAGAGACAATGCATACCTGGAATAGACGAACCCTGGCTATTTTAACCGCGGGACTTTTCGTGGTGATGACGACCATTGGTGCCCATGCGGACTCGCCCGCAGGCACTGCGTTGGAGTCGATTTTCTCGCCGCAACGCGCGCCGGAAAAGAAGAGCATGGGCTTGCTGCAGCGCAGCTTCCTGGACCTTGTCGAGGAAAGTCAGACCGACCTGCAGGTGGCGCTGGTGGTGGATGGTACCGACAGCATGACGGGTGATATCAGCGGCGTGCGCGATGCCTTGGCCAGCATGGTCGCGGACCTGCGACGCTATAAGGGCGACCACGTTTCGCTGGCGCTGGTCGTCTATCGGGACGTGGGATCGCCTTCCGGTCCCGTAACGCAAATGGTGTCGCAGTTCACAGCCGACGTCGACGCGCTGAATCAAGCTTTCGCGAACATCCAGCCGGAATCCGGAGCCCCCTATTTCCTCGAAGCCACCGACCTTGGCATTCACGAAGCCTTGGATAAGTTGAACTGGTCGACCGATGAAACGACGACACGCTGGTTGCTGGTCTTTGGAGACGCTCCGCCCTACGATCCCGATTTTGATGAAGCGAAAACAGGCGCGAAACGGTATTACGATACCGATCTGCTAATCAATCTGGCAAAGCGCAAGGGCATTCAGATCAGTTCGGTCCTGTGCACCAGCGACGGGCCGCATCGACAATCGTATGACGCGGTGCTCGCCAAGACACGCGGCTTCATGAATGCCCTGGCGGGCGGAACGCGTGGACTCATGTTGGATCTCTCCTACCCGGACATTCGCAAAGCCCTGGTCGACAGCGCAAAATCAACTCGCGTGGAATACCAGCGCATCGGCAAGATCACGCGGACTGACGTCGAACAGGCCCGCGAGGCCGCCAAGTCGGCTCAACTGAACGTCAGCGAAGATCGACGTGTGACTTTAGCGATACTGCCGCACATGCCCATCCCCGATATGGATTTCGATCCCCATCGCAGCGAAGTTCACGTGGCCACGGAGCTGCGGCAGAAGTTCAAACAGTTCCCCAATATCGATGTCAAGAATCCGGTGGACGTTCAGAGACAACTTCGCGCCATGCGATCACAAAACCTTTCGCAAGATCAGATGTTGAAAGCGCTGGCTTTGCGATTGCGAGTGGACTACGTGGTCTGGGGCAGCTACAAGAGTGCCGCGGGAATCGTGGCGGTGAAGTCGAACATGTACGCGGCGACCACCGGAAGGGCCCTGGCGAAACAGGCGGAATCGATTACCAGCGCGAACGTCCCCGAAGTGGAACTGGTGTCGCGCGTCGTCGACAATCTGGCTCAGAACACGATCGAAGCGAACGCCGATCCGGTATTGACCGCCACGT
>CALBSZ010000524.1 GCA_937967665.1 uncultured Planctomycetaceae bacterium
CCACCAGTTTTCGCTCGTTTGCTCGACACCACCCTACAACCATGAATAATCCGGGTTAGGGCGTGTCGCTCGGTTCATGGTTGTTTTTCGAGTTTCACTTCGATCCGCTCGTACTGGCCGGGGCGCAGATCCAGCTTGCGCACGAACGGTTTGAAGCCTTTGCGCGTGACCTTGATTTCGTTTTCTCCCGGCAGCACTTTAAACGTCAGGAAGCCGGTTGGTTCGAAATTGGTCTTCTCGCCGTTGATCGTCAGCGTTGCGGCCTTCCGGTCATTCGGGCGCCACTGCAGATCCAGAGTGGCCGAGTCGGGGATGAAGCCTTGGGGCGTATTGTCCACGGGAGTGCGGTTCGGATTCGCGTTCGACGGGGTCGTGGACACCTGGACTCGCGTGTTTGTATTCGGCGGTCCAGCGTCTGGATTGGCCGCCTGCCTCTTTCGGTCTGACAGCAGCGCGACCCCAGCGACGATGATCCCGACAACAGCCAGCGATACCACCAGGATGGGAACCACGACGTTGGGCTTGCGTTTCCGGTACCTTGGCTGTTCGTCCCGGTCGTTGTCCGCCTGATTCGTTCCGGTGTTGAGCGGCCGGACATCGGCGGTGCGAAACACGGGCGAGGGAGGTGGTGCAATGGCGGGAGTCGTCGCCGGTGGTGGCGGCGGCTTCGGTGCCTGCGAGGCTGGCGATGCCACGGCGACGGGGGCCGCCTTTGCCAGTCGTCGCTGCGGCTGAGTCTTCGCCTTCAGGCGGGTGTCATAGTCGGTCTTGCGTTTTTTGTCGAGCAAACAGACCCGCGCTGACGAGATTTCATTGAGTATCTTCTGGGCGGCTGCCGCGTCTTCGCCGTGCGAGAGATCCTGCAGATACGCCATCAGCCGATTAGCAGCGGCATCGATCACTTCCACATCCGGCTCGAAGACTTCAATCCCCAAGAGGCGGTAGTGATGCGGTGGCTGATCCTTGGGCGGAATGCCAAGCCATTTGTAATATGGATCAAACTCTTTCGACATGATTTCAGCGCGTTCCAGGCGTTCCCCGTATTTTGGATAGTTACGCCGACTTTCGCAAGCGCCCGTGGCCGATTCGTGATAAGACGTTCAAGGACATCCTCAGCCCCCAACGCCGGCTGGAGCCGTGCACCGGCGCCTGCGGCTGGGGGTTAAACGAAATGACTGCCCGAACTTAGACAGGCCGAATCGACCTAAAGCGGCGCTGACCGACTAGCCCAAACCTTTGAAAAAGTCATTTAAGCTCTCGTCGTCCGTGGCGGTTTTGGTCGCCGGCCCATCGCCGAAATTGAAGTTCGGCCCGTCTTTCTTCTGGCCAGGTTTTGGTTCGGGCGTCTTGGCCGGTTCGGGCGTCTCGGCCGCCGCAGAGGGCTCGTCTGCCTCCTCGACTTCCTCGACGACCTCCAATTCGGCGACTTCCTCCACTTCCTCAGCGTCTTCCTCGGGCACTGGAACGGCGACGGGCGGCATGCCATCCGGCTCGACGCTGGCCGCTTTCTCGGCCTCGTATTCCTCGTCCTCGCCCAGGAAGTCCGCTTCCTCGAGGATTGCGTCGTCGATTTCGTCCAGGTCGTCCAGATCGCGAAACGTCTCTTCGGCAGTAGGTTCGACCAGCTGTTTATCTGAAATGGGCCCCAGTTCCGTGGACGGATCCAAAATGACGCCGTCACTCAGCTTGCCGCGCCACTGTTCGATGTCCTCGTCCGCCAGGCCGGAAGCGCGTTCGATATTCATCTTCGCCATCCGGTCGACCTCCGGGATCTTGGCGGAGACGCTGAGGCGGCCGTTGGTATCGTATTTGAATTTCACGATCACCGGCGTCTTGGCCTTGAGTCCGGGCGGCAGGTCGGACACGACGCACTTCCCGATTGGTGTGGCATTCTTGCCGCTGGCATCTCCGCCTTCAATGACATTCACAACCACGCTGCGCTGATTGTCTTTTTGCGTCGTAAAGCGGCGCACGCCCGTAGCGGGCAGCGGGGAATTCCTGGCGATCAGGACCTTGCGGCGAGGCATATTCGTGCTGCGCTCGATTCCCAGTACCCCCAGGTCGTGCGAACTGACATTGGTGACTTGCATCTGAATGCGATTCGCGGGCCCGCCCAGCAGAACGCCGGCGTACAAAGCCGCGCCATGTGCGACCGCTTCGTCTGGCGAGAGTGATCGGTCGACCGGTTTGCCAAACTCTTTCTCCAACGCTTGCTGCACCATGGGCATCCGCGTCGAACCGCCGACGAGCAAGAGCCGGGTCACATCATTCCAGGAGTATTTGCTGTCACGCAATAGCTTCTGGGTTGTGAAGATCGTTCGCTGCAGCAGATCCGCTGTCAACTCGACAAATTTTTCCCGGGTCAGCGGCAGGCTGATGCGTTTACCTTGATGCGCGAAATGAATGGTGACCGAGTCGCGTGACGACAGGGCGCGTTTGGCGTCTTCCGCTTCCTGCATCAGGTTCTGCTGGCCCTCGTCCTCTTGTCGAGGATCGTCGCCGTGTTGCGTCTCGAAGGCTTCCGCCACGTAATCGACGATCCGCTGATCCCAGTCGATGCCGCCCAGATAGACATCGCCGGCAGTAGCCACCGCGGTGAACTCGCGTCCGTGAATCTTCAAAAGTGTGGCGTCGAAGGTCCCGCCGCCAAGGTCATAAATCAGCACCGTCTCTTCTTGCTCGGGAGTCCCGTCCAGGGTCAGGTACCCGAGTTGCACTCCGCTGGCGATCGCCGCGGCGGTTGGCTCGTTGATGATGTCCAGGACTTCAATTCCGGCCAGCCTGCCCGCGTCCATGGTGGCTTTCCGGCGCGGCTCGTTAAAGAATGCCGGAACGGTAATGACCGCCTTGGTAATCTTGCCGATGCGCAGTTCGGCATCGTGTTTGAGCTTTTTAAGGATGATCGACTCAATGACTTCGGGCGGCAACTGGTGATTGCGAATGGCCTTGTGGAATTCCTTCTTGCCGACGTCCCGCTTGGCAAACTGGGCGATCGATTCTGGTTCGAACGCCGCGACCTTAACGGCTTCCTTGCCAACCACCAGGTCATTGCCGCAGAAATAGACAACACTGGGAGTCGTGAGATCGCCTTCCGCGTTCGTGATCGTTTGCGGTTTTCCGTCGGCATCAAGGCAGGCGACAACGGAGAAAGTGGTACCTAAATCAATTCCGACGGCGCGGTCCGTGTTTGCGTCACTCATTGCGTGATCTCAGTAAGACGTTAAGCTGTTGCAAAGCTATTAGAATAACTTGCATACCGGCGGGATTAAACCCCGCGGTCTTAGCTTTAACGGCGTCTCAACCGCCGGATTGTCGAGGAAACACGATGATCGAGTACCCTACTTCCGTCCTCCATCGCCCGCAGTCGAATGAACTGCGCTACTTGCCGGAGGGGCCGTACTCCTGCGGAAGTGGCAAATTCAGCTGGGTGGCCATTCAGCACGGGACGAATGTCGAATCCGGTTCCTTGAACGTGTTCGATATGGCTTCCGGCACAAACCGCAACTTCGCGCTGGAAGGGCGTCCCGGTTTTGCCTTTCCGACCACTCACGATGACGAATTCGTCGTGGGACTGGAAAGGAAGGTGTGCCTGTTCAATATCGTAACGGGGGAATCCGTTTCCCTGACCGAAACCGTGGACGACGGTGTGACAGGGACGATTATCAACGACGGGGTGGTTTTCCAAGACGGTCTCGTCTTCGGCTGTAAGGACCTCGAGTTCAAGACTCCGAAAGCCGGTTTGTACTTCTGGCGTTCCAGGGACCGGCAACTGTTCCAGTTGAGCAACGATCAGACCTGTTCGAACGGGAAGTTCGTTGTTCGCGACGATGGCAGTTACCGGCTGTTCGATATCGATACTCCCACGCAGCAGGTCGCCGCCTACCCGCTAGACGTGGACCGCGGTGAACTCGGTCCCCGAGGCGTGGTGATCGACCTGACCGAACGGGAAGACTTTCCCGACGGGATGATCGCGACACCCGATGGCCGTAGCGTGATCATCGCGTTCTACAATCCGCACGATGTTGAAGCCGGCCAGGCAGTGCAGTTCTCCCTGGCCACGGGCGAACCTGAAGCCATCTGGCGCACACCCAGGTCACCACGTGTCACCTGCCCGCAACTGGTGGAACACAACGGAAAGGTGAAATTGATCTTGACCACGGCGGTTGAGAACATGGACCCCGAGCAGCAGTCGCGTCAAACGGAGGCCGGTTGTCTGTTTGTGGGTGACACCGAATTCGATAGCATCGGAGATCAACGCGTAGTGCCGCTGTAGATGGGTCAGCCGCTGTAGGATGAGACCAGGCGGTGTTAGCGAGGCAATTGGGAATGACTTTATCGGAAGGCCATTGGATCCGACCTGACCGAGCAATCCGCCAGCGCCGTCCCATCGTAATCCGTCTCCCCGTAGAAATACTTACGCATGGCGATGTAAAATTCAACGAACGCAGCATAGATTTATGGCGAGCAGAGTAGCATTTGCCCATGGCCCCGCGACTCCGCCCGCGGGATCCCCCGAACGGAGTCTCGGAACTACAACCGGCTGAATCAGGAGGTGGGAGAAGTGAACGTCGCAATTACGGGAGCTACCGGACTTGTCGGCACGCAGCTAAGTGATTTCCTGGCGGCCGCCGGCCACCAGGTTGTGCGGGTTGTGCGGCGCGACCCGCAAGCGGGCGAAGTGTTCTGGAAACCATCAGCCGGAGAGATTGATCAGGCCGGATTGGAAGGAGTGCAGGCGGTCGTGCACCTGGCGGGCGAGAATGTGGGGGGCGGACGCTGGACCGCGGCTCGCAAGAAGCGGATTCGCGATAGTCGCGTTCAGGGGACAGAACTGCTCTGCAATGCACTGGCCCAGCTTGCATCGCCTCCCCAAGTACTCGTGTCGGCGTCGGCGATTGGCTACTACGGTGATCGGGGTGACGAATTGCTGACGGAAGCATCTCAACCGGGAAACGATTTTCTGGCCAGCGTCTGCCAACAGTGGGAAGCGGCCACCCAATCCGCCTCGCGGGCGGGAATCCGTGTCGTCAATCTGCGCATCGGCGTGATCATGTCGCCGCGTGGCGGGGCCCTGCCCAAGATGTTGACACCTTTTAAGCTGTGCCTGGGAGGGAAAGTCGGCAGTGGCCGGCAGTACTGGAGTTGGATCGGCATCGACGATGTGGTGGGGGCGGTTCACCACGCCATCGTTACCGAGTCGCTTGCGGGGCCGGTCAATGCCGTGTCGCAAAAACCGCTCACCAACCTCGAATTCACAAAGGTCCTTGGCCGGGTCCTGAAGCGGCCCACCATCTTTCCCATGCCGGCGTTCGCCGCACGATTGGCTTTCGGAGAAATGGCCGACGGGCTGTTGCTGTGCAGCCAGAAGGTCCAGCCGAGCAAGCTAGCAGAATCCGGTTACCAATTCCGCCACGAGAACCTCGAAGACGCCTTGCGCCACCTGCTGGCGCGATAGTGCTTGCCCGGTGAGAGTGAGTCCCCCTTTTTCGACAAAGTCTGCTCTGACGTCAGCGGGTTCGACCGTGCAAACACCGTAAGTCCTTGCCTGATCCGACATCGCCAACATCGCGGCAATCCGCAAGAATCAAGCGCGCAGCGCGAGCCAGCGTATTCGGACGTAAGTGACCCACTCGTTTGCACTTCCAGCGTGTGTGACGACGGAACCTGACGCTGTCGGAGTAAGGGCTCTTTCAGAACGCAGCGAATCCAATCATATTAAATGCATGCCATACGCAGGCCACCGCGGCGAATAGGATGAGATTCCTGGAAAGGAATCGGCGGGCAGGTGTAACGCTTGCAACCTTGGTAGCCATTCATGAGCAAGGCGTTTTTTGAGTCTGCTTTGAGCGTTTGTCATATCGGTCACAAGTGAATAGGTAAATGAGAGTATCGCGAGCGTTCATTCCGGCGGTTTTGTTCTGTGTGACCGCGAGCACGACGGTGGCGGACGTGCCGACGGCGGATCTGAGCGGTTTCCGTGAAACCGTAGCTCCGTTGTTCACCAAGTATTGCCTGGACTGCCACGGCGCGGATTCGGCGGAGGGCGGACTATCGCTGCAGAGCATCGACCCGGACCTGCTCGGCGGCCAGCACTTCGAAACCTGGCGCATGATTGACGAGCAGCTGCGTTTCGGAGATATGCCGCCCAAGGATGCGGATCAACCGACAGCGGACGAGCGCGCGGCGTTGCTCAAGTGGATCCGGCAGGAGTTCTTGAAGACGCAACGGCCCGGTTTCGTCGCGGATGAAAAACTGTTGCTGCCCCAGTTCGGAAACTATGTCGACCATCAGTTCCTGTTTGGGCAGCGATTGCCTCGTGTCTACCCGGGCCCGCCCCGGATCTGGCGATTGCGTCCTGACATCTACGATTCGACGATGCCTCGCCTGGCGGAGAAGGTCAGCGGTCTGGCCAATGGCTTGAACGAAGCCGACGGCGCCGAATTCAAAGACTACGCAGCCAGCTATTTTTTGGACGAGGCTTCGACGGCGCCCCTGTTGGGAAATGCCAAGAAGATTGCGGAGCGCATGGTCGCACCGCAGTCCAAGGATCAGCTTTTCAAGAAGCTGGTAAGCGACACAGGGCCCCCTGACGCCGAGGCCGTCAACGCGGCGATCGACTTTGCCTTTCGTAAGACGCTGGGACGCGCCGCCACGGACGACGAACAGCAGCGATTCAAAGCCTTCTACGACCGGTCCGTCGAGGTCGGAGGCTATCAAATCGCGGCCAAGGCGCTGCTCGTCGCGGTGCTCATGCAGCCCGAGGTTCTCTTTCGCCAGGAGCTGGGTGATGGGAAACCGGATGCATTCGGCCGCGTTCGGCTAGCGCAGAGTGAAATCGGCTTTGCCCTTTCGTACGCCTTTGCCGATATGCCTCTCAAGGAATTCGTTGCCGCCGCGGAAGCCGGAGAACTCGCCACTGCCGAACAGGTTGCCAGCCTTGTCCGCCAAAGACTCCAAGACGATTCGTTGCTGCAAGACAAGAACCCGCGAATCCTGCAATTCTTTCGCGAGTATTTCAACTACCCGTTTGCCAACGAAGTGTTCAAGGACAAACCGGAAGGGGGCGATCATGACGCCGGTCGCCTGATCCGGGATCTGGAAACCAACATTCAAGACGTGCTGCGTGCCGATACGCAAGTGCTGGCAACGCTGTTGACCATGCGGCGTTACTACGTGGAGGCCGAATACAAGACGCCGAAACGCGAGGAGACGAAGCTGGTCAGAACCGCGGACAATGGAAAGCGATCCTATTATCACACGGCGTACAATTTGCCGCTGGATTGGAAGTGGGGTCTGCATTTGCAGCCGGTTGCCTTTCGCGAAGACGAGCGCGCCGGGGTGCTGACGCATCCGGCCTGGCTGGCTGCGTGGTCGGGTAATTTTGACAATCATCCCGTGCAGCGCGGCAAATGGGTCCGCACCCATCTGCTCGGCGGCACCGTGCCGGATGTGCCCATCGGCGTCGACGCGCGCGTCCCTGAGAAAGCACATACGACGTTTCGCGATCGTCTGGAAATCGCCACGAGCGCGTCGGAGTGCTGGCGGTGTCACAAGAAAATGGATCCACTGGGAGTCGTCTTCGAACGCTACGACCATTACGGCCGCTATCAGAGACTGGATGCAGGGCAGCCCGTCGACGCCAGCGGCGTCATCACACGCACGGGCATCCCGGAGCTCGACGGACGAACAGTCAGCGGGCCGACCGAAATGATGGAACTGCTGGCCAAGTCGGAGTATGTCGAACAGGTGTTTGTCCGGCACGTGTTCCGCTACTTCATGGGACGCAATGAAACGCTCGGAGACGCGAACACGTTGCAGGACGCGTATCGGGCTTATCGAGACAACGATGGCAGTTTCCGCGAACTGGTCGTCTCGCTGCTCAGTTCCGATTCTTTCTTGATGAGGCAGTTGTCGCACGCGGAGCCGCAAAAGTGAAGTCAGCACGATCACAACAAATACCTGGAAGGCGGCATCGCAGGCAATGCACCTGCAAGTCGTACTCCTCGGGCAACTACCTGCTTCTATTTCGCTCCTTGATGCATCGGCTGCCGAGCTGGATTGTGCTTTGTTGTTTGGTCCATGTGACGTGCGCGCTGCCGGCGACAGCCGAATACCGCCGAGCGCTGTTGATCGACAACAACCGCTATGACGGCCAGCAGCAGGCGGTTGCGGCGGAAGGGCTGGAGAGCGTCGTCGAGCGTCTGGAGAAGTTGGGATTCCAGTGCCACGTGTTGACAAACCTGGCGAACGAATACGCGTTCCGCGACGCCATTGAAAAGTTTGCAGAACGTACGCCAACGCGGTCCACAGCGCTGCTCTACTATCGCGGTCGACTGGCTGACGGGCCGGGTTTGCTGGCGGTGGATGGGCGAGGGAAATATGCGATCGACCGCGTATTGCAGGCGTTGAGTGACAAGGGCGGCAGTGCTCAGAGCCACCTGTTCCTGGAGGTGCCGGAAGCGTCGCCGTTGAGAATGGAATCACCGCCGGACTGTCGCGTTTACGTCGGCGACACAGCGGCCCTGCGGAAGACGTTGAATGGCGCGGACGGCCTGGTTGCGTCGTTGCAGGGCAACGCGTCCGTCGCGGTCAGTCTTCCGGAAAAGTTTATCGCAGGCCAGCAGCCCGGAGACGAATGGGTGAACGATCTGGGCATCGTGTTCTGCTGGTGCCCGCCGGGGCGTTATCTTGCCGGCAGTCCGCCAGGGACTCCCGGACGCTACCCCGACGAAGATCAGCATGAAGTCGTATTCAAGGACGGCTTTTGGCTATCGAAGTACGAGCTGGCGCACAGCCAGGTGGTGGCGGGACGCCGGCCGGGCCACGATACGCTTGCTCGCCACAAGCTGGAGCCGTCGACAATGATCAATCACGACGACGCCAGGGCGATGACACGCAAGTTCACAGCCAGCGAACGGCAGGCAGGCCGCTTGCCGGACGATTGGGAGTATTCGCTGCCAACGGAAGAGCAATGGGAATACGCGGCCCGCGCGGGGACGACGACGCGCTTCTACTTCGGCGACGAGATGGATTTGTTGCCGCGCCACGCCAACTTCGCCGACAAGACCTACTATGACAGTAAGGACGTTTATTCGAATTCGGCACACCGGACGCTCGATGACGCCACTTTGAAGCTGGCAAAAGTCGGTTCGTACGAAGCGAATCCGTGGGGCTTTCATGACATGTACGGCAACGTAGCCGAATGGTGCATCGACGGCGCGACTCGGGGCGGCAGCTGGGCGAGCGTGCCGGAAAACTGCCGCAGCGCCTACCGTGATTACTACAGCAGCCGGAATCAGCAACCGTTCATTGGCTACCGGCTGATCATTCAGAAGACAAACGCCGTCACCAGGAAATAAATTCGAAGGAAACCACGACCATGTTGAATCGACGTACATTTTTTCGGGGTGTCACGCTTGGCGTCGGAGGACTGTACCTGGCGCCGTTCATTCGTCAATTGGAAGCGTCGGCTCCCAAACCGGCGCGAGTGCTGTTCTTCGTGCAGGGGAACGGGATTTATCCGGCGGAAACGCAGCCGGAGGGAATCGAGTTGCCGAGAAATCCGGCGACACTGGAAGACCGTGCGCTGGCCGATCACCAACTGGCCTTCAGCTTGGAGCCGCTGCAGCCGTTCGTCGAAAAGGTGACAATGATTCATGGCTTGTCGGGCCGGATCGCGCGGGGCAGCCACAATTCAGGATTCGCCGCGCTGGGCTGTTGGCCGTTTGGAAAAAAGGACTACGGCGAAACCGCAGACGCCGCGATCGCGCGGAATCTGGGAGGGATCTACCGGCACGTTGGGCTCGGCGCTTCTAATGAGGCTTCGTCGTTGACGTACAATCTCACCTCCGCGGGCAAGGGAAAGGCCTTGCCCACGATCCTCAATCCCGTGGTAGCGCATGGCCAGTATTTCGCGGCGGGTGCCAGCGGCGCCGCGCGCAAGCAATTCGATGTCGATGCCAACCTGCTCGATTTCATGTCGGACGACGTGAAACGCATGACCACCAGGCTCGATGGTTCAGAACGAGCCAAGTTGGAACGCTACCTGGAAGCGTTCGAGGCGATGAGCGGTCGGCAAAGCAAACTTGCGGGCATGGCGGAACGGATTGCGCAGGCCGCGCCGCAGATCGATCCCAAGGTCGGCCAGATTGTCGATACGAAGACCGGGCCGACCGGGGTGTTCGATCGTTTAGAAGCCCAGTTCGACGTGGCGGCCGGAACGCTCATCGCCGGACTTACCAACACCGTTACCGTTTCCGCCGGCGCGGGTCCCGACAAGATCGGCTTGAGCTGCATGGCCAGTGAAGTGGGCAAGGGAAACGGCTATATCGGCTCCCACGGTATTGGGCATGGAGGCAGCGCCGCTGGCATGACGGCTGCCGAATGCCATGCGCTGATCCGACGCAAGTGTCTGGAAAAGCTGGCAAAGTTCGTCCAGACGTTGGAGTCGATCCCGGAAGGCGACGGCACGATGATGGACAATACGCTGGTCGTCTATATGTCCGATTCGGCCGAAGGGCATCATCCCGTCTGCTACGAATGGCCATTTGTCCTTATCGGGGACTTGGGCGGCCGCTTGAAACTCGGCAATCGATACCTGCGTTATCCCTGGTATGGAAATACGGGACATCGCACGGTCGCCAATCTTTACATTTCACTGCTGCATGCCGTTGGCGAACATTGCGAGACCTTTGGAATCAAGGATTCCGCGATCCTGGATCTCAACCAAGAAGGTCCGTTGGCGGAGATCATGGTTTAGCCACGGTTGCGGTCCGGCACGCTCCGCGTGCCGGACTCCAATATTCGCGCCGGATACACTTGCTTGCGCTGCGTGCTTGTATTCTTGCGGATTTCCGCAAGCTTGGCGCTGTCCAACTGGGCATTGATTCTTCGGATTTGGACAGCCAGTGTTCCCGGCATGCCGAGCATGCCCTACGGTTGCGGTAGGGCACGCTCTGCGTGCCGGGATTCAACCAGCAGCAATCCCGCTCGTGGAACGCTGTTTGCTCGTACTGCATGCCCGCGACGCAGTTCGAGTTTCTGCTCGCATAACCAGTACGATTGCTACGTGACGCGCGAGAGGTTGATGATGGCGGTTGCGGATGTTGCGAAAAGGAAACGGCAGGGCAGTATCGCCGTGTTCCTGGTCGTGCTGTGCCTGGCGGCGTTTTACAGCAGCATCAATGGCGCGTTCGTCTTCGATGATGCGAACGCCCTCAGCCGAATTGACGGCTTGTCGCTCTGGCCGAGCGACTATGCGGCTCTTGATCGCCCGCTGCTCTATTGGACGTTGAAGCTGAATCATGCGATCGGCGGGAAGGTCACCTTTGGCTATCATCTGCTGAATACCTGCATCCATCTTGCCGCGGGACTGGTGTTGTTCGACCTGGTGCGCAGGGTGCTGGCGGAGACCTCGTGTTTTCGCTCCCAGGCTCGCTGGCTGGCAGGCGCCAGTGCTGCGATCTGGCTGGTGCATCCGCTGCAGACGCAGGCTGTTGTCTATATCGTGCAGCGTTGTGAGTCGCTCATGGGTTTGTGTTTTCTGCTGGTGCTGTACTGCACGCTGCGTGGTTCGCGCTCGGCGCGTAGCGGATCATGCTCGGCGCATAGCAGTGCGTGGTATGTTCTTGCGGTGCTGTCGCTGTTCTTTGGCTTGGCCAGCAAGGAAGTTGCCGCCATGGCGCCACTGGTTCTGCTGCTTTTCGACCGCGTATTCTTGAGCGCCTCGTGGCGGGAAGTTGTCCGCCGCCGCTGGCATCTGTATGCAGCCATGTTGTTACCGATGGCTTGGGGGGCGATCTACATTGCCAGGAATCTCTTCAGCGGTGGTTCGATGGGTTTCGGCTACGAAGGGCTTAGCGCCGTCGAGTACTTGCGGACGCAACCAGGTGTGATCTTGTACTACCTGCGCCAAGCTGTCTGGCCGAGCCAGCTTTGCATCGATCTGTACTGGCCCGTCGAGAACCACGCCGGCACGATACTTTGGACCTCGGCGATTGTCGTCGCGTTACTGTCGACGAGTTTCGCTTTGTTTTGGAAGCATCCGGGCGTCGCCTTCCTGGCTACCAGTTTCTTTATTGTCCTGGCGCCCACCAGTAGTATTGTGCCCATCAAGGATATGGCGCAGGAACATCGGATGTACTTGCCGCTGGCGTGTCTTGTGATCCTGGCTGTCCTGGGTGTATCGCGAGTTCTTAACGCGTTGGCGACTCGCCTACGTCTTCCAGATCGCGAACACGCCGTGTGTGCGGCGTCGATCACGGCAATTCTGTTGACCGCCCTCTCGGTACGGACGGTATTCCGCAATGCCGACTACGATTCGAAAATTTCCCTCTGGCAACAGACGGTGAAGGTCTGTCCCGGCAACCCGCGGGCGCACGGCAATCTGGCGGTCGCACTCGACGCGGCGAAGCGGCTGGACAAGGCCATCCTGCATTGCCGTCGGGCACTGGAAGTCTCGCCGGTTCGTGATCCCGCCTTCGCGCGGAGGCACCAGCGACTTGCCGCGCTGCTGGCGAAACGCGGCGATCTGGCGGAAGCCGAAGTTTACTGCCGCCGCGCGATCGCACTGGAACCGGGAAACGCACGCTTTCGTCAGGATCTCGGCGTGATTCTCGAAGAGCAAGGTCGGTTTGCCGAAGCGGAGCTTTGTTTTCGCGAGGCCCTGAAGATCGCTCCAAACGACCCTTGGACGCGCACCAACCTGGCTCGGCTGCTAACGAAGGTGGACCGAGTGGAAGAAGCTTTACCGCTCTTGCAACAAGCGTTGAAGCAGTCGCCTTCCGAAATACTCACCTTTCGAGGTCTCGCTGAGGCTTACGAGGCCCGCGGGCAATCGGCCAAGGCGGTTGCCACGCTCCGCGAAGCGCGGAGGCTGCGGCCTCAGTCGGCTCGAGTCAATCATGATTTGGCCCGGATCCTGGCAACGTCGACCGACAGCGAAGTGCGGGACGGAAAGCTCGCGCTGCAGTTGGCACTGGGCGTCTGTGAGCGCATGAAAGGCCGGCCGCAAGAGGAACGGGCCCTGGATACGTTGGTACTGTGCTTTGCGGAAAATGGCAGGTTTGCCGAAGCTATCGACGTTGCCCATCAGGCGATCGCCTTGGCCCGCCTGGCACGAGATAGCGACCTGGTCGCGGACCTCGAAGCACGCCGCGAAATGTACCGCGACGTACAGTCGTTTCAGGAATTCCGGACAAACCACCGCACCGCCGGCGGTTAATCCCGCTCGCCGTTATCGGTTCCCTGAACGTACACTCAGAGACAGGAATCGAGATACCGCCATGTTTACGCTTACACGCCCGACCGAGGCCGAAATCATCGGCCATCTCATCGCCCAGAAGCAGTGTTCCTTCTCGTACGCCGATCCAGGCATGACGCGGGACGGCTCGTGTCCCGCGGGGTTTCAGTGCGACCGGCATCGAGTCTTATTGGGGCACGGTCGAGATGTTTTCGAGGCCGCTCGGGACGCCGTTCGCGAATGGAAGATGTTCCCGACCGAAATGGCGACGCTCTATTGGCCGGATCGCCCTATCGAAGTCGGCACGATCGTCGATGTCCAGTTCCGCGCGGGCATGTTCTGGTCCATCAATCCCGCTCGCATCGTCTACACGATGGACGAGACGCTCGAGGATCGAGTTCGGTTTGGTTTCGCCTACGGTACGTTGCCTGACCATTTGGAACGCGGCGAAGAGCGGTTTCAGGTGGAATGGCATCGCCACGACGATAGCGTCTGGTACGATCTGCTGGCCGCGTCACGCCCCAATCACGCCTTGGCCTACGTGGGATATCCCATCGTTCGCATCCAGCAGCGACGATTTCGACAGCTTTCCGGCAAATCGATGCAAGCTGCCGTGGCGGCGGTGTCGGCCCGCAGCGCGGTCGCCATCTGCTGAACTCGCGGGAAGATGCCGAATCGAATAAGGCTGCCGAGTGACCGCAACACGATTGCAAATGACGATGACTTCCTGCGTCACGCTCGGGTCCCATGGTAGAATTCTCGCGGATGCCCGCAGCTCGAAGCATCATGTTTCCGCGGGGATATTGTCGACACCTTTGGGCCTCTACTTGCGCGGCAGGCTGGCCAGGCGAAACGGTTCCTTGGCCTTGTACTTTTCCAGAAGCTCGCGTTCAAAAGGCTTCTGGTCGTCCGCGGCCAGGTTGACCGCCTTCTGTTGCCAATTGACCGCCTCGGCAAAGTTGCTGGCTTCGGCATGGGCGGCAGCCAACGCTTTCAGGTCCGAGAAATCCTTGTAATCACGCAACTCACAGGCGGTCTTGGCGGCTTTCAACGCCGCCGCGCCGTTACGGATCTTGGCATCGTCCGCGCCGGCCAACAGCCAGGCCTTGTTCTGGAACGCCAAGGCATATCGGGGCGCCAGCTTGATTGCCTGATTGAAGTCTTCAAGCGCCTTCTTGTATTCGCCCAGCATCTGATAGTTGTAGCCGCGATTGTTGTAGGCCAACGCCGATTCGCCGTTCAGCTTGATAACTTGCGAGAACTCGTCCACCGCCTTCTTGTGCTCGCCCTTCAAGTAGTACACAAAACCACGGCCGTTGAGCGCGGGAACATTCTTCGGATCCAGCGAAATCGCCTTGTCAAAGTCCGCAATCGCCTTGTCCAGCTCACCGTGATTCTTGTACGTAATGGCCCGCTGGTGGTAGGCCGACGCCTTCTTGGGATCCTGCCGTATCACTTCGGTGAAGTCCTTGATCGCCAGATCGAATCGCTCCAGGCCCACGTACGCCGCAGCACGATTGGCGTAGATCGAAGTCCCTTTTGCGCCGCGCCGCAAGGCCTGATCGTAGTCCGCAATGGCCTTGTCGTACTGCCCCATCATGGCATAAAACATCCCGCGGCCTTCATAAACCGTCCAGCGGTCGTGTCCCACTTGAATCGCCCGCGTGTAATCGGCGATCGCCTTTTCACCTTCGCCCGCCGCCCAATATGCGGTGGCGCGAAAAACGTAGGCTTCCCCGTTGCGCGGGTTGCGACGAATCATCTCGCTGAAAATCGCGGCTGAGTCGCCCAGCGGAACCGTGTTCGACTTCGATATCCACCCGACCTTCCCGTCACGCGATGCGACCAGGTAATACCCCTGCTCCTCCTGCTGGGGATTGAGTATCTCGCCGGTTTCGACGGTTCCCACGCTCTCTTTGCCGACGCGCACGTGCTGCTGGATTCTGGAAACTACGGTCGGTAGTGGCTCTGCCTGCTGAGCGGCCGCGAAATTCAGAAAAACGACGGAACTCAGCAAGACGCAAAAGCTACTAAGAGTTTTTTTAAAGGGAGGCATCGATCGTTATCCTTTTCGTATTCGCTTTGAACGGCTCTATCTTACCCATGTTCACAACGGCTCGCAATGAGGCTGCTTCAGCGCGTTTTGCGTAGACGTAGCGGTTTTTTCGCCAATTGACACGGTGATTTACAGCGCCGGAGACGCTAACCGTCCGTGCGACTCGCACTAAGTTTTGCTAAACTCTTCATTCTTGTCACATTTTCAATTCAATTCGTTTTGTGCTTGTTGACAGCGAATCCAACATCGTTAGACTCTACCCATGATGTACCAGTTACGTGTATTGCCTATTGTGACTTTGAGTCAGTGAATTTCTATTTTTGCCCCAGTGTAAGCTTCTTGAGGAGGGAGTAGACAAATGAAGAATGTATTGGCATTAGTGGCCCTTGCAGCGATGTCGCTGTATTCGGTCCAGGACGTCCAGGCTGGATGTCGCCGCTCTGGTTGCGGCGGCTGCAGCGACCCTTGTGCGAGTTCTGGCTGCGGAAGCAGCTGTGGCTCGGCTTGCGGTGCTGCCAGTTGCGGTACGACGACGGTGGAAAAGACGATCATGGTTCCCACCTATGAAACCCAGACCCGCACGATTACCGTGACGGAGTGTCAGGATGAAGAGCGTACCCGAACTTACACGGTCTACAATCGTGTCGCCGTTGAAGAGGAAAAAACGGTAACCTACACCGAGATGGTTCCGGAAACTCGTACCAAGACTGTGACCTACCAAGTTTGTGTTCCCGTTACCGAAGAGAAGACTCGGGAATACACGGTTCAGGTGCCGACCTGGAGCGAAGTGGAAGAGACCTACACGGTCATGGTTCCGACCGAGGAGACTCGCTCGGGAACGCGAACCGTTGCCAAATGCGTCCCGGTTACCAAGACACGCACTGTGACGTGTGACAAGGGCCATTGGGAAACGCAGATCACCGAAGTTCCTTGTGGCGGCGGTTCCTGCTGTGATTCCGGTTGTGGCCGAGGCTGCGGACGCCGTAGTCGTTCCTGCTGCAACACCGGTTGTGGCAGTTGCGCATCGGCCTGCGGCAGCGGTTGTGCCGCGGCGGCTCCCGCGACTCGCACCGTGTGCAATCGCGTCTGGGTCCCCAACGTCGTCGAAGAAGAAGTCGAATACACGACTTACGAACGCGTCACGGAAGAGGTTCCCTACGAGTACACGGTTACGGTTTGCAAGCCGGAAGAGAGAACTCGCACGAAGAAGGTTTGCACGTACACCGAGGAAACGCGGACACAGACTTATACGGTCACCAACAACGTGATGGAAGAACGTACGAAGGAAGTGACGTACACCGAATGTGTACCGCACGAGAAAACTCGTACCTACACGGTAACTCGTTACGAATGCGTTCCTGAGGAAAAGACGGAAACTTACACCGTGAAAGTTCCGGTACAGGTTGAAAAGGAAGTTGAAGTCAAGGTTTGCACGATGGTTCCCCAAACGGTAACGGTCGAAGTCAGTGCTTGTGGCGGTGGTTGCGACAAGGGCTGTGGTCGCAGCCGTAGCCGGGGTTGCAGCAAGCGCTGCTGCGGCGGGTGCTAAACGCGACTTTCATTCAGCGATTTTGAAAGGGTCGATCCATGTGGATCGGCCCTTTCTTCGTTTATAGCCCGGGCCAATCAGTCGTCCAGGAATGCTATGGTTGGATATGGCAGCCGCTTTTTCCCGCTGCGGTTGTATCGATTCCTTCGGTTGCAGTGATTAGCAATGGCAACGGCCCTGTTACGACCGGTTCCTCACGAATGCCCGCCGACGATCGCGTTGCCGGGAAGTTCCTGGAAGTTGCTTCCTCTGACACGGACTGACTTCGTTTTCGCGTTTGTATTTGCCCTCCTCGCCATCGCAGCGCGAATTCCCTTCATCCTGACGGCCGCGGCGATCTTGCATCATTA
>CALBSZ010000525.1 GCA_937967665.1 uncultured Planctomycetaceae bacterium
CGTCCGCTCGTTCGACTTGCGACAGCGCCTGTAATGCGATGCCGCGCACCCGCGAGTCGGCGTCCGTCAACAGACGCGTGAACGCGGCAACGGCCTCGACGTCGTTCGCGCGAAATTGTCCCAGCAAATAGAAGGCGGTTCCCAGCCGGATCGATACGTCCGCGTGCTCCAGCAACGGGAACAAAGTCTGCTGGCGATCGAGCTGTTGAAGGTCAAGGTATTCCACAGCTGCCGTGGTACTCGCCTGGCCGCTGGCGTCGTCCCGGCCAATGGCGGCAAGGTGGTCTAAGATGTCCTGCCGCACCCGCGCCGCGGGCGCGGCGTCATCACGAACCTCGGGCGGCACTGCCTCGGCAGGGGGTACCCTAACCGGCGACGCGACCGGCGGCTCCACCACAGACGGATTGGACGTCGTCGGCTCCTCCTCGCTCGCAGCCGGAACGACGGGGGGACTCGGCTCCTGGCGGCATGCCGAAAAAAGCAACAGTACGGTCACAATGACAAGTCGGTATTTCATAACAGCGAGTCGACCGTGCCGACCACAAACAGCCCGATGCTGATGATGGCGTTCACGTGAAAAAAGGCGACATTTACGCGAGTCAAATCGTCTGGACGGACAATCCAATGCTCGTATGCTACCAGAATTGCGGCCGCTCCGACTCCCGTCCAGTAGATCATGCCCCAAGGAATCTGGGGACAGAGCACCGGAATCGCCAGCAAGACTGCGACCATGCCCAAGTGACAGAGCGCCGCAATGCGCAATGCGTTGGCGATACCCACCGTGGCCGGCACGCTGCGGAGCTTCGCCGCCTGGTCGAATTCCGTGTCCTGACAGGCATAGATGATGTCGAAGCCCGCCACCCACAGCAGGACGCCGGTGCCGAGCAACACCGGGGGCAGAATGTCGGCGGGATGGCCCAGCACTTCGCCGCCGCGGAGCGCGATCCACGTGGAAACCGGGGCCAGCATGAGACTCATCCCCAGCCAGAAATGGGCGAGAGCCGTCCAGCGCTTGGTGTAGCTATAGGCAAACAGGACAAGCAACACAGGCACGGAAAGCAGTATCGGCAATCGGTTGGGAAGGAACAGCAAGGTCGCGGCCACGAACAAGGCGGCATTGAACAGCAGGAACAGAACGACCGTGGCGACCGACAATTCGCCGGCCGGCAAATGGCGATTCTGTGTCCGCGGATTGGCGGCGTCGATTTCGCGATCGGCCAGTCGATTGAAAGCCATCGCGGCGCTGCGGGCGGTGACCATGCAGAGCAGGATCCCTAGGATATCCCGCCCACGGACGGCAATCGCCTCGCCGCTGGACGTGGGCGAAGTCCACGCCATGACGGCCGCCAACATGGCAAAGGGGAGCGCGAACACCGTGTGGCTGAAGCGAATCATCTCGAGCAGACGGCGAATCCGATCAATCACGTCAAATGTCGCCTCCCCAGCGATGCATAAGCGTGTGTTCGATCCCGAACTGATCCAGGATCCTGGCCACGACGAAGTCGACCAGATCTTCGATCCGTTCAACGCCGTGATACCAGCCCGGCATTGCCGGCAAAACGGTGGCGCCCACTTCGCACGCGCGTTTCATGTTTTCCAGGTGAACCAGGGACAGCGGCGTTTCGCGCGGCACCAAAACCAGCTTGCGGCGTTCTTTCAGGTGCACGTCGGCCGCGCGATGGATCAGATTGCCGCTGGCTCCGTGCACGATGCCGCTCATCGTGCCGCCCGAACAAGGGCAGACGATCATGCCGGCGGTCAAGAACGATCCACTGGCCATGGGGGAAAAGAAGTCGGTGTACGAAAAGTAACGGACGACTCCCGGCAAATCCGCGGAGTCCGACAGCAACGACTCCAAACGGAAGTCCTGCAAGTCGACCAACAGTTTCAGCTCCTGCTGAATCACCTGCTGTCCCGACGGGCTGATGGTCAGATGGACTTCTTTGCCCTGGGACAGCAGCACCTGCAGCAGGCGTTGAGCATAGACCGCGCCGCTGGCGCCAGTGATGGCCATGACGATGGGATGATTCATTTGACACCCAGGTACAAGGTGGCGATACCGAAGGTCAACGGATGGAACGTTACTTGACCGAGTCCGGCGTCGCGCATGCGCTCTGCCAGTGCTTCGCCCGCAGGAAACTCGCCCACGCTGGCAGGCAGGTAGGCATAGGCTTCCTCTTGATTCTTGGCGAAGGCCTGCCCAATTCTCGGCAGTACATGCCGGAAATACCAGCCGTAGAACGCCTTGATCGGTTGCCGGCGAGGCATTGAAAATTCCAGGATCGCCACCCGGCCGCCCGGGCGGCAGACGCGCGTCATTTCCCGCAAGCCCGCATCCGTATTGGCCACATTACGCAGCCCGAAGGCGACCGAAACGATCTGAAAGTGATTGTCCTCGAACGGCAACTGCTGCGCGTCGGCCTCGACGAACCGCATCTGCCCGTTAATGCCGTACTTGATCCTTTTCTGCTCGCCGATTTCAAGCATCTCAGGACAGAAATCGGACGCGATGATCTCCGTCTTGCCACGGGTCTTCTTGTAATAAGCGAACGCCAGATCTCCCGTGCCGGTGCAAACATCCAGGATGGGGGCTTCGCCCCGCGGCGCCGTCTTTCGCACGGTTTGCCACCGCCAATAGCGGTCGACATTCATGGAAAGCACGTGATTCATGCGGTCGTAGTGAGGCGCGATTTGCCCGAACATACGACGCACTCGATTTCCTGATTTGTCTACGGTCATGTCAATCGATAATCCACTCGGGAACGGGGCTACATCGTTGGATAGCATCGCTGTGGTACTAACTAGAGCGTCCACCGGCACTTAACCGTACGACCACAACGCGAATCCGCCGCTGCCAAGTCAAAGAACCGCAGAACATAGGATACCGTAACCGCTCAAAGAGTCAGAGGGGGCCGCCGTTCCATCCGGTAACCTTTAATCGTTCGCATCCGCTATCGGGCTGGCCGCCCAGACGGGCAGCAGTCCACCGGGCAAACGTCGTGCCCCGGCGGCAGGTGGCCGAGGCACAGGCGCGGCGCGTTGGCGTCGAGCCGTTCCTGGACCAGTTCGCGAATCATGGCAATGAACCGCCGGTGAACGCCCGCCGTGCCGGCGCGAATCATATTCAAGCCAATTTCCTCACACACCGCCCGAGCTTCCGTATCCAGATCAAAGAGCACCTCCATGTGATCAGAAATGAATCCGATCGGCACGACCACCACGTCCGTTACTCCTTGCTTTTGGAGTTCTCGCAAATGGTCGCAGACATCGGGTTCCAGCCAGGGTTGCTGGGGCGGCCCGCTGCGACTCTGGTAGACAAGCTGCCAGGCGGGGTCCCCCAGCGACTCGCAAACCAGGCGACAGGATTCGCGGAGCTGCTCGACGTAAGCACAGCCGTCCGACATCGCTTGAGGAATGCTGTGCGCGGTAAAGACGATGTTGGTTGCCGGCCGGCGTGATTCCTGAATCAGCTGCAGCGATTCCCGCACGCGATCGACCATGGTCTCGATGAAGCCCGGGTGATTGAAGAACGTCCGCAGTTTATCGACATCAGGAGCGCCTTCGCCGACTTCGGCTCGAGCGCGAATGACGTCTTCCCGATATTGCCGGCATCCCGAATAAGAACTGAAGACGGAAGTGACAAAGGCGAGCGCCCGCTCTATCCCGTCCTCTTCCATCTGACGCAGCGTGTCCGCCAGAAAAGGATGCCAATTGCGATTGCCCCAGTAGATAGGAATGATCATGTCATGTTCCGCAAACTCCTTTTCCAAGGCGGCAATCAATTCGCGGTTCTGCTGGTTGATGGGGCTGATGCCGTCGAAGTGATAGTAGTGCTCAGCAACTTCCAGCATGCGTTCACGTGGAACATTGCGACCGCGCAAAACGTTTTCCAGAAACGGGATGACGTCTTCCTTGCCTTCGGGGCCACCGAAAGAGAGCAACAGCAGCGCGTCGTATTGGTTTGACATGTTTACCTGTGCTTGTCTGCTTCCAGACACTCCGCAATGCGTTCGTTGATGATTGTCAGCATGAGTGGATGGATCCCAAAAGGGCGCGTTACTACGTGGGTTACGCCGTGATGCATTTCGGCCGCCTGCCGTGCCAGCCGCGGAATGTCTTCACTCCAGTGCCGTCCCGGTGACAAGATATAGGGAAAGACCACCACATGCGACGCCCCCTGAGAGACACACGCATCGAAAGCCGCGGCAATCGAGGGCTCGGCGATCTCCATGTGTGCCGGCTCGACAATCGAAAACGAGAATTTTTCCCGGAACGCCTTCACCACCTCCAGCAGCATCTCATTGCTGCTCGCCCGCCGCGAGCCGTGATCAACGATGATCACGCCGGTCAGATTGGCCTTCGGGTGATTCACGACCGGTTCCGAGTGTGGGAGGAATGGGTTAAATTGTGGACTGCCCAGCGAAGGCTTAGACGAGTTCCGACCGCGTTCGCCGACATGCCTACTCACGATATTATCACTTTCTAGAGAAGTTTTCCTATGAGACAAGTGCACCTGCCCGGTTCCGACCTGATTGTTTCGCAGCTGGTGTTTGGCTGCTGGGGCATTGCCAGTGATTTTCACTGGGGAGATCGCGATGAAAGCGATTCGATCGCCAGCATGGAAGCGGCTTTTGACGCGGGAGTGAATTTCTTCGATACGGCAGAGGCCTACGGAAACGGTTCCAGCGAAGAACTTGTCGGCAAGGTGTTTGCAAATCGGCGCGACCAGGTCGTGATCGCTTCGAAAATGAAACCGGACAGCATGCGCCCCGCGGATGTCATGGCGGCTTGTGAGCGCACGCTCCAGCGGCTGCAATCGGATTACCTGGACCTGTACCAGATCCACTGGGTGAGCCCCGAAGTGCCCGTCGCCGACACCTGGGAAGCAATGCTGCGGTTAAAGGAAGCCGGCAAGGTCCGCGAGATCGCGGCGTGCAATCTGGGGGTCGAGCATCTCGGTCAGGTCACGCCGCCTCCGCTGACGAACCAGCTACCCTACAACCTGCTCTGGCGGGCCATCGAACATGAGATCCTTCCCGAGTGTCAAAAACGCCAAATCGGCATCCTGGCCTACAGCCCGCTGATGCACGGATTGCTGGCCGACAAGTACCAGACGGCAGCCGAAGTGCCGGACGGGCGCGCGCGGTCGCGGCACTTCAACACGGAGCGGGCACTGGCCCGTCACGGCGAACCCGGTTGCGAAACCGAGACGTTCGGGGCCATTGCCGCGATTCGCCAGATCTCCAAGGACTTGGGCCGTTCGATGGCGGACGTGGCGTTAGCCTGGGTCGCCCAGCAGCCGGGGGTGAGCTGCGTGATTGCGGGAGCTCGGACGCCCGCGCAATTGCGGGAAAATGTCGCCACGCTTGCCAACCCCTTGCCCGAGGCCACGATCGCCCAACTGAACGCCGCCACCGAACCGGTGAATCGAGCGTTGGGGCCCAACCCAGACATGTGGCAAGGCGCGGCCGGTTCGCGTTATCGTTGAATCGAAACAGCAACGGCGTCGGAGGCCGTAGGACGCGCCTACGATCGCATGATGATCTGCACGATGTCGCCTCCCGTCATGCGGAAGTTCTTGTCGGTGTCGCCAACCAGGTGGAAGTCCTGCCCGTTGACGCCGTCGATGGTATCGTCGCCGCTACCCGCATCAATCTTGTCCCGGCCGCCGAAACGTGTAGCGGTGGCATCCTGCCGCCGAAACGTGTAGCAGTGGCATCCTGCCGCCGTAGCACGTAGCGGTGGCATCCTGCCGCCGCATATGAAAATCGTCACCGCTGGAACGGCGGCTGGAAGCCACCGCTACAAAACTTTGCCTATAATGGCGGCTGGAAGCCACGGCCACGGGGTTGTGATGAAATCGAAAGATGCCATACCGTTTCGCGGGTTTGACGAGCGGGGTGACGTGCGAATCTATCACCACGGCATCTTGCCCCATTGGAGACAAAACGGTTGTACCTACTTCGTCACCTATCGACTCGCCGACGCCCTGCCGCAATCCGTGCTACGAGAATTGGAGCACGAGCGCCGGCTCTGGCTGGAACGTCACGGCATCGACCCCGATGATCCTCATTGGAGAACCGCCTTCGCAAAGCTCGCGAAACGGGATCAGCGGGAATATGAACGTCACCTGGGAGTGAACTTAAATACGTTCCTTGACACAGGCTACGGAGCGTGTTCACTGCGCGAGTCGAACATTCGTAAGATTGTGGTCGATTCGCTGGACTACTTTCATGAAGTTCGGGTTCTGACCGGTGACTTCGTGGTCATGCCAAATCACATTCATGTACTTCTGCGGCCTTTGCCAGGCTTTGAGTTGGAAGATGTGCTCCAATCCCTCAAGAGTTTTACTGCGAATAGAATCAACCGCCTGCTGAAGGCGGCAGGCGTGTTTTGGCAGCGTGACAGTTACGATCATATTGTCCGCGACTTCGAGCAACTGGAAGCGTTCCGCGAGTACATCCGTGCCAACCCAGTGAAGGCGAAATTGCAGCCGGACGAATTCACCTGGTCCGCAGCGAGTTATTATCCCGAACCCTAACCCACGTAGCGGTGGCATCCTGCCGCCGTAGCACGTAGCAGTGGCATCCTGCCGCCGTAGCACGTAGCAGTGGCATCCTGCCACCGTAAAGCCGACATGTCAGTCTGCCACCGCCTGCGGCGTAAGGATGCGACACGTTTACGGCGGCAGGATGCCACCGCTACCGCGTGCGACCCTCCCGCACCAGTAAGCGTTGCCGAACGGAGCTCAACACCGCCTCATTCCACCGGCGCGAAGGCCATGCTGGCTTGGATGGAGTAGTTGCACGTGCAACCGGAACTCGCTTCGGGAATCAACAGCAACCCGCCCGCCGGTATCATGTTGATCCAGCACCCCGGACGACTGACCTGCGTCACCTTTTTCTTGACACCGGTAGCCAGGTCGCACATGGTCGGATTCCCGGCGCGGAAGAAACAGACGGACGCGGCGGCCGAGATACTCCCGCAACCGTGCCCCTCGCGTGCCATCTTCCAGCGTTCGCGCGGCTTGCCTGTCAGCAAGTCGTAGGCATACGGTTCCACGAACAGGGTGTCGCCCACAATCGCCGGATGATGATCCTGTTCGCCATGATCGCCATTCGCTTCCTGATGCTGGCTCTGCGTCTGCGTCCACAGCAGCGAACCGTCTTGGGAATCAAATGCATAAGCATCATACCAGACGTAATTCTTGCTGCCCGCCTTCTGGTTGCGCGTTCCCACCGCGAACAGACACCCTTGCGCGTGCAACAGATAAAGATGATGCTGGATGGCAGTAAGGTCCACAGCGGTGCGCCAAGCCGTCTTGCCGGTTTCGGCGTCGACCGCGACCAGATCCGCCCCCTGGCCGACAAGTTTCGTGAGTTTGACCCGCCCGCTGGACTGCGACAACGTACTGGCATCGTGGCTTTCGATCCAGTAAATCCGCCCGCCGGCAATAGTGATGGTGGGATTCACAATGGCCCCACGCTCCGCCTGGTAGTGCCATTCCTGTTGCTGCGAATGCCGATCGTAGGCGAAGACCGCGTCACTGACGACAAGGGGCACGAAGTCGTAGTAGGTTTCGCGGATTTGCTGTCGGCTGTGTTGATTTCGCGAAGCGCCGACTCGAGTGCTGCTGCCGAACAACGTGTTGTCCACAACAGCCGTGTAGCCCCAATGACGTAACTCGCCAGTGGAGCTGCTGGGAACGTCAAACGTCAATTCCGGCCTGCCCGTCCCGGCGTTGAGTCCCACGCACGTGCCCGCCGAGGCCACATAGAGATAATCCTCGGTAGCCGCCATGCTGCCGCAGTCCCGCATGGCCGCCACGCGACGGGAATTCGGCACTTCACGATCCCACAATACCGTGCCGTTGTAGGCGTCGACGCCGTAAACGCGATTATCCCCGGGAACGAACAAACGTCCGCCGCAATACAGCGGCGACACAGTGCGATGATGCCGGTCGATGAGCTGCTCGGGCCCCGGACGTCCAAACCATTGAAGAGCCAAATCGGTTTTGACCAACGTGTCGTCACTGCACGACACATTGCTCGGATTCGCGTACAAGTGCGTCCATTCCCCCGCTCCCGGCAATTTGCCGCGAACGACAACCGTGCCGACCTGCTCCACATTCGCCACGGTATACTCGCTTCCCAGAGACAGCGGAGTTGCCGAGGGAAGAATCGCTACGCCACCGTGCGGGCGCAAGAGGCGAGCGATCTCGTCGGGCGGCACCTTGGCGGGCGATACGATCAAGTTGAACAGCATGGCACCGTACGGGAGCGTCGACGCGGCCGTCTGGTGAACCCGTATCCGCCGCGACCAGCCGTTGTCATACAGCCAGCGGCGCAGTTCCTGGCAACGCCCCGCATCCGCGACAGCCATGACGACCGACAAGTTCGTGGCCCCCGCAATCTCGACCGCGAGTTCCCGTTCATCGCCAACGACAAGGCAGTATCCGTACGTCACCGGTAGCTGCCGCAGATAGTCTCCCCACGCCGAACCGGTTGGCGGCGGCGACGGTGCGTCCACCACTGGATCGCCGACAGCCGCGACCGGACCGGCGTCGCGCGCGGAAAAACACGCGATCGTGCCTTTGTCCGTACTCGCCAGCAGACAACCGTTCACAAAAGCCAGTCCCAACACCGTCCCGTCCACGTCGTGGTGCCAGACGGACCGCGCATCCTTCACACGGACAGCTTCAACGCGGTTCATTGCGCCCAGGATCCAGAACTCCGACGTCCGAATCCGTGCGAACCATGGTCCATTCGTGGCGCCCGGGTCGGGCGATGCCGGAAACTTTCCCGCGGGACTCGCTTCGGTCAGTTTCGTGATCGGCGCGCGCCCTTGCGGCACCACGACCGAAGCGCCGCGACGGGTGAGGTAACCCTGCGGCGAAAATGGCAGCGGTCCGCTGGCCAGGATGTCGCCGGTCTTGGCGTCGAGTACATATTGGAACACCCCCTGGCTGGGAAACAGGCCGGCGGAACAGCGCACGTGGCCGTCTTCCAGGAACACGCCCGTCCGCACCGGCCAGCTGGAAATGATCCGGCCGTTTCCCGGGATGCGGCGGTCCTGTGCAGGCAGTCTTCGCTTCCAGGCAAGCTGGCCGGAGGTCGTATCCAGGCAGTAGACGTGTCCGTCGTCTGAGCCGACCAGCAAACGGCCATCGTCCAGCGTCGGAGCGAAACGGACGGGGCCCTCTGTAATGTAGGTCCATAATTCCTGGCCGGTAGCCAGGTCCAGACAGTGAACCCCATCATCGGCGGACGATCCAAAATAAAGCCGCTGGCCGTCGGATACCGGGTGCAACGCGCGGTCATAGACGACGCGGGCTGGCAAATCATGCTTCTTGTTCCAGAAGTCCTGTTTGGCAGGCGCCGGCCACGCCGGGGCCACGCCGTATTTCGTTTGATGGATCCACCGTGGCCTGAGCGGCAACTGCAACGTTTCCTGCGAGTACCCTGTTCGAGCGTTGTCGCGCAGGTACGTTGGCCAGCCGCGGACCTCGGGAATCGTCGGCAGGATCCCGGGAAAGCGAGGCTGATGGCGTTCGAAATTCTGTTTGATCTGGGCCGGCGGCAGTGCGACCTTGTGGATGGCAACTTCCGCAATCTGACCTTCCAGCGGATAGAATTCATCGTTGTCGTGATAAGCGCCGATTTCAAACGGCGCACTGGGCGGGTAAAGAATGGCTCCCGACTGCTCGTCGGAGGTCACCGCGAGTTCGCCGTCGACATATAACTTCATCGAACGGCCATCGTAAACTCCGGCAACGTAATACCAGCTTTCGACAGCAAAATCGTCGTTCACTGAAAGATAAGTCAGGCGTCCTTTGCCCGCGCTGGCCACAGCAAAAGTGAAGCGGGAGTTCCGGTAGCCCAGCAACCAACCGCGTTCAAATTCCCCGTTGTCCTGCAACGCACTGACAATGCCTCCCCATTCCCGGGGCTTGTCGATTCGCACCCAGGATTCGACCGTCAGCTGCGGTGCCGGCAACCCGGCATCCGCCAGATCGCCGCACCGCATCACGTTGTTCTGGCCATTAAAACGCAGCGCGAACGGCGGTTGTTGTGTCAGTGAAACAGTGCCCGCGATCGCCCCCCGCAACTCGCCGGCGAACGGCACAACCTGGTGCCCGTCGATGGACGCCTGATCAAATCGCCAACCCCATTCCGGTTCGTCGGCGTATGTCCCGATGCAAGACAATGCCAAGATCAAACCGAGTGCAAAGCTACGCCAGGATCTCATGAATGACCTCGCCGTGAACGTCCGTCAAGCGCATGTCCCGTCCTGAAAAGCGGAAGGTCACTCGTTTATGGTCCATGCCCAACAGGTGCAGCATGGTGGCATGCAAGTCGTGAATCTGCAGCTTGTTCTCGACCGCCTTGTAGCCGAATTCATCCGTGGCGCCATAGGTCACGCCACCCTTCACGCCGCCGCCGGCCATCCAGAGCGAAAAACCGAACGGGTTGTGGTCGCGGCCGTTGGCGCCTTGCGCGAAGGGTGTCCGGCCGAATTCGCCCGACCACACCACCAGAGTTTCCTCGAACAAGCCGCGCTGTTTCAAATCGGTCAACAGGCCGCTGATCGGCTGGTCGACCGCCCGAGAGTTTTCTTCGTGTCCCTTGTGTAGATTACTGTGCTGGTCCCAACGGTCGTGCCCGACACTGGGGCAGGTGAGCTCGACAAAACGCACTCCGCGCTCGACCAGCCGCCGCGCGATCAGGCACTGGCGGCCGAACGTTGCCGTCCCTTTCGATTTGGCATCCAGCCCGTACATTCTGCGAGTCTCCGCGGTCTCGTCGTTAATGTTCGTCAAATCGGGAACGACCGACTGCATGCGATAGGCCAGTTCATAATTGGCAATCGCCGATTCCAACTGGTCCACGTGCCCGGCCTGATCCAATACGCTCTTGTCCAGCTTCTGCAGCAAGTCGAGTTTGTTGCGCTGCAGTTTGTCCGTGGCTTCGGTGCGCTGGATGTTCGCCACGGGCGGATCATTGGAATTGAATATCGAGCCCTGGTATGTGGCAGGCAGGAAGCCGCTATTAAAGTTGTCCAGGCCTCCCGGTGGAATCAGGCCGCCGTTGAGCACAATGAAAGCGGGCAGGTCCTGGCACTCGGACCCCATGCCATAGCCAAACCACGCACCCATGCTGGGACGCCCCTGCAAGCCGCTACCCGTGTGCAGGAAGTAGTTGGCATTGGTGTGCTCGGAAAAGTTCGAGGTCATCGAACGGATCACGGCCAGGTCGTCGACGTGCTGCGCGACATGGGGAAAGAGATCGCTCACCGGAATACCACTTTCCCCGCACTGGGAAAACTTCCACGGGCTGCCCAGCGTCTTGCCAATATTGTCGAACTGCGTCGGTTCGATCTTCATCGCAAACGGCTTGCCGTTCTCTTGCTGCAGCAGCGGCTTGGGATCAAAGGTGTCCACCTGCGACGGTCCGCCGTCCATGTACAGATAGATGACTCGCTTGGCCTTGGCGGGAAAGTGAGGCGGTCGGGGAGCGAAGATGGCGTCCTGCGAATCCGCCCGGACCTGGTCGTCCAGCAGCATGGAGGTCAGCGCGACGCTTCCAAAACCCATCGCGCAGCGACGCAGCATGTCACGACGGGTCAGCGCGGGGGGGGAAATCTGGCGGCAAGGATACATGTCAGGTCCCTTTGGTTCGTTGAACCACTTAGCGAACAAAAATAAACTCTTTCACATTCATCATCACGTGACACAGGTCTTTCCAGACGCGTGCGTCCGTTTCGGCTTTCTCCGGACTCAAGCCGTATTCCGCTCCCTGCGACGACAGGAAGCCCCGAGCGTCCGCGCGTTCTGTGTCACTTGGCAACCTGGCAAACGCTGTTTCGTAGAGCAAGTCCAGTCGAGCGTCCGTCGTTTCGGCTTCGGCCAACAGGCGTTTCGCCCAGACGTCGGACTGCTGCACGACCAGCGGATCGTTCATCATGATGAGTGCCTGCGCGGGAACATTGGACACATTGCGCTTGCCGACGGAACTGAACGGCTGCGGCATGTCAAAGGCCAGCATCATGGGCGACAGGAAATTGCGGCGTATCGCAATGTAGATGCTTCGCCGTCCATTGCCATCCACCGGGCCGCTGGCCGGACGCCCGCGACCTTGCATGAAGTTGGTCAGATGCACGGAAACGCTGGGGCCGAACAGCGTTCGGTCCAACCTGCCCGATACGGCCAAGACAGTATCACGAATCGTTTCGGCCTCCAGACGCCGTATCCGCGCGCGATGCAACAATGCGTTCATCGGATCGATTTCAGCCGCCGATTCGTCCGGCTTACTGGACATTTGATAGGTCTGGCTGAGCATCACGTAGCGTATCGCCTGCTTGACCGACCACCCTTCAGCCATGAAGCGAACGGCCAGATGGTCAAGCAGTTCGGGATGGGTCGGCAATTCTCCAAGCACGCCGAAGTTATCGACCGAAGGTACGATCCCGCGTCCCAGCAAGTGGTGCCAGATTCGATTGACCATGACCCGGGAGGTAAACGGATTGGTGGGCGAAATCATTTCCTGCGCCAGCTCCAGCCGCCCACTGCCGCTGGGGACCGCGGCGGGATCAGGACCGGAAATAGCCTCCAGCAGACGCCGCGGGACAACGTGCCCCGGGGTGCGAGGATTCCCACGCACCAGCAGCGACTCGTTCACCGCCGAACCATCCCACATCGCCATGGCGGTTTGCGATGCCGGCTGGATCTGGTCCGTCAACCGGTCTCGTTCAGACAGGTACTTCGCCGCCGTTGCCTGCAGGTCGACTTCGCCGAACAAATCGCGGTGTTCCACGAGCCAACTGCCCAGGCGGGCCCGAGGAGGTGCGTCGTCCGACGCGGCAATCGCATTGCGTGAAAGCAGGTCAAAGCTCTCTTGAAAAATCTTCGCCAGATTGCGGGCCGCCAGTTCCGGTTTCTCCGCATCAAACGCGGCGAACCAGTTCGTCAATTCGGGATGGGGCGCGGCCTCCGGCATGGGTGGCGTGCGATCGCCCTGCACGACCTGCAGCACTTCCAGATCGTTGTTGCCGCGTCCAATGAATTCCAGGTGCGCGTTATGTCCTTGGTACCGCCGCAAATCGTGGGCGTACCAACGCAGTCCTTTGCCGTTGATATCGGCGATCAACCGTCCGTGCAACGGCCCATTAATCATGCGATGGGAATCGACGACCGCCAGGCAATGTCCTTGACCATTCACCAGGGCGTAGACGATCCCTTTATCGATATCGAATGTCGGTGTGCGAATCGTCTTCCCCGCTCGATCCCATTTGGACAATCGGCCTCCATCACGTTGCGTTCCTCCCGCAAGCGACAAGCCGTTCCAAGTGGGATCTCGTCGGGCAGCGCCGTAAGTCGCCACCTCCAGGATCCGGCCGGCGTCGGTGGTTAAACGAATCTCGCCGCAACGCACGGGACGCAGACCGAAAGTCGGGCCATCGACCAGCCACTGATCGTCGCCGGAACGGGCGTAATCGATAATCAAATCGAAATCCGCGAACGGGTCTTCGGTCTTCGCCAATGCCCCCTGACGCTCGGCAGCCAGACGTCCGATCCGGTCCGCCGCGTGCTCCGCATCGTTCGCAAAAATGGACCAGGCATGCAGGGGGTCATCCACCTGGCCAGCCGCTTGCAGGACGGCGGCCACCCAACGTGACAGCAAACGACTTTCCAACTGCCGTTGTGTCGCCAGTTCATTTATTGAGGCCTGTAATTCGGGGCTGAAATCTTCCACCGACGGTTGCGACGGCATTCCGGGACCGGCCAGAATGGCTTCCCTGGCCGCCAGCAGGTATTCGGGAAGACGGGTCAATACCGGCTGGCACGCCTGCTCCTGTGCTTTCAGGATTTCGCCTCGATAGCGTTCTTCCAGCGCCGCCAGTTTCTCGGCAATCTCCTGCTCCTGTTCCATGGTTTGAAATCGCGCCTGGCGGTAAGCCGAACTCTGCAAATACCCGAACAAGGCGTAGTAGTCGTCTTGCGAGATCGCGTCAAATTTGTGGTCGTGGCACCGCGCGCAGGCGACCGTCAGCCCCAGGAAGGATTTGCTGAACACGTCCACCATGTTGTCGAAACGATCGGTTTCGTCCTTGCGGATGTCGACCGGCGAATGAACCCACTCGCCCAGGAACCAGAATCCGGTGCCCAGGATCGATTCATTGAACTCCTTTTCCGGATTGAGGCGAGGTTCGGCAAGCAGGTCGCCCGCCAGGTGTTCCACAACAAACTGGTCGTACGGTACGTCGGCGTTCAACGCGCGAATCACATAATCGCGGTATTGGTAAGCGTTCGGCACGTCGTAGTCGAATTCATGACCGCGGGATTCCGCGTAGCGCATCAGGTCCAGCCAATGACGCCCCCACCGTTCGCCGAAATGCGGTGATCGCAGCAGTTCGTCCACGACGCGGGCAAAGGCATCTGGCGATTCATCCGCCAGGAAGGCATGAACCTGATCCGGCGAGGGTGGCAAACCGATCAAATCAAAGTAGGCGCGGCGGATCAGCGTGCGTCGATCCGCCGGAGCGGCGGGCGCCAGTTTCGCTTGCTCCAACCGCGACAGGATGAAACGGTCGATCGGGTGGTCCGACCAGGAACCCTGTGTGTTGGGAATCGGGGGATCGGCAATCGGACGCCACGCCCAATGACTGGCCTTGCGACCGGCCAGATCGAACTGCTTTTCCGTCGCTTCCACCGCCCGCTCTTCCGGCGGCCACGGCAGTTTCATTTCAACCCATTTAGTCAGCGCGGCAATTTCACTTTCGGGCAGTTTCGACTTGGGCGGCATCTGGTAGATTTCGCCGTAGTTGATGGCGTCCAGCAACAGGCTTTCAGGGATCTCGCCGAAATCGACCGCCGACCCCGTGTCCCCACCGTTCAAGATTCCCGCTCGCGAATCGACGCGCAAGCCGCCTTGCACCTTCTTGGACGCCGCGCTATGGCACTCGTAACAGCGTTTGATCAATACGGGGCGAACTTCCTTTTCGAAGAATTCCAGTGCAGCGGGATCAAACGCGACTTCCTCCGCCAGGCAACAAGGCGCCGACAGGAGCAAGAATCCGACAAAGAGCAAACGGCGATAGTCCATTCGGTAACTCGCTATGAAAGTCTCTTGAAAAATCGAGACGGTGGGGGGCTGTAGGGGGGCTCGAAACGTTCTCGTGCGAGTCGCACGGACGTGTCGCGTCTTCGGCGCTGTAAATCACCATGTCAATTGGCGAAAAAACCGCTACACTTACGCGAAACTCGCTGTAAACGCATTCGAATTTTAGACTTACAGTATAGACGATCCAGCCGCCGACGTCAAAAATCATGAACACTCGCTGGCGGCCGAAAAGCAGTTAACTATATTGAAGGGGAAGCGGTCGCATCGCTCAAGTACGATGGGATTGCCTCCACGATTTGCACCCCCGGCGAGACGCCATTTTTCTGAGCGTCGCCGCCCAAGCCTGACATCAAACGAGTTCCCCAGGAGATTCTCTCATGTTTCGACGCATCGGAATAACGACCGCCTTTATGATCGCCGCGTCTTTGACCTACTCAGCTGCGGTTCTGGGAGCGGATGCCTCGGGTTCCTGGTCCGGTTCCTGGAAGAGCTGTCAGTCGGGACACAAAGGGCCGTTGCACGCCACGATTTGCCAGTTGGACGAGACTCGTTATCAGGCCAACTTTTCAGGCAAGTTCTTCCTGTTGATCCCATTCAAGTATTCCGTCGTGTTGCACGTATCCAAAGTCGAAGGGGACACGATTACCTTGTCGGGAAGCAAGCACATGAGTCGCCGGCTGGGGACGTTTTATTACACGGCGACTGTCACGGGCGATTCCTTCTCCGCACGCTACTCTTCGGCCAAAGACTGCGGCTACTTCCAAATGACCCGCTGCTGCCGGTAGGCCTCTCTCACGACCAACGTCCCCCGCTCGCACCATCGTCTCGTTCCCTGGCTCTGCCAGGGAACGCACTACCTGCGAGGCTCCGCCTCGTTCCGTCCCCGAACCGTCGCAAGCCAGCATCTGTCCCCGGCGAAAAAGTGCCGGCGAAAAAGTGCCAGCGAAAAAGTGCCGGCGTGCCACACAGCCTGATGATCGCCGCCGATCAGCACGCGCCCTGCGCCGCACGCCCCTACCACGCAATCTTGGCCGCATCAAAGACGGGCCCTTCGACGCAGGTCCGCTTATAGTCCCACTGCCCGTCGTCGTCCTTCACTTTCGCGACACACGTGAAGCAGATCCCGATTCCGCAGGCCATGGGTGTTTCGAGCGACACTTCGCAGGGCGAATCGGCCGTCGCCCCTAATTTCGCGACCGCTTCCATCATCGGTTCGGGACCACAAACGACGATGCGATGCGAACGGTCCGTCTCGGCTAGCAGTTCGGAAAGTAAGTCCGTAACCAGCCCATGGTGGCCGCGCGTGCCGTCATCCGTGCAGAGGCGAACGTCGACACCCAACCTTTCAAAATCCTCCACACCCGCCAGCAAGTCCGCGGATCGAGCGCCGTAACAAAGTGTCACTTTGGCTGCCGGCGCAACCTGCCGCGGCGGATCGCCAAACGCCTGCAGACCCAGGTACTCCTTGGCCAGTGCGACGAACGGAGTCTGACCGATCCCGCCGGCGACCATGATGAGGTGGTTCGTCGGTTTCGGCACAAAGCCGTTGCCGAGCGGCCCCCAAACCTCGAGTTCTTGACCCGCGACACAGTTCACGAGGCAGTGAGTCAACTTTCCCTTGACCAGGTAGACGACGTCGATCCAGTGTGGCATGCCGTTCTCAGGAACGACATCGTACAGCGCCAAAGGTCGGCCGATCAGCGGATCGTTCAGGCCAGCGATTCGCAACATCAGGAATTGACCTGGCAGGATGACGCGGGCCATTTCCGGGCAGGCGAACCGCACTCGATAAGTATCTCGCGCCAGTTTGACGTTTTCGACCACCGAAACAGTGCGTTGCGTCGCCGAATCCGCATAGTAGGCCGCGTGCAGAGGATTCGTCATCGTTTCCCTTTTCGCTTGCCCTTGATTGACGGTTTTCGCGAAGCCTGTTTTTCCACGGGACCGCCGCGTTTCGACGACTTCTTCTTCGTGCCGCGCTGCGCAGAACGCGCCGCCCCAAGATTCTTGGCAACTTGTTGTTTCGGCGTTTTTTTACGTG
>CALBSZ010000526.1 GCA_937967665.1 uncultured Planctomycetaceae bacterium
TGGGCTCCAGAAACTTGCCGAATCCGTCCCGCACCGCCGCCTGCGGGCCGGCGTGCGTCAACGTGCCGACGACGTCAACCAGCACTGACGTGCCCTCGGGATTCACCCGTTTGGCGCAGTAGCCGATCGACAGCTCGATCTGGTTCAAATTTGCGCACCAGATCATTCAATTTGCGCCCGTAGGGCCCCGGCTTGAGGCGTCGGAATCGAATGCCCCGCGCGGCCAGGATGTCGAGCACCTGGTGGAAGTGCTCGAGTTCCTCGTTCACGATCACGGTCATGGCGCGGCAGAGTTCCTGGTTTTCGATGTACGCGAACAGCAGGTTCATCGCGCAGCCCGCCGCCTTCTTCTCGCAGTGGGCATGATCGATCAGGATTTGATCCAGATGGGACGCCACTTGTTGCAGCCAGCGTTCCGAAGATATCGATTGAAGATTCAGCATGTGAAGCGAAGTGGGAGGTCTGGAGGTAGAGAAACAAGCTGCCATTTTAGTCGACCAGGCACGTTCGTCCAGGATCCCGGGTGTTGGATCGGACGCTGGTCCGACAGCGTTAAGTTCCGTCGTCATATCAGCTCGAAGCGCAAGCGAGTGGGTCAGTTACGTCCGGATACACTTGCTTGCGCTGCGTGCTTGTATTCTTGTGGATTGCTGCAAAGTGGGCGCTGTCGAACTCACGTCGGCGCGAAAACGCCCTCAGGAATTGACAGAGATCTCACGTCTCCAATTCTCGCAGGAATTCCGGCGGAAATTTTGCTCAGCGCCCGCCCAGGAATTCGCGCGCGGCGCGTTCGGCGAGCGCACGGTTCTGGAAGGTGCGAATCTGATGCCTGGCCGTCGGACGATGCGTTTCGGGAATCCGCGCTTCGGTCTCCTCGATCCACCTGGTCGCCATTGTCTCGGAATGAAAAACATTGGCGTCGCGGTGAGTGCGATTGCCGTCGGTGTAGCCGACCAGCGCCGCGAAGTGGGGCCAGTCGGCGAACGGATCCACATACGGCTGCTTGCGTAGATGAAGGACCAGCCGCCTTTCTATCGTCTCCAGGTCCTCGTCAAAATGCTCGCGAAACGACGACAGGTTTTCAGGTATGATTCCCGGCGAGCGGATTTTCCCGAGCCCTTGGAAGGGCCCTAACTTGCTCACTTCCCGCACATAGCGATTGAAGGCAACTCGCTCGTTCTTGGCAAGGTAATGTGTCAGGGCCCAGGCCGAGGCGTAGCCGGTGGAAGTCAGCCGCGCCGCCGCCACGGTATCGGCAACCATCTTGCCATTGGGGACGTCGGCGGCGCGTCCCTTGATGTATTGTTCCAGTTCGAACATGCGCATGTCATTGACTTGCCCGGCACCTTTCCATTTGAGGCGGCGGTCGGTGGAAGTCGGCGCGAAGAATTCGGCCAGTCCTTCGCTCAGCCACATCGGCCAGACCGACAATCGCTTTTGCACGCCAATGTTGTTCAGGACCTGGTGGGCGCCTTCGTGGGCAATGGTGGCGATGGACTGTTGTATCGCCAGTTCCGGCTTCAAGTCCTGCAGTTTCGACTCCTCGTACATCACGACTCGATTCGTAAGGACGTTGTAGTAGGCGACGACCCCCGGCGGCATCCGCTGGTATTCCTGAAACTGGGCTTCAGTCCGAAACATCAAGGCCACCAACGGAAGTTCGGGTTCGCTTACGTCAATCTGCTGCGCTTCCGCATACGCGACCACGCCCGGATACATGGTCTCCAGAATGCGGCTGGTCGCCAGGGCAAACTCCGCGCTGGTGTTGTAGACGTAGAGATAACGTCGCGATTGCCGGGTCTGGAATCCGGGCAGGCCCGCAGTCAGGCGTGCTGCCAGCAGGTCCTTCGACAGTGGTTCGAACGGCCGCTCGGTGACCGTGATTTCCGTGGGCCCCCGTTCGATCAGCGTCCCGTCAGGCAGCAGGACAACGCGTTTTTGACCCACTTTCGCATAGGTCCTGCCAACCTCGGTTTGGCCCTCATCGGTGCGAATGATGACGTTCTCGTCCCCCCCCGTCGAGCCGGAATGGTCACTGTTTTCCTGGTTTTTTGACGGTTCCTGGTCGGGATTCTGAGCGGCGACGAAACCTGGGCGATCGACGGCGGTTACTACTAGTAGTAGGATCGCCGTCCGGCCGGCCACCTGTCTCAAAATCGTCACGAACGTCTTCATTGAATTCGCCCGGAAAAGCTGGGGCGGTTTGACCCTGTTTCGGGAGTGAGAGGCGTGAATTTGAGTATACTAACAATTGGCACCATGAACAGTCACTCGTCCTAACCGGGCAGAGCCTTTTATGCAAAAGATCCGCAAGCCGTTGCAGCCCATGCACTTTTTCCGACTCGTCCTTACCGGTTCTGTCTGCCTGATCTCCGCAGCGACCTTCGCAGCCGACGAAAAGTTCGTCGGCGACCTGGCGTTGCTTGTCGATACCGACGTCGCCCAAAAAGTGGGGCTCAGTGACCAGACATTGGCGGCGGTCAATGAGATCATCGACGCGAGGGAAAGCGAAGTCCTGGATTTGGCACTCGAAATCAAATCGCTGTCCGCGGAAGAGCAGGCGAGTCGCCTGGCTCCGTTCGTGGCAGAATCGGAAAAACGGGGCTTTGCGCTACTGACCGACGAACAACGGGAGCGATTCGCGCAGGTCAAGATCGCCAAACAGGGGATGGAAAGCCTGTTCAACGAGTCCATTGCCGACCAGTTGAATCTGGCAGACAACCAGTTGGAGCAATTGGGCCACCTGTCGCGTGAGCGTGAAACGAAATTGCGCGAAAGCGATAATGCCGATGTTACCAGGGCGGAATATGAACGGCGCATGCTGGCTGTGCTGACGCCGACCCAGCGAACCCGGTGGGAACAACTGGCCGGACTGGCTCCGACGAACGGCGAAATCGTGGCGGTGCCCGAGGCTCCCGCGGCGCCCCAGGAAGCGCCGGCAGAACAGCCGGCCCCCAACGAGCCCGCGGCATCGTCGGTTCCGGAAAAAACTCCCGCGGTGGGGGATCTGAAGTTGCGATTCAGTTTCCGCTACGCGCCCTGGAAAGACGTGCTCGACTGGTTCGCGGATCAAGCCGGCTTGTCGCTCGTCATGGACGCGCCGCCTCCTGGAACATGCAATTACACCGACCCCAAGCAATATACCGTTGCCGAGGCGCTCGATGTGCTCAACAGCATCCTGCTCACCAAGGGCTACACGATCGTCCGCCGTCAGCGCATGCTGCTGGTGGTGAATCTGGAAGATCTGGAAGACTCGCTGCCGCCCAACCTGGTGACGCGCGTCAAACCCGAGGAGCTGGACGAGCGCGGCGAGTACGAATTGGTCAGCTGTTTGTTCCAGCTCAAACGCATGGCGCCCCAGGACGCGGAAACGGAGATCCGCAAGTTGTTGGGACCGCAGGGGCATCTGGTTGTGATGCCGCAAGCCAGGCAAATCCTGGTTCGCGAAACGGCCGGGCGCTTGTTGACCATTCGCGATATCATCGACGCGGTGGAGAATCCCCCCGCCGACAGTAGCGAAACGCTGCAGCAGTTTGCCCTCAAACACGTTTCGGCCGACGAAGTCATGGTGGTGGCCCGTCAGCTGCTGGGCATTCCCGAGGAACAGTTCGCTGCGACGGACGGTTCGATTCGATTCGCCATCGACTCGGTAGGCACAAAGATCTTTGCGACGGGCGAGGAAGAAGTGATCGCGCGATTCAAACGCATTCTGGAACTCGTCGACGTGCCCAGTGGCATCGACGGCGGCGTTGGACCGGCCGAGTTTCCTCAACTGGAGGTCTACAGCGTGACGGATGCGGACCCGGAATCCGTCCTGCAGGTCATGCAAACATTATTGGCGGGGCTGCCGGAAGTTCGCCTGGCCTCCGACCCGCAAACCGGCAACCTCGTCGCGCTGGCTCGCCCGTCAGAACACGCCACGATCCGCGCCACGCTGGAACAGATGCAGCGCGCCGCCACGCAGATTGAGGTGATCCAATTGTATCGCGTTGATCCTCAGGTGGCTGTGCTGGCCATCAACAAACTGTTCGGCGCCGCGGACGAGGACGGCGTTCCCGACCCGAAAGCGCCGCGCGTGGACGCCGACCTGACGACAGGCCTGCTGTTGATTCGCGCCACGGAACCGCAGATCCTTCAGATCCAGCAGTTGCTCGAAAAGATGGGCGAGGACCCGGACGCGGTCGCCGCGCATACCCAGCAAGGGAACGTTCGCATGCTGTCGATCACGGGCAGCGCCCAGCAGAAGGTGCTCGATCAACTACAGCTGCTCTGGCCGACCATGCGGAAGAACCGCATTCGCGTTGTCGCGCCCTCGGCGACCATCCGCTCGCTGCGGCCGAATGAAGACGATTCCGCTCCGGCGGAAACGCCGGAAGCGGCGAGCGAGCCGGCAGCGGAGCGCGAAGATCAGAGCCCGGCGGATGCCAGCACCGGAACCGCGCCCGGTAGCGTTTTCCGGTTCGTCGCCTTTCAAGAGGGAGAGGAAGAATCGGGGACCGGCGAGAAGTCACTTCCGGACATTATCGTGGCTCCGGGCCCGGGTGGTATCATGATCGCCTCGGAGGACCTGGAGGCCTTGAACGAATTCGAAAACCTGTTGCGCACGCTCGCCGAGGAGGCGGCGGCAGCCGGCCCCGAATACACGGTCTTTTATCTGCGTTATGCCAAGGCTCCCGCGGCAGCCGCCTTGTTGCAGAGTGTGCTCGGCATGGGCGGCGGCGACGCAGCCGGTGGTGGTGGAGGCGGGTCGCTGTTGGGCGACATTGCCGGCCAGGCGCTGGGGAATGTCGGTGGCGACTTGCTCGGCGGGCTGCTGGGACTCGGTGGCGACGACGGCACCATTACGACATCCGGGGACGTGTCGATCGTGGCGGACGCCCGCTCGAATACCTTGATAGTGCAAGCCAATTCCGCGGACCTAGATCAGATCGAGAAGCTGCTCCAGATCATCGATCAGGAGAGCAGTCCCGAAGATGTGGAAACCGCGGGGAAGGCCCAGTTGATTCCGGTGCTTTATTCCAGCGCCGAGGAAATCGCCGCGATCGTCCGGCAGGTGTATGCGACGCGGATTGCGGCCGACGCGAACCGCCAGCGCCAGCCGTCTCCGGAGGACCTGGTGCGAGCGCTGCGTGGCGGCCGCGGCGGGCAGTCGCAACAGGCGCAAAGTGAAGAACCCAAAATGACCGTGGGCGTGGACGCCCGCAGCAACTCGATCATCGTCGTCGCTCCGGATCCGCTGTTTCAAGAGGTTCGCGCGCTCGTCCAGCAACTCGATAACGCCGGTATCCAATCGGACGAAACGGTGCGCGTTGTCGCGATTAAGGGAGGCAACCCCGAACAGGTACAGCAAGCCCTGGAATCCATTATCGGACAGCCTGCGACGCGAACGTCGGCCGATAGTATTCGAGCAAGCACATCCAACGCGTCAGGCGGTGGAAATAACCGTCAGGTAAGCGAAGAAGAGCTTCGCAGGCGTATCGAATTCTTTCGCAACCTGCAGCGGCAAGCGCAGCCGCAAGGTGGCGGCGGCGATAACGGCGGTCGAGGCGGCGGACGTGGCGGCGGTGGACGCGGTGGACGGTAAGTCGAGCCGCTTGCAAGGGAGATGCCGACACTAACGGGCGCGGGCGATCCTGGCGCGTTTGTTGAGATAGTCGGCCAGGGTTTCGGCCATGTTCCGGCTGGTATCGACCAGGATTCGTTCGCAGCGGTTGCGGTGACAGATATCGTCCAGCTTGCCATTGAACCGTTCTACCGCCTGCAGGTACCCGCGGCGCAGGTCCTCGGGCTGTGCCAACAGTTCGTCGGGGATCTCGAGCCCGATGAACTTGATCATGCCGTCGAATTCGAAGTTGATTTCGTGCTGGTGCATGATCTGGAACAGGACGACTTCGTGATTGTTGAACCGCATCCGCTGCAGGGCCGCTTCCAACTGCTCCAAGTCGACGAAGAAGTCGCTGAAAATCAATACGATTTCACGGCGTCCCATGCGACTGACCAGGTCGTTCAGGCAGCTGGAGATATCCGTCTTTTCGACAGGTTCGATTTCTTCCAGGTGGTGCGTCATGCGGACCACCTGCCCCATCGAATTGCTGGGCGTCACGAAACCTCGAATCCGATCGTCAAAGGTTGCCAGGGAGACTTTGTCGCTCTGGCGAATGATCGAATAGCCCAATGCCGTCGCCATCTGAGCGGCGTACATTAACTTCTGCTCGCCGCCGTCGCCGTATCGCATCGACGCGCTGACATCCAGGACCAGATGGCAGACGAAATTGGTTTCGAGTTCGTACTGTTTGACAAAATACTTGTCCCGATTGAAGTACACACGCCAATCGACATGCTTCGGGTCGTCTCCCGGTACGTACTCGCGATGCCCGGCGAACTCCACGGCGAAGCCCGACAAGGGCGACTTGTGGGCACCCGCCAGGTTCCCGACAACCAGCCCTTTCGGCTCCAGATGCCGGTCGGCAATGCGCGTCAGGACTTCCGGATTGAGATAGCGATTCAGGATTGTGGTGGACATGATTTTCTACTTTGTTCGTGATGGCGGAACACCGAGCTCGCAACGATCGCCGGCCAGGGCGTTTCGAGCCGTGCGGTGACTTCCGTGAAGTCCAGGCAGCGCGACCCAATGACCGCTGCGCCGCCAGGTGCAAACAACCGAGCTATGCGGCGGCTCCTTCAGGCTTCTTGTATTCCTTGTCCGCCGGTACCGCCTCCATGAGCATCTCGATGAGCTTTTCGCTGTTGACGTTGTTCGCTTGCGCGGTGTAATTGCCGGCGATTCGATGACGCAGTGCCGGTTTGGCCACGGCCTGAACATCCGCCACGGTCGCATGGTAGTTGCCGTGCAGGATGGCACGCGCTTTGGCACAGGTCACCAGTGTCAAGACACCACGCGGGCCCGCTCCCCAATTCACCCAGTTGTTGACGAATTCCGGCGCCTCGTTCGTTCCCGGACGCGAAGCGCGGACCAGCGCCCAGGCATAGCCGAGTACCTGGTCGCTGACGGGAACGCGGGTGACCAGCTGCTGCAGCTGCAGGATTTCGTCGCCGGTCATGCACGGGGAGATGGTGCCAAGCTGTCCGGTCGTCACGCGGCGGGCAATATCCCATTCCTCGGCGCCCGTCGGATAGTCGACCTTGATGTACAGCAGGAAGCGGTCCAACTGGGCTTCCGGCAGCGGATAGGTCCCTTCCTGCTCGATCGGATTCTGGGTGGCCAGCACGAAGAACGGAGCCGGGAGCGAGTGCATTTCGCCGCCGGCGCTGACTTGCCGTTCCTGCATGGCTTCCAGCATGGCAGCCTGCGTCTTGGGCGGTGTGCGGTTGATTTCGTCGGCCAGCAGCATGTTGGCGAAAATAGGCCCCTGCAGGAATTTGTAATGCCGCGCATGGGTCTCCGGATCTTCCTGGATCACTTCCGCGCCGGTCACGTCGCTGGGCATCAAGTCGGGAGTGAATTGAATTCGCTTGAACGACAGGTGCAGCGATTGGGAAAGTGAACTAATCAGCAGGGTTTTCGCCAGCCCTGGGACACCTTCGAGGAGTGCGTGGCCGCGCGCGAACATGGCCACCAACACTTGCTCGATGACGTCGTCCTGGCCGACGATTACTTTTGCCAACTCTTCTCGAATTCGTTGGTACGATTGCTTGCAATGTTCAACAGCTGCTAAATCATCTTGTTTCGGGGTCTCTGTCACAGTTGGGTCTCCTATGGTTGTATTGCCGGTGTTGCGCGACTCCCATTCGAGCCGCACTCCTGATGTCAACTTGTTTTGCCTGAATTCAGAACCGTCCGCCTGCCGCGCAGATCAGGACCGCCGTCGAATCGGCCATCCGGTTCTCGCGGCCAGTCTGGGCGGCTCGATTTCCGGATCTCTCGGGTACACAATTCCTTAGTCAATGGCTTGAAAATAACGACGCAATCTTTCTTCATAGCCGCGGGGCGCTTCGCGATTGGCTTTCGACTGGATCGCTTGGCGCAACGACGGCGGTAGTTTCGCAAACCACGGTTCGTCTTCAAACTTGCGGGCTTTCAGGTCGTCCGCATCGTGGTTCTCGTCCGCGCTGATACTGGTCCCTTGAGG
>CALBSZ010000527.1 GCA_937967665.1 uncultured Planctomycetaceae bacterium
GTTGCACGGCCTTTACCACCTTGCGGCACGTTCGACACGGTCGACCCGCGTCGGCGATGTTGCAACACAGACACAGGGTGGCGAGTATCAAGCAACGGATCATGGCTTACTTCCCTTTCGCTGCGTGAACGGCGGCGGCGCGCTGAGCGCATTCCGCATAGATAGCTTCCCAATCGTCGCGCTTGATTATAGCACCCGCGCGGACCATAGCTATCACGATATCTTCCTCGCTGCCTGCTGCCGGGGCCGGAGCGAGGCGACGAAAAGTCTCTAAAGCCCGCGGACGATCCACTTTGTAGCCGAGCTCTTGGCACGCCCGCTGCGCGTCGACCGGCGCATATCGGTAGCCGTGGTAGATTTGCTGGATTTTGATCCCCGCCCGATAGACAGCGTCGGGGCCGTCCGCTTCGATCGGATAGTCCGTCAGCACGGCGATGGCTCGTGCGAAATCTCGTCGCGCGCGCCCCAGGATGCCGTCTGGTTCGTCAATGCGTTGGCCGAACCGACCGGCGACCAAATCGACCGCTTCCGCGCGGCTCAGCACGACTGCCTTGCCGTCGCTGTCGGTCAGCGTGAAGTCGTCGCCGAAAAAATCGACGTCCGCGCCGAGCAAGAATTCCATGTCATTACGCGCCGTCTGGTACATTCCCGTTCCGCTAGTCATGTGGCAAACGACGCACGACATACCCGCCTCAAGTTGCTTCGTGTGCCCATTCGGCTTGGTATGATCGGCAACCACTTCCGGAGGCGCCGCCTTCTGGATGTTGCCGTCTCCGTCGGTGAGGATGAACTCGATCAATCCATTGCGCATCGGAACGAAGTGTTCGCCCGCGTCGTGAAAGGCATCGAATGACACCACGTTGCGGATGAATTGTTCATCCGGGCGCGTGGTCTCATCGGCGAAGTCGAACGTGCTGGCTAGTGGCTGCTGACTGGCAGTGCCAAAGATGGTTTGCACGACGCGACTTTTTCCCGTCACGTCGGCGATCAGCATTAGCTCCCCTTTTTCGCCCTGCTGCAGCCGGGACTCCTTTGGAAAAAACCCGTACTTCGCGGCTTCTCGCCGAAACTGCGTCGAACCCTTGGCCGGCTTGCTCAAATCGATTTGTCGGAAGTCGAGGTAGCGACCACGCAAACTCGTAAGCAGTTGTTCGATCAGAAAGTCGGCGCGGTAAACGACCCCGGGCGAGCCCGTCATGGTCGCCAACAGCACATCAAGCCGCTCCGTCTGCTTCGTCTGCTCGGCCCGGACTGCGACGGCCTGCTGAAGATGCGGGGCGAGTATTGCCACCGCGCCGCCCTTCTGTTGGTTGATCGCGGGGACGTGGAAATACGGATCGTTGATGGCCAACGAATCCCACGTAGCGCGTAGCGTTTTCAGTTGCTTCGGGTGCGGCGCGAGACGGGATAGATTGAATGCCAGTAGATACCCGCCTGCGTGAACGTCGGCGGGATGCAGCGTTCGGCTATGGCTAGCGGCGAGGTTGACGGCAACATTTGTGGCGCCGATCCATTCCGCGTCTCCCCACGCTGGAACATAGACGAAGCGAATATTTGGCCATTCCTCTTGCTCGTACTTGAGCAACGCCTCGAACGCCCAGCCGACGGCGTCCGCTTCCGTGTGCGTCTGCTCGGGCACCGTAATTGCCATCGCCAACAGCAATGGGAGCATGCCTACCGCCTGAGCATACGCTCGATAAGTTGGCGTTGATCCGTGGTCAGCAGCGGTCCGATCTTCTTAGCCAACAGCGATCCGGCTTTGAAGATTGTCTGCCATTCATCGGGCGACATCCCGAGGCATTCGCCGGGAATTCCAGGAACGCCAGGATCATCCGGCTCGTCGGGAATCTCGGCCGGCAGCCCGTAGCGCGACCGAGCTTCTTGGATGTCGCCACGTTTCGGCCATCGAATGCGCCCGTCATACGCTGGCTGCATCAGATTGCCGTTGCTGATATGGCTGATGCCGATCGCATGACCCAGCTCGTGGCACATCACGCGCACCAGGTCGATTTGATGCGGTGCGGGATTCTCTGCGATCACCCACGCCTCGTTGATGTCGTAGCGTTGCGTGAGCTGTCGAATCCGGGCGCCACCGAAGCACGGCAGCTCGCTCCACGCCAGGGTGCCCGCTGGCCCGTCAATGCCGCCCTTGGTCACAACGATATGGGCGGTCGCTCGATTGGCCGACGGCCGCAGATTGATACCACAGACGCGATTCCACCCGTCCACCGCTTGACGGGTCGCCTCTTCGATATCGACACGGCCGAGCAATCCCTCGCTGTAGACGGTGACCTCGCGCATCGGCCATTGGCAGTCGCCGCCGCCGAGCGCGTCGGGCACCGCACAGATTTTGGAGCCGTCGTAGTGCATGGGACATCATCGGCGGACAAGACGTGACGAAACGATTACGCCGACTCGAAAATCGACGCGAACAGCAAACCGATCGCAACCGGCGCGACGCGACGCGCGATACGGCCGGCAATCGGTTGCCGCGGAACGATAAATTCGTCGATGATTTCAAGAACGACATCGACCACGTGCGGCTCGTCGTTGGCGTCGAAGCGACCATCGGCCAGGATTGCCCGCAGCGCTTCCCACAGCGTGTCGGTCGACAACAATTCGATGTTGTCCGGCAGCGCGGTGACCAGGTCGTGTTTTAACAACTTCACGGCGTCGCTCATCGTTCGTCCTTTCGCCAAGGCAGATCGATCACTTGAATCGGCTGCGGTTCAAACTCCTGCTCGCGAATGTCGGCCGTGGTAACCGTACTTCGGTTCCACAGAATATTGTTCGGGTTGCATGCGTTCCAGTAGGCACATTCGGTGAACACGGTGCCTTGCGCCTCGGGGCTGCTGGCGAAGATCAACGACCCACTCGTCGGCGGTCCATCGCCCTTGGCCGTCGGCCCGCAGTAGTTGTCCATCGCTCGGCACCTACGAAACACGTTGTTGGTCCCGGGGTAGCTGCTAAAAGAGCCGTTGCCCTGGCGGATGGTATCGACGTCTTCGACAACGCATTCGTCGGCAAACTCGAGCATGACCCCGACACCCGTTTTGTCGTTGTTTCCGTCGATGATTCCGCGCCGAATCGTGCATCGGTCGGACTGATAAACCGACACGTTATCCTCGACCCACGACGTTTCGAGCGGATTAACATTGCTGAAGTCTTCGAGCAGCGAATCGTCGCTTTTGTCGAACTGCACGAGTTGACCGCGCGGAAACGGGCCACGAAAGTCGAAGCCATGCACCTCGCGTACCGTGGAATTCGGCGAGTCGACCAGCCATACCCCCGAGCTACCCTTTTCCAGGTAGGCGGTTTCGATCAAGGTTTCCGGCGACGCGACGACGTGAATGTTGTTGCATTCGCTTTCGTTCGCACCCGTCTCCGGCGCTCCGGCGTGCGAAATGTAGACGTCGCTAATCGTTGTGGCGCGAGACCCTTGCACGCGAATGCCGTGCCCGTTGCGATGATGCACTTCGACAAGCTTAACCGTAACCCCGTCGTGCCTGATCGTGATGCCGTCTCCATCGCTGACAATCCGCAACCTTTCGATGATTTCGCCATCACGCTGGGAGGTGACCGGACCCGAATCGACGAGCACGACGTCGGGAATCACAGGGTCTGGCGATGGCGGCTCGGGCGGGTCGACCGGACCGATGAAGATGCAACCAGCGACAAGCAGAAACAGTATGGCGATTGCGAGCGAACTTTGCTTCATCGAATCGACTCCGGGGTTAGGTCTGCGGCAATTATACCGTGGCCGCCGTAGGGGTATAGGCAACCACCCCGTGGCCGCGGACGAACTCGATAAACTGCACGTCTCGTACGCACTCCATCGGAATGTGCATAATTTCGCGGTAGCTGTGGTCCTGCTCGGCCTCCGACCAATCGGGCCAACGATCGTCTGCCAGCGAGAGACACTCGTCGGTTTGCTCAATGAGAATGCCGGCACTTTCGATCAGCATGACCGAACTCATCTCGTGTTGCAAATACGGTCCGCTTTCTTGTCGAGCGTCGATCCATTTGACATAAACGAGCTTTGGGGGCGACGGCAACACCGGCTCCGGTCGACGCAATTCGTTTTGGGAATGGGTCACGACTATTCCTTCTTACCAAACTACGAGCGACCGGAGCGCGGGGATCGTTACCAAAGGACGACGCTAGCCGGTCGTAGGCGGTTCCGTCGATTCGCCATGCACGCCGGCGGGCTCGGCCGGCACGCTACCGCCACGCGAACTAGTGACCTGCGACGGCCCCTGATCGCTGGCGGCTTCTGGCTCCTGGTTTTCCGCGGCATCGGCGGATGGCTCCGCTGTCGCGTCCGTCGGTGGCGTATTGGCCGTTTCGCCATGCGCTACGCCGGTGATCGGGTTTGCCGACTCGCCTTGCGGCACTAGCCACAATTCGTACAAGCCCAGCATCAAATGCTCAGTCGCCGTGGCGACACTGGTAACGAACCTCTCGTCAATTCGACCGCTGAGAAGTTCGCGGGCACCTTGCACAATAAACTCGGTGAAGATACCGCGATCTTCCTCGGCGATAAGTCGGTTTTCTAACATCGCCTCGGCGACGACGAATAAACTCGGCACGGTGAGTTCGTTCGTGAGTCCCAACAACTCGCGTTGCTGCTTAAACGCTGCCTCGATACGCGCTCGGCTCATATCTTGTCCTTTCCTGAACTAGCAAGACACTCGATACATTGCACTGTCACGATCAGTGCACCACACTTCTCACAACGATGCGGCTTGGATGGCCGCGCCGCTTTTCGGGTAGACATGCCCGCCAATCGGTCTGACGGCTTGCGAACGGCCCCCATGGCGATCCGCGCGACTGTGGAATGAGACACGCCGACCTTTCGACCAATCTGTCGGCGACTTAGTTCCCCGTCCGCGAGCAGGTCGATCACTTCCTGATATTGGTCGTCCGAGATCATCAGACTGTCGATTAGACGTTGCGTGGGAAGTAGTCATCCGCGTTCGGTTTCTTGGCTGGTGGCGGGATACTCGTGGTAACATTCTGGATTTGTCGATTAACGTGATGCTGCGTCGCGATGTCGTTCGCTTGGTCCTTGTCGCCGGTAGCGTCGACCACCAGCTGATAAATTTGATCGGCCGACAGGTCTTTTGTCGTGTCCGATCGTGTGGTGAGTCGCTCTAACGCTTGAAACTTTTTGAGGACGGCAAGATATGACTCGACGCGGGATCGCGGCCAAGGCGTTTTTACGTAAGTGGTCCCCACGCGCTCGTAGGCGGCTCCTCCGGCGTCGACGCCGTAGAAGTAGGCGATTCGGGCGAAGGGCTCCCATTTTTTTTTACTTGCCGACACACGTCGTCGACGTAGTTCTGAAATTTGCGCGCCGCCCGCAAAGAACAGTGCGGAAGATTGAAGCGTTCGACGAGCCATTCCGACACCGCTTGATCGACTTCGATCGGTGCGCGCGTCTGCGTGCTATCGCATTTCGGACACACGAGCATATTGCCGTCGGGCGTTTCGCGCGTCTTCGGATCGATCTCAAGCGTGAATTGCGAGCTGCAATTGAGACACAACGCGGGGGCGGAACGATGCAGCGCCGCCAAGTGACCGATGTTCTCGGCAGCGTCGAATGCGTCAACGTGAAAATCGACGCCGTTCATCGTGACTTCGATAATCGCTTCGTCTTCACCTAGGTCGAGCTTATTCGGCATCGCTAATCTCGTTGGCGAATGGCGCCTACATGACAGAGCGTCTTATCGTTGTTGGGAGCATCGATCGAGGGCACGTAACCCTTCGCAACATAGACGATGGTCCATTTAATTTGCAACACCGGACAGCCAAAAAAGTCCGCGACCGCTTCCACGTCGCTTATTTTTTCGGCAATTTTGTGCAACCGCGTTCCATTTGGCAGCGTCTGAATGTCGGGCGGCCGCGGGGCAAACTTGATGCGCGCGGCGGACCCGTGCGCGACGATAAACGTATCGCCCTCGCTCGAGTACTGCACCTCGTTAGCCGCATCGTTGAATCGTTGGGCGGTAGCATTCGCGCCGATGATTGGCTTAGCCAACGGTATCAAACTGCCGACGGCGAATGCCGCGCCAATGCCTCTCCAGAACTTCGCTCGGCGATGAATCTGGATATTCTCGAGCGTTAGAGTGTTGAGTTTGCTGTGATAACTGAGATAGCTATTCTGTTCGGTGATCGAGTCGCACAGCAGCTGGAAACTTTCGCGTTGCACTCGCGGTTCTACGAAGTTGTGGCGATCGTTGCCGACCGGAGGCAGACGATTCACGTCGCCATTGCACAGGCCAACGGTCGGCGTGTTGCTGTCGGCGAACTTGTACTTCGACACGCCTGACATCGTTCCGACGCCTTTGCGATTGAGAGAGGCGATCCACGTCCCGTAGGACGTCCCCGGCACGGACTCGTAAATGCCGGACAGTTGCAGCATGTCGCGCACGCACCCGAACACCCGTAACGTGATCGACGCGCTGGTCGTATAGCTAAACTTATCGCGTTCAAGACGAAGGTTGGTCGGGATCACCAAGCCTCCTGCGTTGTCGGACAGCCCTTGCGCCGTGTCGCGCAAGCGATTAGCGACGCCGATGACGTGCCGTAGAAACCAAAATCCGGCGCGGGCGGGATTGACACCCTTGGCCACTTCAAACGTGCCCGCGATCGTTACCGCGAATACATGAAAATCAACCCCTTCGTTTTCGATGCTTTGCACCAAGCTTGCATTAACCATTCCTTCAGGATATGGGAAGTGGTCTATCTCTCGATCCACGATCGTCCCTT
>CALBSZ010000528.1 GCA_937967665.1 uncultured Planctomycetaceae bacterium
GGGGTTGTTGTATCCGCGCGACGCCGGCGCTATGATGGGATGCACCACCACCGGGAGGTCCGACCTATGTTCGCCATTGTCAGCCGGCCACGAATGGTTTGTCTCGCCCTGCTCGTCATCAGCGGCGGGCAGATCGCTTGTCCCCTCTATGCCGCGGACGCTCCGCGCAAGTCCGAAAAGATTCCGCTGTGGCCGACGGATGCGACTCGGACTGGGGCGCTGACGGTGCATTGGCCGGCAGAGGCAAATGGAGCGGCTGTGGTCATTTGTCCAGGCGGCGGCTACGGCGGCCTGGTCACGGGCGCCGAGGGGCACGGCATCGCAAACTGGCTGAATGGGTTTGGTATCACGGGAGTTGTCCTGCAATACGAATTGCCGCGCGGTCGCTGTGAGGTTCCGCTGCGCGATGCCCAACGCGCCCTCCGTATGATGCGCGCCAACGCCGACGCCTGGAAGATCGCGCCGAAACGGGTTGGCGTGATGGGCTTTTCGGCAGGCGGCCATTTGGCTTCGACGGCCGGCACGCATTTCGACCATGGCGATCCGCAGGCACCTGATTTGATCGATCGCCAGAGTTGCCGGCCAGACTTCATGATCTTGATTTATCCCGTGATTTCCATGGGGAAAATCGGGCACGGGGGTTCGCGGCGGAATCTGCTGGGAAACACCCCGACCGCGGACGAGGTCGCTTTATTCTCGAATGAAACACAAGTCACCAAGGATACCCCGCCGGCGTTCCTGGCCCACGCCCAGGACGACAAGGTCGTCGTGCCCGAGAACAGTCGGCGGTTCCACGCCGCCCTGCAGCAGGCTGGGGTGGCCAGCGAGTACCTGGAATTGCCCCGCGGCGGCCACGGCCTGAACGGCTACCAGGGACCGATGTGGGATGCCTGGCAGTCCGCGGCCATCAAGTGGTTGGTTACCCAGGATGTCATTCCCGCTGCCGCACCCTAACGGCGCAGGCGGTAGGGATCCGGGTCGATATGCGGCGGCTGTCCGGTCACGAGTTCGGCGATCAGCTTGCCTGTGGCGGGCCCCATGCTGAGTCCCAGCATATTGTGTCCCGCGGCGATCCAGACGTTGGAAAGGTGCGGCGCGTGGTCGACGAAGGGACGTCCATCGGGCGTCATTGGACGCCAGCCAAACCATTCTTCCTCCACCGGATCGCAATACGGTTCCTGCAAGAATAACGCGGCGCCGACCTTCAACATTTCTAGTCGCCCGCGGTTCAACGTGGTGTCGTAGCCGGCGAACTCCATGGTCGATCCGAGTCGATAGCCGGATTGGAACGGCGTGACGGCGACCTTCTTTTCCGGAAAAATCACGGGCATGCGAGGGCAGCTCCGCGGTCGCGGCATCGTGATGGAATATCCCTTGCCGGGTTGAATCGGCACGTTCAGGCCCAGGTGTGCGTTCAGCTTCGGGGTGAGCGCCCCGGTGGCAAAGACAAACGCGTCCGCCGGCATTTCGCCGCAGGTGGTGAGGATCGAGCGCGCCGTCGTCCCGGCCTGGCCGAACTTGACAAAGGCGCAGTTTTCGTGGACCGTCACCCCGCGTTCCAGCAAGACGTCGCGCCAGGAAGTCATGAGGCGATCCGGCCGCAGGTGGGCGTCCGATTCGTAGTACCACGCGCCCGCCAGGCCCGCTTTCAAAGCCGGTTCGAAGTCAAGTAACTCGTCGCCGCCGATCTGGCGGGCCGCGACCCCAAATGTCTCCGATTGGAGCCGGTTGAGTTCGCCATAAGATTCCAGTTCCCGTTTCGTTTGAAAGGCAAACAGCATTCCCGCCGTCTGCCATTCGCAAGCCAGCGACTCGGCGGTGATCAGTTCCTCGTACAGCGTTCGCGACGATGTCAGCAGGGCATGCCGGCCCCATCCCGATTCGATCATGTCGCGGTGATTGCACCTGGCCCAGAATGCCAGCAGCCATTTCCACAAGTCGGGATCGATCCGCGGTTTGATGTAGAAGGGAGAATGCTTCTTGAACATGGCCTTCAGTGTCTTCGATACGACGCCGGGCATGGCCAGCGGCAACACGTGACTCGGCGACACGAAACCGCAGTTGGCATGCGAGCATCCGTTCGCGAACGTACCGCTATCAATGATCGAAACCCGGCAGCCGGATCGAGACAAATAGTAGGCGCTGGCGGTGCCGATCACGCCGGCGCCAACAACGACGATCTTCTGGGGAACTTTGTGCATGAACTTTTTGGCTTCCGAATCGCTGGCAGCGGGGCAAGTTGGATTCACGGGCTCCGTCGATTCTAACTTGCACTGATGCCGTCGCGGTACGGGTCGTCGCCGCAGCGGAACAAGGTCGATTCGGCGGTGATGTAGGCGGAACCCTTGATGGTGGGGATGATGTTGTTGTGGACGACGCGCGCCGTCGCTTCAAAAATACTGCCGACGATACTCTCCTGCCGCCACTTTTCGCCAGGTCGAAGTTTCCCGTCCGCGACCAGGCAGGCGACCTTCGCGCTCGTCCCGGTCCCGCAAGGTGATCGGTCGTAGGCCTTCCCAGGGCAAAGGACGAAGTTTTTGCTATCGGCCACGTGGGAGGGGCCGAGCAGTTCGATATGATCGATTTCCGCGCCGTCCGCGCCGGTGATCCCCAATCCCGGTAAGACGCGCCGGATGGCCCAAGCCACCTCGGTCAATCGTTCGGCATTCGCCAGCTTCAATGCCTCCTGATGCTGGTGGATCAGGTAGAACCAGTTTCCGCCCCAGGCGACGTCGCCCACGAATGTACCATAGCCATCCACGGTCACCTGCACGTCTTTGCGGAAGCGATAGCTGGGCACGTTTTCGACAGAGACGACGCCGTTCCCATGGGACTGGAACTCAACAACGCCCACCGGCGTATCCAGCCTGTTCGTGCCCGGCTGGATGCGCCCGAGATGTTCCAGCGTCACCGCCAGACCGATCGTGCCATGCCCGCACATGTTGATGTAGCCCACGTTATTGAAGAAGATCACTCCAGCATCGCAATCGTGTTCGAACGGTTCGCAGAGCAGAGCGCCGACGAGGACATCGGAGCCACGCGGCTCGTTGACGACAGCGCGCCGAAAGTCATCAAAATGCTCACGAAACGCGTCACGCCGCCCGGCGATGGTCCCGCGGCCCAAATCCGGTCCGCCCGATACGACAACCCGCGTAGGTTCCCCACCGGTGTGGGAATCGATGACTTGAATTTTCGCTGTGCTCATGATTGTCCGCCACCCAACAACGACTTATTATCCCGGATTCCGACTCACGAAAAAAGCCGCCGAACCGTCGAAATCGCTGGAGCCGTGTTTAGGTCCTGTTTCGAAGCAGGCGTTGGTGTGATGTGTGGCTGGGTTCGAGTGAAACGAGTCCGCGGAATCCAAGATTCAGTGGGGCGTGTCGCTCCTGCACAGGCACGCTTCTCCGGTGTTAATACAGTGCGTAATGAGTCATCCACGTCCCGCCTGGCAACACCGCAGCTTGACGTTGTGCTGGCAGTTCGGCAAACTGGCGGCTATCTCCGACATCAGCACACCTCAATTGAAGGATCCCGCCATGCGTTATTGTCCCCACGTCATCGCCGTCTTTCTTTTCACCCTGGCACCCGAGGCGTTTGGCGAGAACTGGCCGCAGTGGCGTGGCCCCCGATTGAACGGCATCAGCGCGGAGACCTCCGTCCCCACCCACTGGAGCAACACGGAAAACGTTGCGTGGCGGTTTCCGCTTCCCGGGCCCGGAGGCGCGACGCCGATTATCTGGGAGGACCGCATCTTTGTCACTTCGGTCGCCGATAACGACCTCGTCCTGATCTGTGTGGGGACCAACGGGAAGGAGCAGTGGAGGCAAACGGTCTGCTCCGGCAACAAGGACGTGCGCGGCGACGAAGGCAACAGCGCCTCGCCCAGCCCCTGCACCGATGGCCAACATGTCTGGACCTTCATGGCCAACGGCTGGCTGGCCTGCTACACGGTTGACGGAACGGAGGTCTGGAAGCTGGACCTGCAGACGCGCTATGGCAAGCTCAAGATCGCTTTCGGGATGACGTCCACACCCGTGCTGGACGGCGATCGACTCTACCTGCAGCTCATTCACGGCGAAGGCAATCCATCCACTCGCGAGGCGATCGTGGTGGCGCTCGATAAGGCCACGGGCAACGAGATTTGGAAGCAGGAACGCCCCAGCGATGCCAGGAACGAATGCGAGCATTCCTACGCGTCGCCGACGCTTTACCGGGACGACCAGCGCGAGTTCCTGCTGTCCCATGGCGCGGACTACGTGGTGGCCCATGATCTGAAAGACGGACATGAACTGTGGCGCTGCGGCGGGCTGAATCCGTTGGGCGATTACAATCCCACGTTGCGTTTCGTTTCGTCTCCCGTTGTTTCTCCCGGCTTGATCGTGGTCCCCTCGGCCAAAAACGGGCCCGTGTTCGGTATCAAGCCCGCTGTGGACGGCGACATTACCGCCCGGGAGGACGCTTTCTGGTGGCGACGTCCTCAGAACACCCCCGATGTCCCCTCGCCGCTGGTCCACGACGGATTGGTCTACCTCTGTCGCGAAAACGGCAATTTGATTGTCATGGATGCGGGGACTGGCGAACAACTGTATGAAGAACGGACGACACGCGAGCGGCATCGCGCGTCACCCGTTTACGCCGCTGGACACGTCTACCTGACCGCTCGAAACGGCATCGTTACGGTCGTAAAGGCGGGGCGAGAATTCTCGATCGTCGCCGAAAACAACATGCAAGAGGAGATTTCCGCCTCGCCTGCCATCTCCAACGGCCGCTTGTACTTGCGCACCTTCGCTGCGCTGTATGCGATCGAGAAGTAAACGAAAGCGTCGGTGTTGACCGCAGACCGGCACGCGGAGCGTGCCCTACAGCAAGTAGGGCATGCCGTACATGTCGGAATCACGGACGACGGACTCAGTTCGAACCCGTCATCATGTCGGTGAAGCGCCGCTGCATTTCTTCGTGGGTGAGCTCTTCGATCTGCGATCCAAGCAGCCATTCGTGGCCGAATGGGTCGATTACCTTCGAAGACCGCTCGCCATAAAACTGATCGGCCGGCGCCATGATCAGCTGGGCACCTGCGGCCACCGCCTTGGCCGTGACACCGTCCACGTCGTCCACGTGCAGGTGAACGGAGGAACCGGTACCGCCGAAAGCCTGCGGACCCTGGATGCCATACTCGGGGTACTCGTCCGACAGCATGACCGTAAACGAACCAAACTTGAGCTCCGCGTGCCCGATACGTCCCGCCGGGTCCGTGAGGCGAAATTTTTCTTCGGCTCCGAATGCCTCTCGGTAGAATTCGATCGCGGCGTTCGCGTTGCGAACCCGCAGGTACGGAAAGATTTCGTGAATGACGGCCATACTGAGGTCTCCGGAAGCGGTGAAGCGGGAAGTTGTCGCATTATAAAGTGATTTTTCCGTAATCGATAGGTTTTTCCGTCAATCCCAACGCCTTCGATGCTGCTATGACACGCGTGCCGGAATTCGATGATTGTCGGGCATGCTTAGCATGCCGAGATTCCTTATCTTTCCAAGAGTTTGCTGCGTTTCGGAACGATTGGTGAATCCCGGAGTTGCTCTGCGGCACGCGGAGCGTGCCCTACGGGGTTCGGCAAGGGAACAGCTCGGCGGGATCGCCGAGGCATCCGCAGACGACCGCATACTGGCCAAACAGCCGGCCGATTTCGGCGGCTTGCTCCGGCGAGATACCGATGACCAGCAGGCTTTCCTCCGCAGGCCAGGTGCCGTCCTCTCCGCAGCCGCGGCCGGGGAAACAGGGAAACCGCCGCCGTTCGATGGCAGCCAACAGGAGTTCGTGTCGCGCGGCGTTGCTGGCGTCATCCAGCAATTCGGAACCAGGGTTGTGTGCGGTGACGAACGCCCACGTTTTCGCGTCAAACCGAGCCAGGAGGGCATCCAACCGCGCGTTCCGCCGGCCGATGCGAATGGACAGTGTCCCCCAGGGCGTATCCGCCAAATAGTCGGTCGCTTCATAGGCTTTCCAAAGTTCGTCGCTGGGACCGCGCAAGTTACCGTTCCTCTGCTCCTGGTGTACTCGAAGGACGATCAGGTGTATTGCCGGTGTTCACGCTGGTTAAAGTCAATCCAGCTGCGTGCGGGAAGACGCCTTTGAGTCACGTAATTGTTACAAATCGGAACTGGCACGAAAGATGCCATCGTCATCGGACACGCACCTGCCAACATTTTAACCCAGGATCCCATGAGATCGATGTCAGGCCAACGTTCTGCTTCCTCGGCCAAGGCCGTCGCCGCAGCCTCCCTTATTTTCGTAGCCGGTTGGATTGCGGTTGTGGCCGCGCCCGCCGGTGCCGCCGACCCGTTCGACTGGCCTCATTGGCGTGGTCCGTGGCAAAACGGGACCTCGCTGGAACGGCAACTGCCCGAACAGTGGTCTCCCAGCGGCGACAACCTGTTGTGGCGTAAAGAGGAGTACGCGACACGTTCGACCCCCATCTTCATGAACGGGCGGCTTTACACAATTTGCCGAGCCTATCCTGAAACAACGCAAGAAGGGGAGAAAGTCGTCTGCTTGAATCCGGCTTCGGGCGAATTGCTGTGGGAAACGGTCAATAATGTATTTCTCTCCGACGCACCCGCCGAACGCGTCGGCTGGTCCAGCGTGGTGGGCGACCCGGCGACGGGCAAGATCTATTCGCTGGGACTGGGCTGCTTCTTCCAGTGCCTGGACGGCGCGACCGGAGTACGGCTCTGGTCGCATTCGTTAAGCGAAGAATATGGGATGTTGTCGACCTATGGCGGTCGCACAAATCTGCCCATCGTGTTCGAAGACCTCTTGATCATCAGCGGCGTCACGACCGGGTGGGGCGACATGGCCATGCCGGCGCATCGCTTCATCGCCTTCAACAAGCAAGACGGCAGGGCGGTCTGGATTGCCAGCACGCGGCTGCGCCCGGAAGACACCACCTACAGCACGCCTGTGATTGCCAGCCTGAACGGTCAGGCCGCGATGATTTTCGGCGCGGGGGACGGTGACATCTATGCTCTGCAACCGCGCACGGGCAAGACGTTTTGGAAATACGACGCGTCCAGTCGCGGCATCAATACAACGCCACTGGTGGTGAACGGGATCGTCTACTGCGGGCACAGCGAGCAAAATGCGTCGGACACGACGGTACTTGGCGCCTTGTTCGCGCTGGACGGCCGCACAACTGGCGAGGTCACAGAACAGGATTTGCTCTGGAAGATCCCGGGACGGACCATCGGGCGCTGTCAACCGTTGCTGGTGGGCGACCGCCTGTACACCATCGACGATGGGGGCACGTTGTGGATCATGGACGCCGCGACAGGCGCCGACATCGCGCGGCAGAAGCTGGGCCGCATCATGTTCGGCAGCATGGTCTACGGCGACGGCAAGATCTATGTGGGAGAAGCCACGGGACGATGCTATGTACTACGACCGACCGCGGACGGA
>CALBSZ010000529.1 GCA_937967665.1 uncultured Planctomycetaceae bacterium
CTAGGCCTGAGAAGCTTTCCTTGTCCTCGACGAAACTTGGGTAGCCGGTGATGATGAGCGACCTTCCAGCTTCTCCCTGCGTTTTGACTTTGGATGGGCTGAGCGTGTTGGGTCTTGCTTTCTGGTAGCGGTCGAGAAGGTCTGGTTCGAGAAGGTCCGAAATCACTGTCCGATCCCTCTGTTGAAGATCGTGCTGTGCCATCTCCAGAAACAGGAACGCCAGATACTCGTTGCTGATAACGCCTGCCGCTTTGACAAGTTCGGCAGAGGTCACCACATTGTCATCGGCCTTGGTGAAAATGTTGTAGAACCGCCCGCCGTTATCGAGGTCTTTCACAAGTTCTTCGGGCGTCTGATACGGCTTGACTTCTTGAAACATGGCGACCTTTCTGAATGATTTCCTTTCTACTTGAACACGCACGACAGGATGACCACATCCATGATCATGTGCCAAAGCACCGCACCAGAAATCCCCTTTTGGACGACGACGAAGTACCCGAGAAAGAATCCTCCCAAAGACAGCAACATCGCTCCCAAGAGCCCATTCGGATAACCACCGTGGAAGTGGACGAATCCAAAGATGACCGCTGCCGGAATCGTCGCCGCCGGGACACTCAAATGATCAGAGAGAAGTGCCATCAGACCGAATCGGAACACCGTCTCCTCCATAAAGGCATTGAGCAAGGCCAATAGAGGAATCATCACGATCATGGCATATGAGAATGTGCCCCACCGCTGGGCTGTCATTGCCCAATCGATAAAGGGTAGGAACGCTGGAATTGAACCGGGCAGCGTGAGGGCGAAAAGCATCCAGAACGGCATTGCTGGCACGCCCCACCAGGGGAGCGGCCAGCTAATTCCCGCACACCAGTTGCCAAATCGGAAATACTCTCGAAACCGCTGCCGCGCAGAGGGAATCGCAAATGTCAGGATCAGTGTCATCGCAAATGGAAGAGCTAGAACTCCCGCTCTCAGAATTAGTAGTCGAGAACTCGACGACAAGTCTGAGATGGATTGAGGCGACAGGCCCCGGAAGGCTTGGGGGAGTTGATCTTGGTCAATCGCCATGACTGACTGCCATGCGAGCAGAACCAACGCAACCGCTGTCAATGCACGAGTCCTATGTATTGCGACGGTGACGACAAAAAGTGCTGCCGCAACGGCAACTACGATCGCCACGGCAGCCGGATTGTCCCAGATTCCCTCAAACGGGATCAGCACCACTGCCGCTACGAAGAAAACCCCTATGAGAAAGGCTGGGAAAACTTCGCTTCGCGGTGGGGCAGGCGGATATGTCAGGGAGTTCCAATCAATCACGACATTTTCAGCAACAGCCTATTTGGTTAGATTGGATACGAATCGTGGTTGCGGCGTCACTCTGCTTTCAATGTACGGCTGAAACATCGCGTGCTCAACAAAAAAGGCACTTGCGAAGATCGCAAGTGCCAGAAAAGTGGAGGCGGCGGGAATTGAACCCGCACCAAATTCTCCGGGGAATTGCGGGACTTACGGCCAAAGCGGCGCAGAATGCGGCGCACTTGTTGCGCAAAACGCTGATGTTCCCCCGGAGCTGGCGACAGTGATCAATGCTTGGACAGCGCTTCCGCAACCCATTAGAGCGGGTATCCTGGCTATGGTCAGGTCGGCTGTCAACGTCCTTGGTTACATGGGGGAGATTCCGTAAGAAGTGACAACCGTCACGGACTAGTGGTCCGGTTTCAAGACGGCTCTAAGCCGCCGCGCATTCTTTTGCTGGCGTCCGCTTATTGAGCACCCAGCGGCCTGCCGTCGGTGGCAAAATCGCCGTAATCGTCAAAATCGCCAAAGTTTCACCAGCTTGTTGCTCGATGATAACCATCGACTCCCACGACGCGCTTCTCTGGATAGCACTACGTAGCTCAGCCAACACAACCGTAAACCTAGGCGCTTTGTGAGAATTAGCCCATGGCAATGAATCCTTTGCGAAGGTCGCTCTCGATATTTGTGGCGACGATTCTGGCAAATGCCATCTTGTTTCCGTTGGTGGGGCAACAGGCATTCGGGCAAAGCTCGTCAGGGCCATCAAGCGGTTTGCAAACGGCGCTGCTACAGGAGATGGCCGGGCCGCACGATGACGTACAAGAATCGTGGGCGCAAGAGGTCCACACGGCAACTCCTTCTGACACACCGTCTGCTGACGCCGGTGATCAAAACGTCATGCCGGTCAGTTGGTCGATGCAGTCGCCGCATTGCGGCGACGTCGCTTGTGACGGCTGTCAAATCGTCGGGTGCGACGGGCAATCGTGTACGTGTGGCTGCGATCCCTGCCAATGTCCGACGCCACCGGCTCCCTGCATTGACTGTCCGCACGTCTCCACGCTCAGCCCCTACTTCAATGTGAACATCTTCGGGGCGCTCAAACTGGATATGCTCTATAACACCGCTCGTCCCGTATCACCAGCGGTGCCCTTCTTTCTCGGGCCGGATTCATTAAGGGGCCTCGACGAGAACACGGTCTCGCTGCATGCTCGCCAGACAACGGTGGGGGCCGCATTCACCGGCCCGCAAGTTGGCGATTTCCAATCCGGTGGTTTGGCGATGGCCATGTTCTTCAATGATGCCGTAATTGTCGATCAGTACGGCTTCCTGCCGCTGCAAGCTTACGGAGAGTTGAAAAACCAGGATTGGCGATTCGCCGCCGGTTTGCAGTTTGACGTGTTCAGCCCTGGCCTGCCCACCGTACTGCCGTTTTCTGCGTTGGCCGCCACGGGCAACGCCGGGAATTCATTCCGCGGACAGGTACGCCTGGAACGATACTTTTATCCCGCCGAGGATGAGCAGTTGACGCTGCAATTCGCACTCAGTGACCCCATCACCACCACGATCGATCCCACGTTTCGCGTGAGCGAAGACAATGGCTGGCCGAACGTCGAAGGTCGTGCTGCCATAGGCTTGGGTGCCATCGAAGGGGCTGGGCTGGCCGCAAGACGCCCGTTTGAGATCGGAGTCTCGGGTGTTATCGGTCAGATTCGCACAACTCCCGCACCGCCCGAAGATCGCGTCGTCGCCGATGTCTGGGGGCTCGCGACCGACCTCTATTGGAAAATGACTGACTCATTCGGAATCGCGGGTGAATTGTACACCGGCCGCACGCTGGGAACTTATAACGGCGGCATCCTGCAAAATATCAATGCGGAAACCCTCGAAGGCATCCGCTCTTCAGGCGCGTGGCTCGAATTCTTTTACTTCTGGAATGCCAACCTGCACAGCCACGCTGGATACGGTATCGATGATCCGCGCGATGGCGACGTTCCCGATGCGCCCGGTGCCGCGGGGCGTATCAGCAACAGCGTCTATTTTGCCAACCTGTTGTGGGATCTGAACCAGACCTTCCGGATCGGTTTTGAATTCACTTGGCGCGAAACCGATTATAAAACGCTGCTGAATAACGAAGGCGCAGGATTCCACACGCAATTTCAGTGGGCATTTTAACCAGGTGTCTTTTCGCAAAACACTGATGGCCAAATGTGAGAACGCCTGGGAACCGACGCCAAATGCTTCCGACAATCGCCACGATCGTTGTCACCTGCGGGGTCGTCTTGGCGTCAGTGTCGATTCACTATGAGGCCCTGCACCTGCTCACGATCTCGCTCCGCAAGGAAAAACGCTGGTATTCCAATCGATTCCGGGCCGGAATGCTGGTCATCGGCTGCCTGATCGCCCACGGTATTGAAGTCGGCTTGTTTGGGCTGGCCTATCGCATTTTAGAGGTTCTACACGAAGGGGCGGACCTCGTTGGCGCCATCCCCGACGGCTTCAATTGCACTTACTACTCGGTCGTGGTTTATACGTCGATCGGCTTTGGCGACGTTGTACCGGTCAGCCGTTCCGTACGAGCGTTGACCGCCGTCGAGGGTTTGACGGGCGCAATTCTGATCGCTTGGACGGCGTCGTTCATGTTCTTTCACATGCAAAGATTCTGGAAATTTGCAGGTGAAATCGGCGGCGAATGAATCGTCAACCACATCCAATCCTTCTGCATGTCACCGACAGTCCACACGCGCTGTTGGGAGACTGAGTATGTCTCAACAAGTCTTCTGCTGCTCCGGGGATGGGCACCGTAGCGTAATCTCGCTCGGCAGTATGGCGATTCACGACATCGTTGTTATTTCACGATATCTGGTCTCGCGCTACAAGCAGCAACTGTTGCGACATCACCTGACACTCAAGCTTCGCAGTAAATCACACACCGAGTCCTATCACGGATCGATCTTCCACTCCGTAAGTTTTCTTGCCGCTGTGCCGTATTGGCCCAGTTGATACACCGCCATTCCCGCTGGTCCAAATTGGAACGACTCAAACTGCTCGTTCTGCATCTCCTCTAGATAACTTCGTGGAGCGACACCCGTCGTGACGTGCGGATTGAAGCTTTCACCCGAAGACTGAGGCACAAATGCCTCGACATATTTGATGAGAGCGGGATTTATAACGCGATCATCGGGCGTCGTGACGAATGCGGTCGACGAGCCAATGCTGACTGTGAATGGGGCGATGGCGTTGATTACGGCTTTTTGAAGTTCGACCAATTCCGGAGTAGGCCGGACGACGATGCCCGCGAGACCCGTGTCTCCGTCCGGAATGTAGTAGTGCTTGAACGCTTCCAGTTTCATTACCGAGAAGTTCGTTTCTTCGAATACTTTCTTGACGGCCTCATGGACGTTGTCCAGTTCCTCCGTCCGGACGAAGCGTTGAACCAGGGTAATGTGAGGACGATGTTTCGCGTCCAAAGCAAATCCTGCTGGGTAAACTCCTCGCAGGCGTGTATTGACCTTCTTGGCTTGTGTTTGCATAACTTCGTCCGGATCGAGCAGCACATCGATGGCCGTTACGGACATGTCGCTGAAAACTTGGTTCCAGTCACGTTGCATGTCCACGACGGTCCAACTACGTTTGGGTGCGTCGGCAAGGGCGTCGACAAGTTTTCCGCTGCTCTTGGGGTTCGCGTCATAGGCATATTCTCGCTCCGCATCGGTGTGGTGCACAATTAGGCCAAAGCTGGGGCGAGAATTATTGATCGTCGTGTATTCGAGCATAGCCTTGTCGCCGTCGCTGTTGCCGAAACACGCAATCGGGCGGCGTCCGATGCTCTGGTGAATGCCGACCGGTTTCCCCTCTTTGTCGTCGACGAATAGGTAATCCAATGTCTTTACCAACACCGGCCCGCTCGACCGCAGTTCGTACTTCGTGCGGCTAGAGGACCCGACGACCTGTTCGGGTGGGATGCCGTAGACACGCTCGCTCCAAACCCGCATGAAATCGGCCCCGCCGCCGGAGACAATGAATGTCTTGAAGCCGTTGGCCCGCAGATAGGCCAGCACTTCCTGCATCGGCTGGTAGGTGAGTTGATCGTACGGTTTTTCGTAACGCGGGTGCCGGGCCTTGGCCATCCATTCCTCAACCCGCTCTTGAAACTCTTCGGTCGTCATGCCGGAGTGAGTGAGGGCGATGATCCGTAGTAGACCGTCGTGATGCGGACCCGCGAGCAATTTGCCAAAATCGCCTTTCAGAGCGGCTGCGACCATGGGGTCCTGTTTCAAC
>CALBSZ010000530.1 GCA_937967665.1 uncultured Planctomycetaceae bacterium
GTTCCGGCAATTGACTCCTGACCCCTTTACCCTCCAGAGCACTAGCAGCTTTTCATGGCGACGAAGCCGGCACGGGTAAGCGAGTACGCGCCTTTGAATTGTTCCTTCACCAACATGTCTCGATTGATGAGTTTCTGGAGCGCGGCTTTGTGTCTTTCGAGGTCGGCTCCGAAGAAGCAGAGAATCTCGCCCTGTGTCATCAGGAACTTGCGGAAGGTACGCAACACAGATATCTCGGACGGCGACAGCATGGCTCCCCCTCTTTGAAATGAATGCGAAACAGCCTGCCCCTGATTGTACACTCTTGATAGTGGACCACGCCAGGGGAAGGGATGCGTCTGCTGTGACCGATGCGATTTCCGATGACTTGGCGTGTTGGACGAAGATATTCGGGGCGTACCGCGATAGAAACAGGGAATTGCGATGTTCCGCGAATGGAACGCACTACAGCGAGTTTCGCGTAAGTGTAGCGGTTTTTTCCCCAATTGACACGGCGATTTACAGCGCTGGAGACGCTACACTTCCGTGCGACTCGCACTAACGTTCGGCTTGACCGGAAACTTTTGAGCCGTTGCCGGCGCGCGAGTTGCGATGAGCTCGTCGACTGCTGGATTTGCCGCGACTGCGGGTGCGTGTCTTTTTCCCGGTCCTGTTCGTTTGCCCACGGGCGTGTCGTGGAACCTGGCGGTTCACCGCGGGCTGCGTTTCGGCGTCAGTCACTTCGGTGTTCTCTGACGCTTCAGCCCGTGCCACGGATTCGCGCGTCCGACGCGAACTGCGTGCTGGTTTTGGTAAGCAATTTGACGGATCCTTCTGAGACCGATTCTGCGAACGGTCCAGTTGCGCGACGGGCACTCTTGCACCGGTCAGTTTTTCGATCATGCGAAGCAGATGCTTCTCGTCGCCGCTGCAGAAGGAGAGTGCGTTTCCCGCAGCGCCGGCTCGAGCTGTTCGGCCGATGCGGTGGACATACGTTTCCGGCACGTCGGGCAGATCGTAATTGATGACTTGCCTGACGTCCGAGAAATCAAGTCCGCGGGCGGCCAGGTCGGTAGCGACAAGGACCGGAGGCCTGGCCGCATTGAATTCCCGCATCGCCGCCTGGCGGCGAGCCTGGCTCTTATTGCCGTGGACCGCGATGGCGCGAATCCCATCCCGTTCGAGAACCCGAGCGATCTTGTCCGCGCCCCGCTTGGTTCGCGAGAATACCAGGGTTTTCGACCGTCCTGCATCTCGCAGGAAGCGGCTGAGCATCGCGGCCTTGTCCTGACGCTCAACGAAACAGACGCTCTGCGAGACCCGTGTGGGAGTGGAGGCGACGGGCGCGACTTGTAACTCAACCGGGCGCCGCAGCCATTACCGACTCAGCGCGCGTATTTCAGGTGGCATGGTCGCCGAGAACATCAACGTCTGTCGATTCGCCGGCGTCTGGGCCACGATTTTTCGCAAGTCGTGAATGAAACCCATGTCCAGCATCTGGTCGGCTTCGTCCAGGATCAGGATTTCCACGGACGCGAGCTGGATGTGTCCCTGGTTGATAAGATCCAGAAGTCGACCGGGTGTTGCCACCAGTACATCGACCCCCGCCTGCAAGGCACGGACCTGCGGACCTTGCCCCACGCCGCCGAAAATGACCGCATGTCGGAGGTGAGTGAATTTCCCGTAAGTCGCCAGGCTGTTGCCGATCTGGCCCGCCAGTTCACGTGTCGGAGCCAAGATCAACGTGCGTATGGGACGGCGGCCCGAACGCTGCCGTCGACGCGCGGCCCCGGTTGGCTGAACGGCGGAGCGGAGGAGCAACTGCAGGGTGGGGAGCGTAAAGGCGGCCGTCTTGCCAGTACCGGTTTGGGCACAACCGACGATATCGCGGCCTTCCAGGACAGGCGGGATGGCCTTTTGCTGGATCGGCGTGGCTGTGTCGTAGCCGGCATGCTGGACGCTGCGCAACAGGGGTTCGCTGAGGGCGAGTGTTTCGAATTTCATCTATGTTTCTTCTTTCAAATAGAGGACAAGCACGATTGCCTGGTATTGTTTTGCGGTCGACTTGATGTCCTCAGAACGGTGCTGATGGACTGCTGTCGGTAAGTTTCTAGTTCGAGTCGCGCGTACGTATGGCTACTCTGACCCGTAGATCTTCACGCTGCCCATCCAGTACGGTTACGAGCAGAACGCCACCTTTTCATGGGACGCGTTCTATCGCCAAACGACTTGGCATTACGCGGCAACACGATTCAGGAACAAGAGAATCAGTCGCGGTCGAAAACAAAGATACCAGAACGCTCGGTTGCAGGTTTCTTCCTGCTTGCGTTGCGGTCGCCGCAGTCTCGAAATGGAATGACCTCGACACAAACCTTTGTGTCGGTCTCGCACCTTGATAAGAAGAAACTATACCATGGCCGGTCCGGGAGTCAATGGCGCCGTCGTGAAAAGCGGGGTTTGTTGCTCGTTTCCCGTTCGTACGGGAAGCGCAGGACGAATCCGCCCGTGTTTTCCGAGAAAACCCGAAACCGTCGAGCGACGGTTCTCTGCTTGTGGCACCCAGCCGGAATCGCGCTGCGGTGAATCCGAAACCGTGGTATTCCCCCAACGTCATGTTGCAAATCTTCAACAGCAACCGTGGCGTGACGACCAAGGGTCGGGCCTGAGTTTCATGGTGACGTCCAGGCGTAAGTCTCCTGGCAGTAGTAAGTTGCGAATTGGCTTGCGGATGCCGCGGCCTGCCGGCATCGACCATTGGCATTGGTGTTGCTTTTAAATCGAGCGTCTTCACCGTCGAAAGCAAGGCCCCGAGAACAGCACCCCTGAATGAGGAATAACATCATGCGAACACTAGCCCTGGCCGTCCTTACTACTCTGGCCTTCTTCGTTTCGGCAATCCAGGCCGAAGAGCGGGCCGCGACTTCAGAGCTACCGGCGGCATTGCAGGCAATCGCTGGCGCGGAAAGCGTCGTGACGAATAGCGAAGCCCATCAGGTTCGTGGCCAATACTTCTCCTTCAATCACGTCAATCCGTACGTGACCTACGACCCGTATTCGGGAAAAGTCTACGCACCGTCGAGCGTGGAGGTCTATCTGCCCACGGTTACCAAGTTCTCCGCGATTGTGGAACCGGTTGGCTGGCCAGGCAAGTCCGAGACGGTTGTTCTGCAGCCGAAGCCACGGCCGCACACAAAGCGTTATGAACCGGCTCCAAAACCGATCGTGGCCAAGGTTTCCAATCCCGTCAGTGTCTGGTTCCTCGTGATCGGCGGTCGCAACCAATAACCTCTTTCCCCTGCTCGCTCCCCCTGCTCGCTTCCCCACCTCGACATGCCCATTGGTTTCCTCATCCCTTGGGCAGTAATGATACGCCCTGGCGGTTTCCCCAACCGCGAGGGCGTTTTTTTTGGGGCGCTGAAAACCATCGCTGTTGGCGTTGCGTCCGATTGGGACGGGTGCGACGTACGTGTTAGTTGCGACTGGCCATGGCGCGCTGGACGGCTTGTCCCATGTCGGCAGGGCTTTCGGCGACTTCGATGCCGGCATCCTGCAGGGCGGCAATCTTTTCTTCGGCGGTTCCTTTGCCGCCCGAAATGATCGCACCGGCGTGGCCCATGCGCTTGCCCTTGGGGGCGGTGCGGCCGGCGATGAAGGCCGCCACGGGCTTCGAAACGTGTTGTTTCACATAAGCCGCGGCTTCCTCTTCCGCGGTCCCGCCGATTTCACCGATCATCAAAATCGCTTCGGTTTCGTCGTCGGCTTCGTACATTTTGAAAAGGTCGATAAACGACGTTCCGACGATCGGATCGCCGCCGAGTCCGACGCAGGTGGTCTGACCGAGGCCGAGATTCGAAGTCTGCCAAACGGCCTCGTAGGTCAGCGTGCCACTGCGGCTCATCACGCCCACCTTGCCCTTCTGGTGAATGTAGCCGGGCATGATGCCGATCTTGCATTCCTCGGCGGTAATCACGCCGGGGCAGTTCGGCCCGATCAGGGTCACACCTTTTTCATGCACGATTTCGTAAACACGAACCATGTCCAGGACGGGAACCCCTTCGGTGATCGCCACTACGTTCTTGATACCGGCGTCGACTGCTTCCAGGATCGCGTCGGCGGTGAAAGCGGCGGGGACAAAGATCATGGTGGCATCCGCCCCCGTTTTCTCGACCGCCTCCCAGACGGTGTCGAACACGGGCACGCCCTCGACCTTCGCGCCGGCCTTACCCGGGGTGACACCAGCGACGACTTTCGTGCCGTACGCCAGGCAGCCCTTCGTGTGAAACTCGCCCGATCGACCAGTAATGCCCTGGCAAACGACGCGTGTGTCTTTGTTGATGAGGATGCTCATGATATGGTTCTCAAACTGAGTTGATAATGTGGATGTTGCGGGATCGTGTCCAAGCCACGCGAAAACACGGCGAAGCGTGCCGCGGCTTCGCACTACAGGACGGTTGCGACGACCTTTTTCGCGGCGTCCGTCAAATCATCGGCAGTGATGATGTCCACATCGCTTTCGGCGATGATCTTCCTGCCTTGTTCCACTTCCGTGCCTTCCAGTCGCACGACGAGCGGCACATTAAACCCGACAGTCTTGTATGCTTCGACCAGGGCGGTGGCGATCGTGGTGCACTGCATGATTCCACCGAAGATGTTGACCAGTACCGCTTTCACATTCTTGTCATCCAGCAGGATGCGAAAAGCTTCGGTCACTTGTTCGGTCTTGGCGCCGCCGCCCACGTCCAGGAAGTTCGCCGGTTCGCCGCCGTGCAGTTTGATGATATCCATCGTACTCATGGCCAGGCCAGCGCCGTTCACAAGGCAGCCGATGTTGCCGTCCAGCTTAACGTAACTTAAGCCGGCCGCGCCGGCACGCACTTCAGCCGGTTCTTCTTCCGAGAGATCGCGGAGTTCGGCGATCTGCGGGTGACGAAACAGGGCGTTGTCGTCAAACGTGATCTTGGCATCGAGTGCCAGCATTTCGCCGTCTTCGGAAATTACCAGCGGATTGATTTCCGCCAGGCTGCAATCGAGGTCGACAAACAAGCGGCAGAGCTTGGTCATGAACGTGTGGGCGCTGCGTACCGTGGCTCCGGTGATCCCGAGCTTCGCGCACAGTTTGCGGACTTGATACGCTTCCAGCCCCACGTGTGGATCAAAGTGTTCCTTGAAGATCAGTTCCGGAGTCTCTTCCGCGACCTTTTCAATCTCCATGCCGCCTTCGGTCGAAACCATCAGCACCGGCTTCGACGCGGCGCGGTCGATCACGATACCCAGGTACAGTTCCCTGGCGATCTTGCAACCGGCCTCGACAAACACTTGCCGCACCGTCTGTCCTTCGGATCCGGTTTGAATGGTCACCAGTTTCTTCTCCAGCAGTCGCTCGGCGACGCGTGCCGCATCGTCGGCACTGCGGACCAGTTCGACCCCGTGCTGGTCTGGATCGTCGATGATCGTTCCTTTGCCTCGCCCACCCGCGTGGATCTGAGCTTTGACAACCGCCAGTTCTCCGCCGAGTTCCGCGAACGCCTGCCGCGCTTCCTCGGGGGTCCTGGCCACGATCCCTTTCACGACGGCCACGCCGGAGTCGCGAAATATCTGTTTTGCCTGGTATTCGTGGATTTTCATGTCTGCTTTCCATCAAGTACGAAACAACTCGGCGGATTATAACGGGGTTCCCGCGAACGTGTAAGGCAGGGGTCTGAAATCGCCGCGAGGAAGGGCGGTTTCGACGCCGACCGCGGATGCCGAGTGGCCCTTTCCGCGGTCGACCTATTGGGACAGTGCCAAGTTCACGAGAACCTTCGAAAATACAAGCCCGCCGCGCGAGCAAGTGTAAACGCACGTAAGTGACTCACTCGCTAGCGCTTCGTGCTTGTATGACGACCGCACCTGGCGAAATCCAACGATGCGACACATTCTGTGGTAGCGGAGCCCCGACGCGGGCGGGCGGAAGGAGTCCCGGCGCGCATTGTCGCAGCGACCATTTTTCACTTCTTCCCGGGTGACGTCGTCACATCTGCGGTCATTGGGTCCGCACCCAGGAAACCGCGCAGCGATTTCCAGTAAGTGGGAGCACTGACTTTGGCGAGTTCGTTTTGGGCGCTGGCAAGTCGAGTTTCGATTTGCAGTCCGCGAACGGCCGATCGGTTCTCTTTCCGCGCCATGAACTCCTGCAGGTACGACACATGCCGCTGCCACAGCGTGCACTCGCGCTGCTGCCGCGTCTTCAAGCGAGCTTGATACCAATCGGATTCGAGCATGGCGTCCACGGTAAACATGCGGCGAATGCCGGGATCGGTCACTTTCTTGCCTTCGTAGGTTCCGTGGGCCATGATGTTCAACAAGGCGCGGAGGGGAGGGCAGGCTTGTTCGATGGAGCCATCCGCAAAGTAATTCTTGGCCACGCGTTCGTGGGCTTCGGCAATGTAGTTGACACCATCGGCGAACGCGTCGGCGTCCTGCGATTCCGGACGCAGGATGGATTCGTCGAATACCTTTCTGGGATTATCGAACACACGCCCGACATAACGGCGGATGAACTGCGCGTTGATGCGATAACCCAGCAGGCTGGCGGGCACGTGTTTGCCTTTGTGTTCATAATCCTCCAGTTTTTCGAGCAGCTCTTCGGCAATCAGGTTTTGCGGGTCACGCTCTTCGGGGCTGAGCCGGCACCAGATTTCAGGAATCAGCAGGCTGATATCGTGGTCCACTCGTAGATCGGGGCCGATGTGCCCGGCGGGCGTGGAGAAGCCGGCGAGTCCCGTCAGGAGGAAGCTGACGAGCGAGTTGTTCAGGTCCGTGATCGGCAGGACGGCGTTGAAGGGCCCTTTGGTCAATGCCCCTTCGCTTCCCGCGCCGGTCGTGGACGGACTCTTGCCGGTGAGCGCGCTGATAAAGTCCATGAACAACTCAGGAAGTTCCTGATAGTGGATCGGATTGTATACCGCCAGGGGACGGAAGCCGCGCTCGTAGTCCGGCGGATTATTGCGACGGCCGACCAGGATCGCATGGACGGGCATCCGCACGGGACCGTCCGCGGGCACCGCGCGATAGAGCCGTGTGCCCATTTCGGCTACATGGCGGTTCAGCGGATCGATCAGGTCGGGACGGGTCTGTAGATAACGAGGGTTCTTGGTTGGCTTGCCTTCGACTACGCGCGGGGTTGCCGAACAAACGGCGTACGCGTCCGTCGACTTGCGGACGCGTCGGATCAGTTTCTTCATCGGCTCGGTAAACTGACTCAGGTCAACCGCGCGCTCGCAAATCTGCTCGATCTGGTCGCGCGAAAGCGGCTCAAAATTCACGATGAAATTGTCGTGCCGGGCCAGGTCCGCCTCGGTCTGCTTGTCCAGACCGCGATGAATGGCATCGTCCGGACGCTGGAACAGACGGTATTCGCAGTTCTGCACGAACTTGCAACTTTCAGCCGTAGGTACATAGTTGCCGAGGTGGTCCAGCGACTTCATCGGCACGACGACCGACGCGCTGATATCGTCTTCGGTTTGGACTTTTTGAGCCGAGGCAAAGTCCTGTCTCAGCTTGTACGTTCGCCAGCTGTTCTCCGTCAACAGTCCGACTCGCAAATAACTGCCGATGATCTTGCGATTGCCGAATTTCAGCTCGTGACCCGCCGCGCCATTGACAATATCCACGCCGAAGTATTGCCGCCAATTGTCGTCGGCGGTGCTGCGGTGCATCCGCTTGATGGCAAACACCAGTGCGTAAATGTGGCTGGGAATGGATGCCAGCCAGCGATTGTAATCGTCGGTGTAGTCTTCGGACGGGGTGAGCAGTTTGATCGTGCTTCCCAGCGAGCGGCTCGGGTCGAGCACCTTGCGGCTGGGCCGTTTTTGGTAATCCGGATGCACATCGCCCTCCGGCCGCCAGCGGTCGGAATAGTCTCGGCCGAGGATATCGTCCACGAGATCGAAATCTCGAGACACCTCGGCCACGAACACGGGCCCGTGGAGCACATAATCGGCGATCGACTTGCTGATTTCACTCTTGCCACCGCCGCTCACGGTGCAGGGTTTATGGCACACGACTCCTTCGGGAAGCGTGCCGATCAACCGCCAGGTCGGTGCCTGCGGGTGTTTGTCGAGGCGGAATTTATAACCGGACGGCGTCATGTAAATGTATTTGGGCAACAGCGGCAGGGCTTGTTCCATGCCGTCGCGAGTCCAGGTAATCTGCTGCCCGACCACGGTGGCACGCGCGTTCTCGGGAACGTAAACGAGATTGCTGAACCGCTTGTCGACCGCGTAGCCTTCCGGCTTGACGTCCATCAGTGTCCCGTCGTATGCCCGTGCCACCTCGTCAAAGGTGCGTTTGGCGCTGGCGAACGTGCTGCTGCTGTATTCGTCGCCCAGGTTGAAGCTGGCGAAGGCGACCGCGCCGCCGGCATGTTCCTCTTCCGCGTTCCCGAAAAGATTGGCGGCGTAGCTGATTTGCGTCTTTACTTCTTTCTTGCAGTAGCCGTAGTAGTTGTCGGCGATCAGCGTGACGATGACTCCATCAAGCGTCCGGCACGTCAGCTTGAACGGCTGGCCGTCGTTGTAGAGTTCATCTTGCGACTGCCAGCACATGCCATCCTCTTGTTGCCGCGGCGTGGCTTCGGCGACAGGGGGCAATCCGACGTCGCATTTCCGCAATTGGATGAGGTGCGGGGCCAGGATCACGCAACCGGTATGCCCGGTCCAGTGATCGATGTCCAGGCCCGCGTCATGTTCCGGCGCGAACGGATCGCCGCCGTTACCGAAAATGGACTCCACAAAGTCCAAATTGCTGACCAGCGAACCCGGCGCGAAGAACCGGACTTCCATTCTTTTTTCCGGCATCACGCCCGGAACCGCCGGGCAGACCAGCGGTCGCAGCAGCAAGGAAACAAAGGTCTCCGCTCGGTTTTTTTGATTGGCTGTAAAGGGCAGTGCCAAGACGCCGGCCGGAGGTTTCACGGCATGCCGGAAAAGCTCGGCGAACGTTCGCTGAGGAACCGCCTTCTTGTCTCGCGGCACCGGCAAACCGCCTTCGGTGACATGGAACGTGCCGCTGGTCGTGCGGCGGTCGTGAACCGGGTTGTGCAACACGCCGTTGCGAACTCGATACGACGAAACATATTCGTCCGAGTAGCTGTCCGCGTTCATCGGCAAGGACATCTCGCGGGCCAGGCCATGGCGGTCGAGGATGATGGACCGCCGAGGTAATTGCAAAGGCTTACCAGCGTCCATTGCCGCAAAGTGCTGCTGCAAGAATTGTTCGATCCGCGCGTCGGCCGGACAGAGAACGTCGCCCAGCAGTTTGAGTCGCCGGTGGTAGGCTGCCAGCAAGCGCTCGGCGTCCAGGATGTCGCTAGCACCCTCGCCCAGGTCCGGATGGGGCAGGCCGTTGGCGATCAGCGTGAGTGTCACATAGCGGGTAATTCGCTTCCGCAGTTCGCGGTAATCCTTCTCCGACATGGAGGCATCAAAACCGATTGTTTCATTCAGATTCATGATAGAGTCCCATTCGCTTGAACCAGTCAACAATCCGCCTCGCAGTTCTCAAGCTTAATGGTCCGATGCCAATCAGGCTAGGCGACTAAAGACTCCCCCCATACGCGCCATTTCTTAACCGAAATGGCCTTTTGCGATCACGGTGCTTTCGCTAACATCCCGCGTCCTTGTACGGCAGCATGGTCGTGCTCGGACCTTTTCAACCCACTTATCTGCTCAACAGGCTGTTTGCCGGCCAATGGCACAGCGGCCTTGTTGCGTTACCTTCCATCCGAATTATGAAGGGCGAGTGAATGAGAATACCGCCAATGTCACATCGTATCGTTGTCGCCTTGACACTGCTGAGCACGACGGTGGCCTCCACGCCGCTATCCGCGGATACCGGTCTGAATTCCAATATTGTCGCCAGTATTATCGACGTGTCGTTGGGTCCCAACGGAACCTTGACCGGGCAGGTCGTGGACGAGCAGGGGAACGCCGAGGAAAAGCAACTGGTTGTAGTGCGGCAGCAGAACCGTGTTGTCGCTTACACGCAGTCCGGACCTGATGGTGTATTTGCGATCAGCGGCCTTCAGACCGGCATGTTTCACGTCACGACCGATAGCGGTGGCAAGGTCTGCCGTTTCTGGACGGAGAAGATTGCTCCTCCGAGCGCGACTCGCGACTTGTTGCTGATTACCGGATCGACCGTGGAGCGTGGTCAGCGCCCGATCGGCGAGATGATTTCGAATCCGATTCTGGTCGGGCTGATCATCGCGGCTGCGGTTGCCATTCCTGTCGCCGTGCACAATTCCAAGGACGACGCCAGCGGCAGTTAAGATCGCGCGAAACGTTCGTCGCGGTGCCGAACCGTCGAATTGATTTTGAACACCATGACACTGGAACCGAACACGATGTCGAAGCTGGACTCTAGGCGACCACGACTCAACGACTGTCTTCCAAGATTCGCCCTATGGCGCCTGCTCGCCCTCGGCGTGCTTACATTGAGTACCGTCGGATGTGCTCGAAACAACGTCTACACGCCCTCCACCTTGCCGCCCCAGTTCGCAGCGCATCACGTCAAGAGCACGCGGCAGATCGACCTCACGCAACTTGGCCAGTCCATGGAGACAAGTGACCGCCTGCACGTGGGCGACGTCGTCGAACTCACCATCGCCTCCGGCGTCGAAGATCGCATCCCGCCCGTCTGGAAGTTGCGGGTCAGTGAGGAAGGCATTCTCAATATTCCCATTGTGGGACCCGTGCGGGTTGCCAATGTCGAATTGACGGAGTCGGAACGGTTGATTCGCGAGGCGAGCATTCAGCGAGGCTTTTATGTTGACCCGCATGTATCGTTGATACTTAAAGACCGCCACGTCAACCGCATCACCGTTATGGGTGCCGTGGAGAAGCAGGGTACGGTGAAGTTACCCGCGGCGAACAGTGATTTGTTATCCGCCATCATGGAGGCCGGAGGGCTGGCCAAAGACGCCGGCACGATTGTCGAAATCCGCACGCCCCAGCGTCCGACTCGTTCTTCCTCCGGAGTGCAGCCGGCAAGCTACCAGGGAGAAGTCACTGTCAAGTCGACCCGGGTCGATCTTGAGAAGCTCGGCAGTGACCCAAATTCTCCAGACCTCAAATTAGCCGACGGGGCCTCGGTCATGGTTCTCGAGAAAGAACCCCGCGCGATTCAAGTGATTGGCCTGGTTAGGAAGCCGGATCAATTTCAAATCCCCAATGATCAGGACATCCATCTACTCGACGCTTTGGCGCTCGGTGGTGGACGCACAATGGAGATTGCAGACAAGGTTAAGGTCATACGTCGGCATGAAGAGACGAAGCAGCCGGTTGTTATCGAAGCGTCTGTGCGCAAAGCGAAGCGAGGCGGCGCTGACAACCTGATGCTCGCCAAGGGGGATGTGGTGAGCGTAGAGGAGACGCCTGCAACGTTTATTGTCGGAGTAATACAGACCTTCATTCGCTTTGGATTTTCTTCCACCGTTCCCGGCATCTAGTGACTGCGCCCGTTGCCCTTCACCGCAGGCGAAACGAAGAGTGTTGTCGAAAGATAATCCGATACTTACTACAGTAAACTAGACGAATGTGAAATGAACGACCCAATTCCAAACTCTGAACTGACGAGCCTTGACAACAGTGCAGACGCAGTGCATGCAGCGATGCGTTTCTTGAGAGTATTGCAGCAGCGACGCGTGGTTGTCTTGATGGCGCTTGGGGTGGTGGCGACTTTGGGTGCAATCTACTACTTCACTGCAACTCGCATCTATGAGTCCTCCGCCCAACTGCTCGTCTTACAGACCGGCGCCGATGTCTGGAATGCTGAGATGACGGCTGACAGAAACGGGCAGGGCTTGATGCCCACTTACGAACGGCTTTTCTCGAGCAGCGCTGTCCTTGAGGACGCGCTTCGTCGACTCAATAGTCAGTCACCGGAATATTGTATCGACTTCCAATCCGTACCGCGGGAAAAGTGGATCAATGTGCTGCGCGCCGGTTTGTCGGCTCATAGTCTCCGGACAACCAATGTCATTGAAATACATTATCGTTCGAAATCCCCGCAGGCGGCGGAGGCTGTTGTCAATGCCGTCGTCGACGCCTACCTGGCCTTCATGGCGGAAAATCACAAGAACGTTTCGACAGAGATCGTGAAAATCCTGGAAACAGAGCGAAAGGACATCGAGTCGAAACTCAGCCAAAAGCAAGACGAATTTGTGGAACTACAAAAAAGGTCTCGCGATCTTGGAATCACTCCGACATCCGCAGCTTTACACCCAGTGATTCAGAATGTCACCAGCACCAATACGGCATTGTCTGATATTGAGCGGAAAAGGATTCAGCTGGAGGCGTCCTTGGCTGCCATACAAGCAGCCATTCGGCAAGGCGGCGATTTGAGGCAACACATGGTGTCACTCGAGCCCATCATCGGTCGGGAGTTGCTGCTTTCGTCGCTAGGCATGAGTGAGCGCGATCGCGATACCGTTGGGCGAATGGAACAGCAAATCGTCAATGACCGGGCCGAGTTGCAATTTATGCAGACGCACCTTGGACCGAATCACCCTGAGATTATTGAAAAGACGCAGCAGATTCAAAACGTTCAGACCTACCTGGCTACTTTCCAAGACCGCGTCAACTCAAGATTTTCCAACGAATCGCAATTGGCGACGATCTTGACCGCGCTCGTCGAAGAGCAACTCATTCAAGCTTGGCAGCAGGAAGAAAAACTTCGGAAACTCTATGCAACGGCGGAGGCACGGGCCGTTCAACTCAACGGCGAACGCGCCCAGCTTGTGATTGCAGAACATGAGTTGCAAAGACTCCGCACGCTGCATGACTCCTTACTGAATCGGATTGTCAGCATCGACATTGGCAAGGGCGCTGCTGATGTCCGCGTCAAGGTGATTTCAGAGGCAAAAGCGTCAACTTCGCCGGTGAGTCCGCGCTTGAGTGTCGTGCTCTTTATCTGCCTCGCTGTCGGAGTCGGAGGAGGTTCCGTGATCGTGTATGTCATCGACGTCCTGGATGACCGCTTCCGGTCACCTGAGGAGTTCCGGATCCAGTTGGGCCGACCGGTTCTCGCGATGATCCGTGATCTGCCTGTTTCGGACGATTCGGGCGCCGAGTCCTTGCAAGTATACGCAGCGCCATCTTCCGTGGAAAGCGAGGCGTTTCGAACCCTGAGGACGACTTTGTCCTTTTCAAGCGATCAGATGGAAACTTTGGCAATTACGAGTTCCGAACCAGGCGACGGCAAGACGACGGTGATCTCGAATCTGGGCGCGTCCTATGCCCAGGTGGGGAAACGCACGTTGCTGATCGACGCCGATCTGCGACGGCCAGGGCTCTCGAAACTGTTCGACATGCGAGGTCAGCCCGGGTTGTCGGAGATCCTTCGCTCGGATGAGGAAATGAGTTCATGCTGCCGGGATCGCATCCAACCTACGGGCGTTGAACTTCTGGACATTATCCCGTGCGGACCACGGCCCTCGAATCCCGCCGAGTTGCTCAGTAGTCACCGTCTCTCCGAACTGCTCCTTTGGGCCACGGGCGCGTACGATCAGATCCTGATTGATTGTCCGCCGATGCTTGCCGCCAGCGATGCCGCCATTGTCGGTCGCCTAACCGATGGCGTCGTACTGGTTGTTCAGCCGGAAAAGAATCACCGCAAACTGGTCGTGCGTGCCGCCGAGGGGTTGCAGTCCCTGGCAGGAAACCTAGTTGGCTTCGTGATCAATCGGGCTCCGACGGAAGGAGCTGCCGGGTACGGCTACGGAAATGGTTATGGCTACGGATACGGCTATGGTTATGGCTACGGATACGGGCACGACGACGACGAGCCGACCGATAATGGAAACGCACCCGCCAACGAGCCCGAGGAAAAGCGCCGTATCACGTCGGAAAACTCGCGTAGGGTACGCCGACGCGCGGCGTAAAACATTACAGGCCAGAATACGGCACTCAGATGATGATTCGAAGAATCACAACTTTCCCGAAACTTGCCCCTCGGCACCTCATTGCCATCATCAGCGCCGTGCCCATTCTAGCGACCGTCTACATTGGAGCGTTCTATGTCCGTTTTGACGGCGATATTTCACCCTATCGCGAAGTCATCTCGGCTACGCTGCCCTGGGCCATTGGAACTAAGTTATTTGCGTTCATCTGTTTTCGAATCCTAAAAGGCTGGAGTCGATATGTTACGTTTTCCGACTTGATCGCCCTCATGCAAGCCTGTTCGGTAGGCTCGTTTCTCCTGCTGCTGTGCGACTACTTAATATTTCCTTCATTGGCCTTGCCGCGCAGTGTATTTCTGCTCGACTGGTGCGGGGGCATTCTCGTGGTCGGCGGTCTACGCGGCCTGCTGCGCCTCGTCAAGGAACGGAGGGGACTGCCGAGAAACAATCCCCTCGCCTCGCGGGCGTTCATCGTCGGGACAAACGCCTCCGGGGAGGCGCTTCTTCGCTGGATTCGTCTGCATTCGACGTCCCGCTTTCATGTGGTGGGCTTCATTGCTGAAGGCAATTCTTGCGTGGGAAGCCAGATCGGCCGTGTGCCTGTTGTGGGCACCATCGAGCAGACTTGCACGCTGGCATTGTCGTACGGCGTTACTGACCTGCTTATTACGTCGGGTGAGCTTTCGGGTAAGCGCGTGAGGCAAATCGTTGAAGTTGCCGAGCAATGCTCCTTGAATGTCTGTGTTCTTCCTGGATATCAACAACTACTGCGCGGTGACGTCGACCTGCAGCCTCGCCAGGTTTCGATCGAAGACTTGTTGCGGCGCGAGCCTGTCGAACTCAGTAAGGACCGCTTACATCGCTGGATCGACGACCGTGTGCTGATGGTCACGGGCAGCGCCGGCAGTATTGGCTCTGAGATTTGCCGCCAGTTGCTTCAGTTCCGGCCTCGCAAATTGATTCTTCTTGACCAATCGGAAACAGGTCAGTTCTTCCTGGAACGCGAACTCGACAAGCTTGGGAGCAATGTTGCGTTCCAGGTCGAAATCGCAGACGTGCGAGACCACAAACGCATGCGTCAGCTTTTCGTTGACCATCGACCGGATATCGTTTTTCACGCCGCCGCCTACAAGCACGTTCCGCTAATGGAAAGCAACTGTGGCGAAGCAGTCAAAAACATTGTCCTGGCGACAAAATGCCTGGCAGACTTGGCTGACGAGGTCGGCGTCGAATCCTTTGTAATGGTTTCTACCGACAAGGCGGTCAACCCGACAAATGTGATGGGAGCCTGTAAACGGGTTGCGGAACTGTACGTGCAGTCTCTGGCCAAGCAATCATCGTCGCGTTTTGTGACGGTTCGGTTTGGTAACGTTCTCGACTCTGCCGGCAGCGTCGTTCCGATTTTCCGCGAGCAGATCGCACGCGGTGGCCCGATTACGGTGACGGATCCGAAGATGACTCGTTACTTCATGACCATTCCGGAGGCATCCCAGCTTGTCGTGCAGGCAGGCGCCATGGGCCAAGGCGGCGAGATATTTGTCCTTGATATGGGGGATCCGGTTCGAATCGTTGATCTCGCACGGGATATGATTCACCTTTCGGGTCTTCGCGAGGGTGAAGACATCGAGATTGAATTCACTGGCATTCGGCCCGGCGAAAAGTTATATGAAGAGTTGCACGTGGTAGGCGAACGGCACATCGCGACGTCGCATCCCAAGATCATGGTCGCCGAGTCAACCAAACTCAGCTACGTGTCGATTGCAAGCCAGGTCCAGAGTCTCGCAACGATGACGGAGTCAGCACGAACTCAAATCGTGTCGGAATTGCAGCGCATTGTTCCGACGTTTAAACCCCAGGTTGACGCGCCGCTGCGACGAGCGGCTTAAAGCGTTCTGCCGACTGCAGTGCAAGATCTTACATGACGGGCATTGGCAGCGGAAACCGCTCCAATCAGACCTTGTAGTAGTCCCGGTACCAATTCACGAAATTTGCGACGCCCTCTTCAATCGACGTCGCAGGTCGGAACCCGACGGCGGCGGTGAGTTCCTCGATGTCGGCGTAAGTCGCCGGCACATCACCGGGTTGCATAGGAAGCATGTTTCGTGACGCCGTTACGCCGAGGCATTTCTCGAGCGTATCGATCAAGTGCGTAAGTTCCACCGGTTGGTTGTGGCCGATGTTGTAAAGGCGATAAGGTGCCAGGCTTGTCGCAGGGTCCGGGGTATTGCCATTCCAGTTCAGGTTGGCCTGCGGGACCTGATCGATGACGCGCACGACCCCTTCAACGATATCGTCGACGTAGGTAAAGTCCCGCCGCATGTGTCCACCGTTGAATAGATCAATCGGCTGGCCGCTCAACATCGCCTTAGTGAAGAGAAACAATGACATGTCTGGTCGCCCCCAGGGACCATAGACAGTGAAGAACCGAAGTCCCGTCGTGGGAATGCCATACAGATGACTGTACGAGTGCGCCATGAGTTCGTTGGCCTTCTTCGTGGCAGCGTAAAGGCTTACCGGGTGGTTTGTTCCCTGGTGAACGGAGAAGGGCATCTGCGTATTTGCGCCGTAGACGGAACTCGTTGAAGCGTAGACCAGATGCTTGACCCCGTTGTGGCGACATCCTTCGAGTACGTTTACGAAGCCGACTAGATTGCTGTCGGCGTAGGTATGCGGGGCTTTCAACGAATAACGCACACCCGCCTGGGCGGCCAAGTGAGCGACGGCATCAAATTGGTTGCTCGCAAACACTTGAGCCATGGCCTCACGGTTAACGATATCGGATTTCAGAAACCTAAAGCGGCTATGGGTTGTCAACTGGGCCAGTCGATCGCGCTTGAGTTCAACTGCGTAGTATTCATTCAAGTTGTCCAGTCCAACGACATCGTCGCCGCGGTCCAGCAGCTCTTTCGCCAAGTGGAATCCAATGAATCCCGCCGCCCCCGTTACCAAGATACTCGCCATTTTTGCTTCTCTCACGCGATGTGCTAGCTGTGTAAGCCCGGCGCAATCCGACTTTGACGATTGCGCGCAACTTGCTAAGGTATCGCCCTCTCAAATAAATACAATCGAGACGATTTAGACTCCAGCAGCGTTTTCTGCTACGACGACGTCCCACCGACCGTCGCCCGGCAGAGTAGTCAGGGCAGCATCCTGAGCCGTGTTGCTACTGAAACAACGACCGACTGACAGCAGCAAGGCAGTTTTGGAAAACCTATGGCCAGGCAACGTCAACGATATGATATGCTGTTTTCGATCCTTTCGCGAGTCGTCGATTGGGGGTTAGCGTCCACGGTCATCGTGGCTCCGCTATTCATGGGCGGACGTGGCGAAATCGGAAGCTTTGTCCTCGTGCTTCTCGTATGCCTTACTTCCGTTGCTTGGTGCCTTTCACAGTGCCTTCGAAATCGACGTAGGTTCTACTTTTCGGGAGCGGAACTGATTCTCGTTGGTGGCTTGGTCTTGATCGTCTTGCAGCTTGTTCCACTGCCGGATTCCGTCTTGCACTCGCTGTCTCCAGAAGCAACTCGCCTTCTACCCTTGTGGCAAAGTAGTTCATCTTCCCCTCCCCAGATGGGTAGTTGGCATTCTCTCTCTCTGACACCCTTCAACACACGAAGTGGACTGACCATGTTCGTGTCTTATTCGATGTTCTTCATCGTCGCATTTCAGCGAACGCGTTCGCGCGGGGATATCGAACGCGCGTTGCGGTGGACTGCCCTCGCCGGAATCTTGATGGCGACGATCGGGATTGCTCAATTGCTGGCGGGAAACGGCAAGTTCATGTGGGTCTACGAGCATCCCACGAGAGTGGCTAGCGGTGTTGTCAAAGGAATGTTCGCGAATGAAAATCACTGCGGTCATTTTCTCGCGGTCTGTTTGCCCGGAATCCTATTCTGGCTCGTGTCCCGAACACACCGTTCGACGAGATCGGCAGATATATTTTCGTCAGCCGGCCACAGATTGAGCGGGGACTCCTACTTGAGCTCGTGTTTATGGATAGGGCTCGGTATCGTGGTCTTCGCAGGTCTGATGACCGTCTCGCGCGGTGGTATCCTCGCGCTATCAATTTCGATATGTGCCTGTAGCATGATCTATTTTTGGAAGTCGTTGATTTCGAAGAAGGCGGTGATCTTTGCCTGTGCCTTGGGAGCGATCTTGTGGGCAGCCTTACTGATACGTGGCTACGACCGGTTGCAATGGGAGTTGGCGCGGTTCCAGCAGACGAGTTCCATTGACGATCTCGTACACAGCAGGAAGGAATTGTGGAGTGCATTGTGGGTGGCAATTCCTCGCTTCGTGCACACGGGGGTTGGCGCTGGAGGTCACCGGGAAATCTATCGTACGTATTTTCCCGAACATTACAACGACATTGAGTTCACTCATGCAGAGAGTGGCTACTTGCAGTTGCTCGTGGAAATGGGATGGCCCGGGATGCTGCTCTTGATCATGACGGCCGCCATGTTGGCAAGGAGTTGCTGGCTAACGCTTCGGTGCAGCCATTCGGTCAACGACGCCGCCATTGTGGGGGCACTTTCTGCATCGCTGCTGGTTAGTTTTTTGCATTCGATAGTCGATTTTGTCTGGTATATACCGGCTTGTCTTACCATCGCCATACTACACGCTGCGTGTGCCGTACGGATGTCGCAGCTTACGAATTCGCGAAGCAGCGATTCGACTCGTAAAAGCTTCGCACGGCTGGCAGTCAGGCTCAATGGTAGTTTCGCCGTATCTAGGTGGACGGCGATCGCGACAGCACTCGTCATGATTGGCGTGGCAGTGACTATCAGTGTTTCGCAGTTTCGAGCGGCTGTTGCTGGCTACTATTGGGAACAGTACTTTCGCATTGCCAGAGAAACGCAGGGATTGCCGTCAGACACTCCGCATATTGCAGGTTCCCTTCGAGAAATGGAGCGGCATTTGCGGTCGGTATTGTCGTATCAACCGGAACACCCACGTGCGAACATTCGGCTGGCCGTTGTCAATCTTCGGCGATTCGATCTGGGAAGTGCTGAAGATGGGCAGTCCATGCAACTGGTTCATATTCGCGATGCCGCGTTGGCATCTCAGTTTCCCTCACGAGATGCGCTGTACCAGTGGCTCGAGCGCGCGATCGGGCCTCGGCTTCGAATGCTGGAAGAATCGCTTCGTCATTCCCGCCTTGGCCTGTCGCAATGTCCTCTCCAGGGAGAAGGCTATCTGTACCTCGCTGAGTTGTCATTTTTGGAATCGCCGAACAGGATCAAGAAGCAATACATTGACCAGGCCCTGCTCGTTCGGCCCTACACTCCCGAATTACAGTTTGCAGCCGGCGCGGAAGCAGCACTGGATGGTGACGTGGACAAAACACTTGGTTTTTGGAAGCAGGCTTTCGGACGCGATCCGGAAGTCCAGCAGCAGATCATCGAACTCTTGTCGTCGCAGATGCCGCCAGCGGCATTCTTGGAAACATTTGCTCCTGATGAAGGAGCCTTGCGACGACTCTATGCATACCAACGCGATTTCGGCAGTAGTGAATTCGCCAAACAGTTTGCAGCAGTGCTGGCTAAACAGCAAGTCTTGGCTGCCCAGGAACTGTCCGGGAAAATCGCGGCAGGCAAGTGGAAAGACGCCGCCGATACACTGGTATTCTTGGAAGAACACGAAAGAGCTGCCGAGTGCCTTGAACGCTGCGTCCAACTGTCGCCGTCAAACTATCAATGGCGTCTGAGGCTGGCAAGGCAAATGGCCAAAATTGGCAGGTTTCGCGATGCCGAGGAACACATGCGCTGGTGCATGTCTCGAAAGCCAGATGACGAGAGCCTGCTCGCTGAACTGCAGCAGGTCACCACGCAGGCTCACCGTCATCGGGCGATGAGGGGGCCGTCGCCGATGGACCCGGATAGCGCCATACGGTGACGGATTCTTCAAGCTGGCATTTTGATTGATTTTGAGTGACCTGGCCGCGTGCTCTTGCCGCTCTACGGTGTTTTAAGTATCGTTCCACTTGACGGGTCGTGGTTGACCCGGCTCTACGATACAAGGACGCTTCCCGCATAGCAGGCACGCGAGGCTATGACCGTTATGGCTGATCGGTCGCACAAGTGTTTTGTTCATGAATCGGCTTACATTGACAACGACGTTGTCGTCGGCGACGGTACGTCGATCTGGCACTTCAGTCATCTGTTGCCTGGCACTCGAGTTGGGCGAAACTGTCGTATTGGCCAAAACGTCGTTATCGGCCCGGCCGTTTCCATTGGCAACAATGTCAAGATTCAGAACAATGTGTCGGTCTACCATGGCGTTACGCTGGAGGACGATGTTTTCTGTGGCCCATCCATGGTCTTTACGAACGTTGCGATACCGCGGTCATCCTTTCCGCGAAACACGGCCGAGGATTTCGCACCCACACTTGTAAAGCGTGGTGCCAGCATTGGGGCGAACGCGACCATTCTTTGCGGCTGTACGATCGGCGCTTACGCTATGGTAGGGGCCGGTGCCGTGGTTACGAAGAGCGTTGCAGCATTTGCGTTGGTGTATGGCAATCCGGCTCGACAACATGGTTGGGGTTGCGAGTGCGGTGTAAAACTGGAATTTGCGAACGACCACGCGCAGTGCGCGCAATGCTCTCGTCGCTATCGGCAGGTCGGTCCCTTGGAGATTGAGCGTGCCGAATAGCTGTCCATTCCTGGACTTCCGAGATACTTTTCAAACGGACTTGCTTTAATGGTGCCGCTCTGTGATTTGCGTAGGCAGTACGAGCAACTGAAAAGTGAAATCGATCGCGCATTGCAGGAAGTCGCGGCTGGTGGAAACTATATCTTAGGCCCCCATGTCGCAGCTTTTGAGGATGAGGTTGCCTCCTATAGCCGCTGTAAGTATGCGGTCGGTGTTGGCAACGGGACCGACGCGCTGCACCTTGTTTTGCGGGCCCTGAATATTGGCCCAGGGGACGAAGTCGTGACGACGCCGTTCACGTTTATCGCCACAACCGAAGCCATTGGCATGGTCGGGGCGACACCAGTCTTTGCGGACATCAACCCAGAGACATTCAATATACAGCCTGAGGCCATTGAAGCCGCGATCACGCCTGCCACCAAGGCCATCATCCCCGTCCACTTGTATGGTCAGCCGTGCCAGATGGATGCCATTGTAAACCTGGCCCGAAAGTACGGACTGAGGATCGTCGAAGACTGTGCTCAGGCGTTTGGAGCTACCTACCGCGGCCAGGCCGTCGGCACGATCGGCGACGTCGGCTGCTTAAGCTTCTTCCCCAGCAAGAGCCTGGGCGCGTTGGGGGACGCGGGAATGGTTATCACAAATGACGAAACCGTCTATCGCCGTGTGGAAATGCTCCGCCGTCATGGTGGACGCGTGAAGTATTACCACGAAGAACTTGGGTTAAACAGCCGTCTGGATGAATTGCAGGCCGCTGTCCTCCGGGTCAAGTTTAAGCACCTCGACCGCTGGAATGAATTGCGGCGCGAACGAGCGTATCTTTATAACGCAAAACTAGACGATCGGCCCGACATTCAGCGTCCTTGCGAACGATCATACGGCAAGTTGGTTGTTCCAAGCGTGAGCGATACTTCAAGCGAGAGCTACGCCGTGTATCATCAATACACCGTCCGGGTAGCGGGTCGCGATGATGTCCTAGCCGCCCTTAAGAACGCGGGAATAGAGTGCGCGGTTTACTATCCGGTACCACTTCATTTGCAGCGTGTGCACAGGAAACTGAATTTGCCTGCCGGTTCGTTTCCCCATTCGGAAGCAGCGGCAGGCGAGTGCTTGAGCTTGCCAATGTTTCCTGAGTTGTCGGAACAAGAGCAAGAGCAAGTCGTCCGCGCCTTGAAGACCCATTGCCGTGTTGCGTTGACTTGATTCACGGCAGGAACGTCGGCGCCAGCATGAAGTGGCCGACACCGTCTGGCCCGCGTGTTCTACACGCAGAAATCAGAGATACATTATGAGCGTAGTACTCGCCGTCATCGGATCGGGACAACTCGGTAGCCGGCATTTACAAGCACTTAAGTTGCTGGACCGCCCGAGCTCCGTATTTGTGCTAGATCCGAATCCCCAAGCCTTGCGGGCGGCGAGCGAACTGTTCGCACAGCAGTCTGGCGAGTCGCTGGTTCAGTCGATTCAATTCGTCTCTGATACCGCGGAACTTCCGGATGCGATCGATGTCGCAGTAGTTGCAACAGGCGCGAACGCCCGGCGCAAAGTACTGCAACACCTGCTCGCTCACAGTCGTGTTCGCTACCTTATCCTGGAAAAGTTCCTATTCCAGGAGCATGCCGACTATGTTGCCGTGGCAGCGCGAATGCGGGAAGCGGCTACGAAGTCATGGGTCAACTGCCCGCGGCGGATGTGGCCGATCTATCGGAAGCTCAAGGAAGTCGTGCCGGGTGGGCCGCTTGACTACCGCGTCACCGGTTCCGCATGGGGATTGGGTTGCAACGCCATTCACTTTCTCGACCATGCGGCATTCCTGAGTGGCAGTGGAGAGTTCACGCTGCAATCGTCCGAACTCGATCCAGAAGTGGTTGCCAGCCGCCGCGACGGCTACTGCGAATTTAGCGGCCGCATTCGCGGCGAATCGAAGGACGGGACTCGTGTGGAAATCGCTTGTGACCGCGCCGGCACGATGCCTGTGGTTGTTACCGCGTGGAATCAAGACATGCAGTTACTTGTCAACGAGACGGCATGCACCGCCGTCGTCGCCCAGCGCGAAAACGGCTGGCAATGGGAGTCGCTGACGTTCGCCGTACCTTTCCAAAGCCAACTGACACACGTCGCCGTACAGCAGCTTCTGGACCGCGGCAATTGCGAACTGACTCCCTACGAACTTTCGGCATCGTTGCACGTCAGCTTGCTCGATGTGTTTCTCGAGCATTATCGCAAGCACGTCGATTCGCATGCCACGTGTTGTCCCATCACATAGTCCGGCCGCTTGCGATCGAATTGGCCATGCGTATCGAAACACCGCGTGTCGGTGGTAGCTGCCCAATGTACCGGCAGCCGGGACAAACTCTTTGTTTCGAAAGAGGGATCGCGCGTTGCCGGAACATGAGCGGGAACTGATCGTTGACGCAGCCCTATAGGGACTCTAAACGATTCTAAAACTCTAAATACAGCCAACTAGATGGCGTATTCGCGAAGCTGTTTTGCGGCTACCATATAGTGGTCGTGTTGAGACGCGTCGGCATCTTCAAGATTCCTCTGACGTTGCACTAGATCTGATCAAGGGAGCGAGGTCGCAAATTGTTGAGTGGATGTGATGACATTGAGGTGACCCTTGTCGGTGCGGGGCCAATGGCCATCGCGTACGCGCGTGTGCTCGATGAGCTGGCAGTACGCTATCAGGTGATTGGTCGCGGGCGAGCCACGGCCGAGAATTTTGAGCGGGAAACGGGAACGCCCGTGATCACAGGTGGTATTCACAGATGGTTGCAGGATGCAAATCGAATTCCACCCGTCGCCATTGTTGCCGTCGGACCCAGCGAACTGGCTGCGACCGCTGAGGACCTATTGAAAGCTGGAGTTCGCCGGATTCTGTTGGAGAAGCCGGCAGCGTTGAATCTTTCCGCGCTGACCGAATTGGTAATGATCCGGGAGCAGACGTCGGCCGAAGTATTCGTCGCATACAATCGGCGACATTACGCTTCGACTTTACGCGCCGCCGAGATCATCGCCGAAGATGGGGGCGTTCTTTCCTTCTCTTTCGACTTTACCGAATGGAGCCACCGTTTGCGGGACTCTGGGAAGCCCAAAGCAGAACTCGCTCAATGGTTCTTCCTGAATTCGTCGCATGTCGTTGACCTGGCTTTTCACCTGGGAGGCAAGCCCGTTTCCATGAAAACATGGGCAGCGCGTGGTTTGGACTGGCACCCTTCTGCATCTGTGTTTGCTGGCAGCGGGGTGACCGACCGCGAAGCCGTATTTTCCTATCATGCCAACTGGGAAGCGCCTGGTCGCTGGGGGGTCGACATAATGACCGGATCACACCGCCTCGTCTTACGTCCGCTAGAGCGGCTTCGAGTGCAAGCACATGGTAAGCTGGCAGCAGAAGAAGTATCTCTCGATGACGACCTGGATCAACGATTTAAACCTGGCCTTTTCCGGCAAGTAGAAGAGTTTCTTTCCCCGCCTTCGATCCGGCGAACGCCTACGCTGGACGATCACTATCGATTCTGGCGAGAAGTGCTGGCATTGATTTCCTCTCCGGAAGCACGTTAGAAACTATTTGCAATCAGCTCGTTTCTCGTATTTCTTTTGTACCTCGACTGCGATTTGTTTAGTGAGCAATTACTCGAGCAACTGCCACGCCGGTGACATTTTGTCCCGCTAGCATCGTCGGACCGCCCCTTAACTGCACTTGTCGCCCCTCAGCCCGTGCGATACTATTTCCCTCCGCTCACATTCCCTCCGCTCACAACTCAAGGAAGAGACGATGACATCACCTGTTGTCCTGGGGCTTATTGCAGCGCGAGGAGGCTCGAAAGGAATTCTTGGCAAGAACATCAAGCCTCTTGCTGGCAAGCCGCTGATTAGTTGGACGATCGAAGCCGCATTGCAAAGCAAGCTAAGTCGAGTAGTTGTGTCTACTGACGATGTCGAGATTGCTCGTGTATCGCGAGAGTCGGGCGCGGAGGTACCATTCATGCGGCCTTCCGAACTCGCACAAGACGATTCTCCCCACATACCCGTCCTCTTGCATGCGCTCGATTGGCTCGCCGAAAACGAAGCTTGGCGACCCGTTTACATCATGAGCCTTCAGGCGACAAGTCCCTTTCGCGTTGCTGCTGACATAGACGCTGCGATTGAGCTCGCAGTACGTGACAACCTAGACGCAGTCGCGGCTGTTTCGGAGGCGGCTTCTCACCCGTACCTCGTCAAGTCATTGTTGCCCGACGGTACTTTAGCCGACTTCGTTTCGACAGACCTGGCGTATCTTCGCCGGCAGGACCTCCCACCGGCATACCGGCTCAACGGTGATTTGAATCTGCAACGATGCAGCGCAATCCAGCGTGATCGCATCTGGATTCCGCCCGGAACTCGAGCGTTGGTGTTGCCGCGGTCGCGTTCTTTCGACATCGACACTCTGGAGGACTTTCACGTTGCCGAACTTATTCTCGGGTCACGGAATGGATGCAATGCTGCTTGATGTAGGAAAACGCAAAGTGGGTCCGGGCCAGCCTTGCTTTTTTATCGCCGAAGCTGGCGTAAATCATAATGGTAGCATCGACATTGCCGAAAGGTTAATAGACGCCGCGGTAGATGCAGGTGCGGATGCCGTCAAGTTTCAGACGTTCAAGGCCGGAGGTCTGGCAACGCCCGATGCTCCCAAGGCGTCTTATCAGCAGCGCACAACGTGTGCGGGAGAATCGCAGTTTGAAATGTTGCGTCGTCTTGAATTGACGCTCGACAATCATCGCCACCTCATCGACTATTGTGAACGACGGGGAATAGAGTTTCTTTCAACGCCCTTTGAGGAGGCAAGTGCGGTATTGCTGGTCGGGCTTGGTGTGCCAGCTCTCAAGATCCCGTCCGGGGAAGTCACCAACTTGCCATTTCTTGCACACGTTGCCCGCTTGGGCTTGCCGCTGATTGTGTCAACCGGAATGTGTGACTTGGGCGAAGTTGAAGCTGCCGTCGAAACAATTGTAGCCGAAGGCAATGACTCCTTGCTGCTGTTACATTGCGTCAGCAACTATCCTGCTTGCCCAGGTCACTTTAAGTTCGTAGCCATGGCGACGATGCAAGCTGCTTTCGGTGTACCTTGTGGATACTCAGACCACACCCTTGGCAATGAAGTCAGTTTGGCGGCTGTAGCCCTAGGTGCCTGTGTTATCGAAAAACACTTTACGCTAGACCGTGCTATGCCCGGCCCGGACCACGAAGCGTCGCTTGAGCCTGGCGAGCTAAAAGAGTTGGTTCAGGGGATTCGTGTTGTCGAAAGTGCCTTGGGTAGCGGACGAAAGAAGCCTGCCGCCAGCGAACGTGATACGGCCGTGGCAATCCGGAAGAGCCTGGTGGCCGCGCAAGACATCGCGGCAGGTCAAACATTCACGGAAGAGCTTATTGCCGTCAAACGCCCCGGAACGGGTTTGCCGCCCGGAATGAAAGGCCATGTCATAGGGCGCATTGCCGCGGAGCACATTCCTGCAGGTGCCTTGCTCGATTGGGGGAAGGTTGCATGACAATCATCACCGTGGTTACCGGGGCCCGGTCCGACTATGGCATTTACCAACCGGTGCTGCGAAAGATACAGGCGGCTGATTCCCTCGACGTGGACTTGATGGTCACGGGCATGCACCTTGCGCCGGAATTTGGCATGACCGTTTCTCGTATTGAATCAGACGGCTATACCATTCGCGACCGTATCGAAATGCTACTGGCATCCGATACGCCTGAAGGTGTTGCGAAATCCGTTGGACTCGGCGTCATCGGATTTGCGCAGGCGTACGCGAGACGTTGCCCCGATTTGTTGTTGGTATTGGGTGATCGATTCGAAATGCTTGCGGCTGTTCTTGCCAGCTTGACGTTTAAGATTCCAGTCGCGCATATACATGGGGGTGAGTCGACTGAGGGCCTCATTGACGAACCAATCCGCCACGCCATTTCCAAGATGAGCCATCTTCATTTTGCAGCTACGGAGTCCTATGCTCGTCGGATCATTCAGATGGGTGAAGCACCGGAACGAGTCATTGTCAGCGGCGCACCTGCCTTGGATCATCTTCAGTCGATAGAAGTCTTCAGCCGTGAACAGTTTCAAGAACAATTTGGCATAGACATTTCGGTGCCGCCTCTTCTCGTCACTTTTCATCCCGTCACGCTGGAATTCGAGAGGACGGGTTATTATGTTGCTGAGCTGTTAGCCGCGCTAGACGTGAGCGACCGACCTGTTGTCTTCACGTACCCCAACGCGGACACGCACGGACGGTTGGTAATTGAGAGAATTGAAGCTTATGTGCGCACGCACTCGCGTGCGGCAGTTGCCGTCAATCTTGGCACTCAGGGATATTTCAGCTTAATGCACCATGCCGCTGCTATGATCGGCAATTCCTCGTCCGGAATCATAGAGGCTGCGTCATTTCAACTACCTGTTGTCAATATCGGCAATCGGCAGCGTGGTCGAATGCACGAGCGAAACGTAATTGATGTCGGACATCATCGGGATGAGATTGTCGCCGCCGTTCGCCAAGCGACCTCCCGCGAGTTTCGTGAGAATCTGCAAGGACTAGCGAACCCGTACGGCGACGGACACGCCGCGCAGCGGATCGTCGACAAGCTGCGAACGGTTAAGCTCAACGAAGACCTGCTCTTAAAGCGTTTTCATGACAGTGAATAGTGCAGAAATGCGAATCGTGTTCATCGGTGCAGTTGATTTCAGCCGCCATTGCTTGAACGAGGTGTTACAGGCAGGTGGCAACGTTGTCGCCTTGTTAACCCTTGAGCGAGAGCGTCAGCGGGTTCATTCGGATTTCGCTGACCTGGCCGCCTTGGCCAGTTCGCACCGGATCCCAGTCTATCGAGTTGGGAAAATTTCAGCGGCTGAAAACGTTGACCTGATCCGATCGCTGCGTCCGGACGTAATATTTGTTTTCGGATGGTCCCAGTTGATCAGCCGTGAGATCCTGGACATTCCTCGGTTGGGTTGCATAGGGACGCATCCAGCGCTGCTTCCACGAAATCGGGGACGGCATCCATTGATCTGGGCTTTGGTTGAGGGTCTGACTGAGAGCGGCCTCACATTCTTCTACCTCGACGCCGGAGCTGACAGCGGCGATATCTTGTGGCAGCAGTCGTTTTCAATCAGCATTGACGATGACGCTGGACGGCTCTATAAGAAAATTCAATGTCTCGCTTCACGAGCTATTGCCGAGTTCTTGCCGCAGCTCCAGCAGGGAACGGCGCCGCGAATACCACAAGACCATTCGCTCGCCACTTACTGGAGAAAGCGTTGCGAAGCGGACGGCGAGATTAATTGGTATGCCCCAACTATCGAATCGTATAACTTGATTCGAGCATTGACGCGACCGTACGTTGGTGCACATTCGTTTCAGGCGGGAAACCGCATTACTGTCTGGCGTGCTGCCTTGCCAACGGGCTCATCTCGTTTTGCAGGAGAGGAGTGCGAGCCCGGTATGGTTGTTGCGATGCAGTCTGGCGAGATTCATGTACGAACTGGCGACGGCTACCTGCGAATTCTGGAGTATTCGTCGTGCAGCAATGTAAGACTTGATGTATCAATGAGGCTGGGAGCGAACTCGTGCGTGTCCTTGTGATTTCTGTTCATCCTGACGACGAAGCGCTGGGGTGCTCTGGTACGATCCTCAAGCATCGCATGCAGGGAGATGAGTTGTCGTGGCTGATCGTTACTGAGGCTCACTCGCCGCAGTGGACCGCTGAAGTCATCGACCGCAAGGCGCGCGAAGTTGAAGCCGCGGCCAAGCAATACGGTATGAAGCACGTTCGCAAGCTGGGTTTCCCGACCATGGCACTTGACCAGGTTCCTCTAAGCGATCTCATCACGGGCATTCATTCGACGGTTGTCGACATGCGTCCAGAAGTGATTTACACCATTCATGCTGGCGACGTTCATTCGGACCACCGCGCTGTGTTTCAAGCGGTAACCTCGGCTATCAAGCCGTTCAATAGTCGATCGCATGGCGTAAAGAGATTGCTCAGTTTTGAAACGCTGTCATCAACTGACGCTGCGCCTCCAGGGATGAGTCGACCGTTCCTGCCCAATGTCTTTTCGGACATCACCCCGTACATGGACGAAAAACTTCGGTGCATGGAGCTTTTTGGCACGGAATCGCAGGGCGAGTTTCAGCCTCGCGGAGCATCGGCGATTCGTGCGCTGGCAAGATTCCGGGGTGCCACGATCGGCGTCGAGTACGCCGAAGCGTTTATGCTTATTCGGGAGTGCCAATAGGATGGTCGACGTCATTGGACTCGGAGCGGGAGGCCATGCGAAGGCGGTTGTTGAATCGCTAGGGCTAGCCGGCGGCTTCAACATTGTCGGGCTTCTCGACGCGAACAAATGCTTGCAAGGAACCTGCGTGTTGAATGTTCCAGTACTTGGCGGGGACGAGTTGCTAGATGATTTCCGTAAAAAGGGGATCCGACACGCGTTTCTCGGTGTGGGGGGCGCGCCGAGCACGAGAATTCGCAGCCTCTTGTTCAAGCACTTATTGGATGTAGGCTTCGATGTCATTCACGCAATTCACCCTCGGGCTTTCATTGCGCCGTCAGTGAGGGTGGGTACTGGCCTCACTGCCATGGCCGAAGCTGTAATTCATACCGAAGCTGTTATAGGTGACAACGTAATTGTCAATACCAGCGCAGTTGTTGAGCACGATTGTGTGATTGGCGACCATGTGCATGTTGCAAGCGCTGCAGTGCTGGCTGGCGGAGTCGTTGTCGGGGAACGTGCATTTGTTGGTGCCGCAGCAACTGTCCACCCGCAAGTGCGCATCGGTCCCCGCGCCATTGTCGGTGCTGGTGCGGTGGTCGTCCGCGATGTACCGGCTGATGCTGTCGTCGTCGGTGTTCCGGCCAGGATTCTCAGGTTGCAGGAGGCAGCATGAACAATCTTCATGACATTCTGGTTAAGCCCGATTACACGATAAGAGACGCGATGCAACGTATCAACCGTGGCAGAAAGGGAATCGCATTGCTGGTCGATGAACATTGGCGTTTCCTCGCAACGATTACAGATGGCGATTTGCGTCGAGCGATCTTGGGAGGCGCCAGGCTGGGTTCCGAGGCCGCGCAAACGGTCTACGAGAAGGACGGCCAGCTGCGCAAGTCGGTGACCGCGCCGGCCGGGATCTCGCGAGAGGAACAATTGCGGATCATGCGTGCAGCAGGCGTCTTGCAACTTCCGTTGGTCGACGACTCCGGCCGGGTCGTCGACCTCGTTGTTGCCGACGACCTGGAACAGGCCGGCAACCTGCCGGTGCAAGCCGTCATCATGGCTGGCGGCTTTGGAACTCGATTGCGTCCGCTAACCGACGATACACCCAAGCCGATGCTTCCGATTGATGGTACGACGATTCTGGAACGTACGATTCGCGGATTGCGTGGTGCTGGAAT
>CALBSZ010000531.1 GCA_937967665.1 uncultured Planctomycetaceae bacterium
TCGGCTACAGCGGCCCCGCCTTGGGCAACGGCAGTGCCATGGACTTCAGCAACACTGACGTCAATGTCACTGCGGATACTAGCCTGGATGTGAACAACGATGGCACGCGAGTCCCGTTTGGCGACCTTAACTTTGCCGCCGGTACCAACCTGGCGCTGGGCGGCGCCGCGGCAGACAACAGCTTCGCCACTATCAACGGCGACGGAGGCAACAACGTCAGCGGTGATATTGCGATTCGCACAAGCGTCGATGTCGCGAATGCGAACGACGAGCTCCGCGTGAATGGGACCGTCACTGTCGATGCCGGCACCGTCACGCTGGACAACTCGGCGGACCTCAACGCCACGGACATGGTCATCGTCGGAGGTACCGTTAATACCCAAGACGGTCTCGTCGAAATCCGACATCGCCTGACGGCCAACACCACGAACTTTACCGTCGATGCTGGAAATAGTTTTCAGATGACGGGTTCGGACCTCGCCAACGATGGTGTGGAGCGGACGTTGACTCTATTGGGTGGCGAAGTGACGGTGGACAACGGGGTTTCTGCTCCAACCGGTGCGGTGGGCATCTATACGTTCGACGGCGGCAGCGTGAGTGGCACCAACGTCAGCAACCTGGGCAGCAGCGGTACCGCGGATGATGGAGTGCTGCAAAACGGCGCGGCCGTGGCTCCGGGTTATCTCGGCAACGGTATCGCCATTGGCGATGTGGACAACCGACGCCTGCTCCTCAACACGAATGGTCACGATCTTGATGCTGGTGGTTGGACGGCATCAGCCTGGTTCCAGGGCCTGCTGCCGACGGGAAAATGGCGCACGCTTTTCCGCGGAGACTCGACCGACCATCAAGTGCTTGTGCAGGACATCAGTCGCAACCTTGGCCTCTTTGATAATGGGGCCGGTGGCTTTCATGACAGCGGTTTCGATGTCGATGCGATTGACGACGACGGCCAATGGCATCACATCGTGGTTCGCGGCAACGCCGGGGGCACGGCGTCGACCCACACGACGACCGACTTCTTCGTAGATGGCGTCCTGGTCGGCACCAGTGCTCGCCGCAGCCTGTCTGAAATCACGTCCATTGGCAACTGCACGTGCAATGGCCAGCCCTTCTCCGAATTGCTGGACGAAATTTATGTCTACGACCGTCCCTTGAACGACTCCGAAGTAACACAATTGTTCCAATCAACGTCAGCTGGACCGTTGGCGCTCAACAACACGCATCTGCAGGTCGACGTAACGTCTACTCTGAACTTGAATAACCCGGCTGCTGCCTCGTTGGGAGACGTCAGCTTTGCCGCGGACCAAAACCTGAACTTGGCTGGCACGCAACCAGTGACTGTTACCGCTGCGGGTCTGAGCGGCAGCAACACTACGGATGGAACGTCACTGCCGACGGCTCCGCGAACGACGACGGGAACGTTCAGCGGAGGCGATGCGGGCGAAGGCTTGGACCTGGACGGCGACATCCTTTACGCCGTTAACGCTCGCGGGCCCGCGGCAGGGCCGGTGCGCGATGCCAACTTCACCGATCAAGCCGGTGAACCGAACGTGACCATCACGGCGGAACACGATATTTTGAACTGGCAGAATCCGAATTTTGGTGGGACCACGAACGACGACAATCTAGAAACCGTGATGCAGTCCATACGTTGGAGCAGCAATCCGGAAGGGGTTGATATTGCGCTCAGCAACCTGAGCATCGGTGAATCCTACAAAGCACAGTTGCTTTTCTATGAACCAGCCAACGCGGGACGCGGCTTCGACGTGTTTGCGGAAGGCGACCAGATTCTTAACGACTACACGGCCGGCGTGGGCGGCGGCTTGGGCGCTGTCGTCACGTACGAGTACACGGCCACAGACACTACGCTCAATTTCACGCTGCTCGGGATGAACACACCGTTCGGTGACAAAAATGCGATTTTGCAGGGAGTGACCCTGGAACATATCCCTGGCGATGAGCTTCAATTGGTTGTCACGAACAGTCTTGCGGTCGAGGCCAGCGGCGATGTCTTGGACCTGCATGGGACGATGGATCTAACGGGCTCGACGTTGGCCGCTTCGCTGGCGGATGACGTGGATCCGGCTGACGGCACGGCTTACGTTATCGTCAATAACGATAACATGGATCCCGTGACGGGCACGTTTGCTGGGTTGGCGGATGGCGCTACCTTCGAGGTGACCAATCTTGTTGGGGGAAGTCCACGCAACACGCAATTCCGCATCGAATACGACTACAACGCCGATACGGGCATGGACGACAACTCGGGTAACGATGTGGCGCTGATCGCTCAGAACCGACCGCCTGTTGCCGACGACGACATCTATACGACACCAGAAGATATGGCTTTTGACAGCACGCCCGCCAGCGTGCTGGATAATGACACCGACGACGACCTCGATCCGCTGACGGCGACACTGGTAGCGAACGCCAGCAACGGCACGGTTTCCCTGGATCCCAGCGGAACGTTCACCTATACCAATCTGACGCCGCACTTTTCTGGTATCGATTCCTTCACCTATCGTGCGAATGACGGCGAGGCGGATAGCAACACGGCCAGTGTCACCATTGACGTGTCGCCGGTGGCGGACCTGCCGAATTTGTCCGTCGCCAATGCCAACGGGGACGAAGACTCCGCAATCCCATTCTCGGTAACGGCATCGCTTGTCGACACCGACGCGAGCGAAACACTGGACGTTACCATTGCCAGCATTCCCGTCGGCGCCACGGTGGCGTGGAACGATGGCGGGCCGCAGAGTTTCACCGCCAGTGCAGGCAGCCAGAGTATTTCGATCGCCAACACCAGCCAGACGGTCTTGGGCACGCTGAACATAACCCCGCCGCTGCACAGCGATATCGACTTCACTTTGCAAGTCACGGCGACGGCGAACGACTCCGCGACCCTCTCGACGGGACTGGCCACGGACACGATCGCGACGTCCGAGCAGGGGCTGCTGGTCACGGTCAACCCGCTTGCGGATCCAGCGACGATCGTCACCAGCAACGCCAGCGGTTCTGAAAATGCGCCGATCGCGCTGAGCATCTCGACGGCATTGGTCGATACGGATACGAGCGAATCGATCACCCAGGTCGCGATCACCGGCGTACCATTGGACGCAACGCTTTCGGCAGGAATGAACAACGGCGGTGGAAACTGGACGGTAACCGTACCTCAGTTGACGGGCCTGACGCTTACCAAGACCAACAACGATCCCGGGAACGCGCCCTTTACGCTGGCCGTGACCGTCACGACTACGGACGTGGATACCGAATCGCTCGTACCCAACAGTACGACTCAATCGGTGGCGACCTTTGAAGTGACCGTTAACAACCTGCCGCCGACCGGTGTGATCACGGGGCCGACGAGCGCGTCGCCGTCGGAAACGTTGCACTTCACGTTCAGCGGCGATGATCCCTCGCCAGACGACGACGTAATCCTCGACTGTACGGTGAACTGGGGTGACGGGAGTCCGACGGAGAACATCGGCAACTGCCATACGCTGGCCCCGGTGATGTTGACGCACGAATACAATGCGCTGGGCACGTTCATTACCACCCTGTCGATCACGGACGATTCGGGCGTTCCGGTGGTCGTCGACACGCATTCCGTGAACGTCACCAATGATCCTCGTATCGACGACGACGGCAACTTGCTGGTTCCCGATTCGCTGGATGGCAGCAACGAGATCATCATCAGCGACACCACCGGCGGCGGGCAGTTGGTGCTGCGTAACGACATTGGCTACGGCCCGTTCTATCCCACGACGGGCACGGTGATCATCATCACCGGCGACGGCCCGGACCGCATTTCGATCGCCTCGAACCGCATCTGCGGCGACATCGACGCGGGAGGCGGTGACAACTACATCGCGGGGAGCGGCTGCAACGACAACATCGTCACGACGAATGGCAATGACATTATCGTTTCGGGCAGGGGCGACGATGTGATTGACGCCGGTGACGGCAATAACAAGATCGATGGCGGGGAAGGCAATGATACGATCACATCCGGCAGCGGCCGTGACGAACTGCTGGGCCGCGCGGGTGACGACGTGATCAACGCGGGCGGCGGCAACGACCTGGTGGCGGGCGATACCGGCGACGACCTGCTGCATGGCGGCGACGGCGACGACACCATCAGCGGCGGCGGCGACAACGACATCCTGCTGGGCGAAGCCGGCAACGACCGGTTGTTCGGACGTCAGGGCCGCGACATCGTGATCGGCGGTTTCGGAGGCGACGACGTGCAGGGGAACGACGACGACGACATCGTCGCCGGCGGGGACCTCGCGTTCAGCGACGGGCAGTTAATCGCGATCCGCGACGAATGGACCAGCGGCAACGACTTCGCCACGCGTGTTTCCAACGTCTTGATCGGCGCCAACAGCCTCACCGCGGTCATGGACGACGGCAGCGCGGACGGTCTGGTTGGGCATCTCGGCCAGGACCTGTTCCTGGCCCACGGCACCGACCAGGTGTT
>CALBSZ010000532.1 GCA_937967665.1 uncultured Planctomycetaceae bacterium
ATGAGTTTCTTCAACTTCGCGAGAATCTTTGCTTACCTAGCATGTGCGGTTGTGTTGCTCGCGTACCTTGGCGTGTTTTATTTGCTGTATGCTTACTTGAGACATACGTCAGTAGATGATCCGCGGCTGGGAATACCAGCCATGGGATTCGTAGCTATCGGCCCAGGTATCCTGCTACTTTGGATTGCAGCCATTTGGAGAAAATACCTAAACATATATGCGCGTTACACCTTCGTGATCATTGCGTTGTTGGGACTCGCGTTGCTCCCAGGAGTCTTTGCAAGTGCCCTGATCTTCGACTGGTGACTTCCTCCCGCGACCCCCAAGCTAACGGCGGGTTCATCGTGCGACCGACGGAACGGAAGCGTGCTACACCTTTCCTGAAAGAGTTTGTCAAGGGGAAACGGTTTCTATCGGGATAGCTGCGTACGGGTAGTGGTCTGCGTAGTCGCCTGTTTTGTTGATTGTTGGTGGTTTGTGATCGTGCGTACTTTGTGTGATTCGTCGAGGTCGTCGTAGCAGCGGGAAGTTGCGATCGTTCTTGTCAGTTGCGATTGCTCCCAAACCATTCCTTCGCAGGGCGCCCCCCGCGCTCGCCGCGAGCGGCTCTGCCGCGCAGCGACAGATGCTGATGTGTCTGGTGCGAATTCCTCGCTGATAGGGCCACTCCATTCACCGGGTACGTGCGCGTCGGCCGCAGGCGGTCGACCGCATCGACGGAGTAGCTCGAGTTGGCCCAAACAGGAGGGATCTCAGTCCGCGCTTTCGCGGACCGGATCGAACAACCGTGATCGAATCTTGGTGGATTGTCTCCTTTGCGTATACTGATCGGTGCTTGGTGAAACGGAGTCAGGCGCTGCTGGGAAGCAACCTGACGAGGGATAGCCAAGTCAGGGCGGGAGAATGATCCTGCTGCGTCTGGGGCCGCCTGGCCCCAGACGCTCTTGATGCAGCGACGTTCATTCTTTTGTCCTGGCATGCCTCAAAAAATCCTTTCGATTACGCCGTCGATAACGTTCGCAGCTCGGCGTACGGTTTGCGTTTGCTGAGCATGTGCCAGAAGATCGTGGCGAGCTTGCGCATGACTGCCACTCTGGCGATCGTGGCGCCGCGTCGGCGCTTGATGCGGCGGAACCATTCGCGCAACTCCTTGTCCTTGCGGAGCACTTTGTGCGTGACTTGTGCCAAAAGCCACCGCGCCATGCTGCTGCCCGCTTTGGTGATTCGACCTAAGCGGTGTTTGTTTTCGCCGCTGTTTCGGCAGCCGGGGGTGAGTCCCCAATAGTTGGCGAGACTCCGCGCCCGGGGGAAGCGTTCTATACTGCCGATGCGACAGACCAGAGCCGTCGCGGTAAAGTGTGCCACGCCCGGCGTGGTGGCGAGCAGGATCGCATCGTCGCTGTCGCCGCAGCGCTGGCGGATGACCTCCTCAAGTTCGGCCATTCGCTGCTTGGCATGCTCAAGATCAACAAGCAGATGATTGAGTTCCAGCTGATCGATCTCGGGCAGCGCCAGCGTCTTCAGCCAGGCAATGGCGCGCAACGTGGGGAAGCGTTTCGTTGGCATCTCCCACTGCAAGTTGTGCCGCCTGAGCAGGTGTTTTATTTTGTTGACCAGCCGCGTCTGTGCCCGACCGGCCTCCTTACGGAGCGTCGTCAGCCGTCGGTTCTCTTGATCGGTGACGCTGGCGATGTCGATCTGCCGCAGTCCTTTGACAGACTTGCCGGCGAGCAATCGCGCCCGGTTAACCCATAGCAGCTCGCTGAGCGCGGCCGCATCACGACGATCGGTCTTGCGCTTCTTGCGTTCTTCCGGTTGGATCAGGATCACTTTGTAGCAGCGGTAGTCGCGGAGCATGCGGATCAGCCAATCGTTAAAGCCGCACACTTCGAGCACGGCGACGAACGATTCGTCGCTGCCGAGGCGCTGCCGAGTGAGATGCTGAAAGAATGCGTTGATCTTCTCCGGTTCGGTCGAGACCTGACGGGCCTGAACGACGTCGCCCTCTTCGTTGCGAAGTGAAATTGTGAGCTGGCGTGCATGTTGATCGATTCCAAGGTATAACATCGTTTCGGTTCTCCTGTTGGTAAAGGGAATTGGATTTCAGCATCCCAATGCGATAGGGGAACCGTTCTTATTTCGCAAGACCTCGCTCTTTCATAGATATCACCGGACTTAGCGGAAGTTAGCGTTTCGGCAGGCGGACAAATTCACCGCCGGCATATAAAATGCATACGAAGATGTGCCTAGTGCAGTTTCGGAAGCTGTATTTGTAGCCCAGGAGGGGAACTTCTTTCGCAACGACAGTGCTTCAGCAAACGCAATCGGAGGATGAAGCTGCGGCAGGAAAGGGAATTGGAGTCTTCGGACGGAGTTTCGTTCCGTGCGTATCTGCTAGGGTTTGAGCCTGGGAAGCGGTTATACTGCCAATGGAGCTCGGACTTGAAGACGTCAACATTCTCGCCGAGTGCGGTCTTGAGACGTAGACTTCTACCTAACTGTCCTCGCACCTCTGTTCACAAATGTTGATTTCCATTGAGGATTCCCTTACGCCGTCCCCTATGATCAGATTCAGATTCGTCGACCTTCTCACTTACCGATCACGAATCATTAGGTCGTATTCCTGAAACTTACTAAATAGCCGTATGTTCAATCGATACTCCATCGCCATAACCGGTTTGTCTATGTGGCCACTATCACATCCGAGAACTCTGATCTTCATACTTGCTTTTGCGGCCTTTGGTTCGCCCAGGTGGTCGCCGGCAGTCCATGCTCAGGTCTTGCTAGGAATAGAAACTGTTGCTTTCACGGGCACAGACGCCGATTTCGGACCAGTCCTTGAATCGGGCGTAACGTTTGCAAGTTTCAGAACTCCCGCTATTAACCCGTCCGGTATCATTGGATTCAACGGCTTCGTTGAAGGCCCAGGTGTTAATGATGTTGTTAACGGGAGTTCAATTCTTAGCGCGAACCATGAAGGAATCTGGTTTAGTGATGCGGCCGGGTTAAGACCTGTCATCCGCGTCGGACGAGATCAACCACCCAAGATTGGACAGGTGCCAGGAACTACTTTTCATAGGTTGGGCATCGGCAATTTTCCGCGACTTGGTCCACAGGGACAGCTACTGTTCACGGGCCTTACGACGTTTGGGCTTTGGGAAGATAACGCCGGAAACCTATCTCGAATCGCACGCTGGCATTCCAATGGGCCACTTGGACCTGGTCTGGGACCAAACGTAACCTTTCTTGGCGCAAACATCAGTAAGACGAGCTATGAGAGTGACGGCGACGTAGTTTTTCGAGCAACTGTAAATCAAGACATTGGCGGTCAGTTCAGAGGCGTGTGGCGTGTTGGCGACTCTGGCCCGCAACTTGTCGTGCGCGATCGAACGACAGGCGAATTCGGCCCCAATCGTGGTGATGAGTCTTATCAGCGACTCCGCGATGCTGCTCTCGACCCGGCTGACAATCTATTTGTCACATCGCCGGTCGTGAGCACAAACTCCGAATACGAAGGCATCATTCGCATCGACGATGGTCCGGATACTGTATTTGTGCGGACAGGTAGTGATGGCGCACTTGGTCCACAGTTGGGTTCAGGAGTGGTCTTTTCGGATGTCGAAGGGCGCCCCGTTGGCGTCAACCGCATTCTGGTGAGCGGTAAAATCGGTGGTACGGGCATTGATTCCACGAATCATGAGGGGTTTTGGGTCATCAATGAACAGAACATTGAGTTGATTGCGCGGACTGGGACGGACGCTGTCGGCGGACCGAACCTTGGGTCCGGTGTTGTGTTCGCTCGAGGCGCAACGACTCCGGACATCGTATTTCCGTTTATCAGTTCGGCTGGAAACGAATCAGAAACCGCGCTGGTTGCGAGAGTGTCAGGGAATACGTTTGACCCAAATGTCTCAATAGGTATTTGGTTCGACGATGGCAGCGGTCTCATGCCTATTGCAATGACGGGCGAGAGTGGACCGCTTGGTCCAAACACCAGCGCAAACGAAGTATTCAGCTACTTTGATCACATATCGCTTGGTGGAGATGGCACTCTGGTATTTTCCGGGTGGGTAGACGACGTAGAATCTGGCGCTTCAACCTCAGGCCTTTGGATGTACGACCGAAATCGCGTATCGCCACTCCTACGGGAAGGTGACGAACTTGCGGTCGACACCGGGGGCTCCAGAGAACGACTCACAGTAGCAGATATTGCTTGGACGTCCGCTGGCAACTCAAGCCGAGGAATCGCGGCCCGAATATCATTTACGTCCGGTGAACAAGGTATATTCCGATTGATGCCCACCATAGTCCCGGAACCTTCCGCAGCATCGCTACTGGTAATTCCAACCTGCATTCTCCTGCTTCGGCGACGAGATATCAGGCCGCATTGCGTGCTTTGTAGCTTCTTTGCAACGCAAAAGGTTGATGCGGGCTAATGGAATCGGGCTACAGCTGCCGCTCTACTGTTGCAGTCGGTTTCATCG
>CALBSZ010000533.1 GCA_937967665.1 uncultured Planctomycetaceae bacterium
GTGCCGCTTGTCGTACCTCTGACCCTCATCCGGCATTATGTCCGCATTCTTGACGTGGAGTATCTCAAACACCAGGTTTATCTGAATCCCCACCCCAAAGAGCTGGCTTTGCGCAATCATGTTTGAATGGGCGCATCCGGCAGCCCGGGACTTGCTGTGATTGCGGGGTACATCCGAACCGTTTGCGTGCTAGCAATTGATGGCGCGGACGCGTTTTTGCCGATAGATTTCGTAGGACGGCAGCGCTCCGCGCTGCGCGATTGTGACTTCCAGAGAGACGTAGCGCACAGGCAGCATCATGGACTTTTCCTTCGCGCGCCCCACCGCCGACTTTGAATTGGGGGTGGCCCATCGCCTGGTGGCGGCGGCCGAACTGGCATATCGGCGTCGGGAGGAAGTGGAAGAGGTCATGATCCGGCAGTTCCATCTGCCCCGCTTCGTGTTCTTCAGCGACAAGGGGACGCAAGGATACATCGCCAGCGATCGAGATCACGTTCTAGTCTGTTTTCGCGGGACGGAATCGACGGACATACGCGACTGGGTAACGGACGCCAACTGTGAACTGGTCCCCGGTCCGTTGAGTGGCAAGGTGCACGCGGGATTTTACGACGCGCTGGCCTGTATCTGGTGTTCACTCGATCGCGAAATTGGACGCATGGACCCGGACGGCAAGAAGACCCTTTACGTCACGGGTCACAGCTTGGGCGCCGCGCTGGCCACGCTGGCGGTAGCACGGTGGCTGGACCAGGGACGGCCCGTCAAGGCGCTCTACACATTCGGCCAACCCAGAACCGGGGACAACACGTTTGCGCGGCATTTCAACCTCGCCTTCAAACCGTTTGCGTTTCGGTTCGTCAACAACAATGACCTCGTCACGCGCATTGCCCCGCGGTCGTTCGGCTACAGCCACCTGGGGACGTTCAAGTATTTTACCGAGAAGGGTGACTTCAAGGAGGAAATCAGCTGGTGGGATCGCTTCCTCGACAGCTGGCAAGGTCGCATGGACGACATCTTCGACGGCGGCAGCGACGCCATCAAGGACCACCGCATCGCGATTTACCGCGCTCGGATCGAAGCCCTTTTGCCTCCGATTCTTTCGATCTCAGAATATCGCCATCAGGTCCGGCACCGCCGGCTGGCCAGGCGTCGCGCCGCTTAGCGGTTACGGTGTTGCTTTGAGTTCCGGCCGGAGGAGGCTGGTCACGGTTGCGGTGGAAACGGGAGAAATCAGGCCACGTTCCGTGATGATCGCGTTGATGTATTCCGCGGGAGTCACGTCGAAGGCGGGATTATAAACATCGATTCCCGCCGGCGCGGTTTGGCGGCCGAAGGCATGGGTAATCTCGCTGGCATCCCGTTGTTCAATGGGAATGCGAGCGCCATTTTCCAGCGACAGGTCAAACGTGCTGCTCGGTGCCGCAATGTAAAAGGGGATTCTGTGCGCCTTCGCCAGGACGGCCAGAGAATACGTGCCGATCTTGTTTGCCGCATCCCCGTTGGCGGCGATTCGATCGGCACCGGCGACAACCGCGGTCACTCGTCCTTCTTTCATGACTTGCGCCGCCATCGAATCGCAGATCAGGGTTGCGGTGATGCCTCGCTGTGCCAGCTCCCACGCGGTCAGGCGCGCGCCCTGCAGCAGCGGCCGCGTCTCATCGACATAGACGTGCAGTTTCTTGCCGTGATCTTGAGCCGTAAAGAAGACAGCCAATGCCGTACCGTATTCGGCCGTTGCCAGGCCGCCGGCATTGCAATGCGTGAGCACTCCCTGGCCGTCCTGCAGGAGCGCGGCGCCGTGGCGGCCAATGGCATGGCACATCTGCCGGTCTTCGTCGTGAATCGTTTTGGCCTCGGACAGCAACGCTTCCAGCGCTGCCGCGGCCGGCAATTCGGCCAGCCGCGCGGCTCTTGATTGCATGCGTTCCAGCGCCCAGAACAGATTCACGGCCGTGGGCCGGCTGGTCGCCAGGTAGGAGGCCACGTCCGCGATGCGCTGCTGGAACTCGGCCGGCTGCGCCCCGCGTGCCGACTGCCCGCCGATGCAGACGCCGTAAGCGGCGGCGATCCCGATCGCGGGGGCGCCGCGGACTCGCAGCATCTTGATGGCTTCCCAGACCGATTCGACGTCGCGGCAGCCGATGTACTTCAATTCCATCGGCAACAGGGTCTGGTCGATCAATTCCAGGTGCCCCGTCTCGCCGTCGCTCACCCAGCGAAGTGTTTCGGCTACCGGCGTCGTGTTGGTTTGCGTGCTTTCGGTCATGGGTCGTCTGTGGCGGGTCGTGTTTGAAGTAATCCGATTGCCGGCAGCGGCTGATTCGATAGTCATAACAGCATGAAGCGCAGGCCAGCGAGTTAGTAGCGTTCGAACACGCTTGCTCGCGCGGCGTGCTTGTGCCTTCGCGGATGTTCGCGAAGGTGGCACTTTCCAGCTACCGTTTGGTTCCGAGCCTCCCGCGGAGCAAAGATGACCTCCAGCAGGTTGCTAGGCGTGAAATATCGGGTTGTACGTCAAGCCAAACGTTTCGGCAACCGCCTGGTTGGTGACTTGGCCGTCAAAGATGTTCATTGCGTGCGCGATCGACTTCGATTTGGCAGCTGCTTCCATCCCGTGCCGGGCAATTTTCATCACCCATGGTAGCGTCACATTGCACAGTGCGAACGTACTGGTGCGCCCCACGGCTCCCGGCATGTTGGTAACACAGTAGTGCACGACTTCTTCTTCCACGAATGTTGGATCACTGTGCGTGGTGGGACGGCTGGTTTCCACGCTGCCTCCCTGATCGATGGCGACGTCGATGATGACGCTGCCCGGCTTCATGAGTTTCAGTTCGTCGCGCCCAATCAGGCAGGGAGCTTTGGCGCCTGGAATCAAGACCGCGCCGACGACCAGGTCGGCCAGTCGCAATTGGTCGCGAATGGTATAGCGGTCACTGAACAGGACATTGACGTTCGCGGGCATGATATCGTCCAGGTAGCGGAGTCGATCCATGTTGATGTCCAGGATAGCGACGTCTGCTTGAAAGCCGGCGGCGATCTTGGCGGCGTTGTAACCGACGATGCCGCCGCCAAGGATGGTGATGTGGGCCGGCGGCACACCGGGTACGCCACCCAGCAGAATGCCGCGGCCCAGCTGAGGCCGTTCCAGGTACTTGGCGCCTTCCTGGATGCTCATCCGACCGGCCACTTCGCTCATCGGTGTCAGCAGCGGCAGACGTCCCCGGTCGTCGGTCAACGTTTCGTAGGCCACGCACGTCGCCCGCGAATCGACCATGGCCTCGGTCAATGCCTGGCTGGCGGCGAAATGAAAATAGGTGAACAGTGCCTGCCCAGGTCGAATCATCGGCCACTCGACAGGCTGCGGTTCCTTCACTTTGACCACCAGCTCCGCGCGGCCGAAAATCTCGCCGGGACCATCGACGAGCTCGGCCCCCGCGCGCAAGTAATCATCGTCGAATAGTCCGGAACCAAACCCGGCGCCCGCTTCGATCAGGACGGTGTGCCCTTGCCGAACCAACTCCTCGACGCCCACCGGCAGCATTGCCACGCGATATTCATCGTGTTTGATTTCCTTCGGTACGCCAATGATCATCAGCGGCATTCCTTCTCTTTGATCCCGGAGTGAAAATGCCGGAGATGATTGCGCTGCACGTGCCAACAACCCGGACCGGCGTTCAAGTCAACCTGTGACGATGGTGCGTGGTTGCACCCTTGTTCCTAAGCAAGCAAGTTCAGTGACGTTTGGAATTGAAGTTCGAAGCACGAATATCGAAAACCGAAACAAATTCAAATGTCACAATACGAAAATTCGAAATTCCCACGGCGGTTGCGTTTCGCGTTACGGGTGAAATCGTTTTGAATTTCGGATTTTGGATTTGTTTCGCATTTCGCATTTCGCATTTCGTGCTTCGGATTTCGAGTTTTTGTTTTTGATTCTCGGTTTCCAACGTCGCTTGTTGAGAGTCTGGATCAGGCTTCAACCGTTCGCTTCTTCAACCGAGGAAGTTGTGGGCGCTTCGCGATCCCGCTGCCGCCAGGCGACTTTGATCGGCACTTCGCCAAACGACAGTTGGTCGCGGAGGACACCCAGGATGTACTTCCGGTAGCTGGCCGGAAAAGCACTTGGATGATTGCACATCAAGACGATCGTTGGCGGCTGGATCCCGGTCTGCGTCGCGAAAAAGATTTTCGGACGGCGGTGCTGGCTGGTAAGCGGAGGCGGGTGCCGGTCGATCGCGGAGCGGATCAGGCGGTTGAGTTCGCCGGTCGAGACCCTTTCGCGCGATTGTTTGAACAGCATTTGCGAATGGTTCAGCAGCTTCTTCACGTTCCTGCCCGTTTGTCCCGTTATGAAGGCGACCGGAACATGCCACATGCTTTGAAAGGTGTCACGCAAATAGTCGCTCCATCGCTGCGTCGGCATGTGATCGACCATCAAATCCCATTTGTTGACAACGAACACGCACGGTTTGTATTCATCTTCGATGTACTTGACCAGCTGCTTGTCGACCTTGCTGACGCGCTGCCCCGCGTCGAAAAACATCAGCGTGACGTCCGCACGGCGAATGCTGCGCTTGGCGCGGTGCATGCTATAGAAATCGATGTCCGTACGGACGCTCTTGTTCTTGCGCAATCCGGGTGTGTCGATGGCCATGAAACGTTTGCCATCCAATTCATATCGCACGTCCACGCTGTCGCGCGTCGTACCGGCCACTTCGCTGACGATCATCCGCTCCGTCTGTGTCAGCGTATTGATGAACGTGCTCTTCCCGACATTACGCCGGCCCACCAGCGCGATCTTCATTTCCGGTTCACGCAGTTCGTCTTCGTCGCACTCCTCGTAGTCGGGAAGACGTTCGAGAATCGCGGCCAGTAACGACTGTTTGTTGCGGTTTTGCTGAGCGCTAACCGGCAGTATCTGAGGCAGTCCCAGCCGGAAAAAGTCGTCGGCCAGCCCATCGAGGGAAGGGCTGTCGGCTTTGTTGGCGACACAAAACACGGGTTTGCCGACTTCGCGCAATCGCTGCGATACGACTTCGTCCAGAGCCGTGACGCCGTCGCGGGCGTCGACCACAAATAGAATGAGATCGGCGGTGTCGATGGCCACTTGAATCTGCTGGTCGATTTCGGTGGTCAAGTCATCGACGTCGTTGATGCCAACGCCGCCCGTATCGATCACCTCAAAATGAACGTCGTCCTCTTCGATCAGATGGGTGTTGCGATCGCGTGTTACCCCTGCCACCGAATCGACGATGGCCAGACGCCGCCCCGCCAGCCAATTGAAGATGCTGGATTTACCGACGTTCGGTCGACCGACGATGGCTACTTGAGGAACACGCATCCACTAATGATAGTCCGCCCGGGAGGCGCTGAGTAGGTGTCGCGCCGGGAGGATAGCGGATGCCAAACTGGCGTGCGCCGTTGAGACAACAGGTACGGACCGCGAATTCCGCGGTTCACAAAATGGAACGTCATTCCAGCATGCGGGGGGAAACTAAACCGCAGAGTACGCAGGGACACAGAGTACGCAGGGACACAGAGTACGCAGGGACACAGAGTACGCAGGGACAC
>CALBSZ010000534.1 GCA_937967665.1 uncultured Planctomycetaceae bacterium
GATTTCTATATCCAATCCACACCCACCGACGGCATTCCCTATTGGGACACGGGAGCACCTGGGCTGGTCCTGATGACAGGATGCCTGGAACGGCCCGCGGACCCCTTCAACCACCTGGAACCCGTCGACAGTTCCGCCGCCGCCATCGCCGCCCAGGGCCTGTTGCGACTGGGACGATACCTGCTAACGCGAGGCGATACGGAACAGGGGCATCGCTACTGGCAGGCAGGTTTGACAACCGCCAGCCGCCTGCTGGACGAGCCCTATCTATGCACTTCCGATCACCATCAGGGACTCTTGCTGCACACGGTTTATCATCACCCGCGCGGCTGGGATTTCATCGCGGAGGGACAGCGCGTTCCGAATGGCGAGTCGTGTCAGTGGGGCGACTATCATCTGCGCGAAGTGGCTTTGTACTTGCAGCGTATTTCCAACAACGAACCGTACTACTGTTTCTTCGGACCGATCAGCGAAGGATAATCTGCCATGCGGGAGCCGCAAAGACATTATGCCCTGCTTTTATTTACCTGCTTATGCATGCTCGGCCTGGCAGGACCGCTGACGGAGACAAACGCCGCGGAGTCCTGGCAAAACGCGCAGGTTCCCGGAAACTGGGAGCAAACTGCCGGCGCCACCGATTACGACGGATTCGCCTGGTATCGTTGCCGAGTCCGGACCCCGGACAGGTGGAGTGGCAATACGCCGACCCTGTGGAACGAATCGGTGACTTTGACCGTCGCCGACATCGCGGATGCCTACGAAGTCTTCGTCAACGGACAGAAAATCGGCGGTGCCGGTGCGCTGCCTCCGCAATTCAAGTCGGGCAAAAACGAAAGCCATCGATACAAAGTCCCGCGTGGGCTGCTACAGCCGAGCGCCAACAATGTCATCGCGTTGCGAGTGTACAATCACCAAGGCGCCGGCGGATTCCTCGGCCGTGCTCCTGTCATCGCCGGCTACTTCCTGGAATGTGAACTGAAAGGCGAGTGGCAGTTTCGCACTGGCGACGATCCACAATGGTCGCAGCTCGCGGTACCCGAGGGCGTGCCCGTATTCAGCAAGTTCGGTGAAGCCACGACGGTACTCAGTCGTACGGCGAAATTGACGCCCGGGCCGCGACTCCCGCCAGCCGATTCGCTGGCCCGCATGACCACCAGCGAGGAATTGCAAGTCGAACAGGTTTTGGCTGAGCCCATTGTGGCGCAACCGCTGTTCATGACCTTTGACGAGCGCGGCCGCCTGTGGGTCGTGCAGTATCGACAGTATCCCTATCCGGCCGGTCTGCAGATGGTGAGTCGCGACAAGTACTATCGGGCCGTCTACGACAAAGTCCCTCCCGCACCCCCGCACCATTTTCACGGAGATGACCGTATCACGATTCACGAGGATACCGACGGCGACGGGACCTACGACAATCACAAAGTGTTCCTGGATGGCTTGAGCATCACAACCGCGATCGCGCATGGCCGCGGCGGAGTATGGGTATTGAACCCGCCTTACCTGATGTTTTACCCGGATGCTGATCACGACGACGTCCCCGATGCGGCACCTGTCGTTCACCTGTCAGGATTCGGTTTGCAAGACACGCATTCGGTGGCCAACAGTCTGGAGTGGGGGCCGGACGGATGGCTGTACGGGGCGCATGGCAGCACCGTATCGTCGCATATCGCGCGGCCCGGTTCGCAGGACGAACCAACCTACTGCGAAGGCGCGGCCATTTGGCGCTATCGCCCGTCGACCAAGGAATTTGAAATCTTCGCCGAAGGAGGCGGCAACGCGTTCGGCCTGGAGATCGATGCGCAGGGACGCGTTTATTCAGGACACAACGGCGGCAATACCCGCGGGTTTCACTATCGCCTGGGCGGGTATTACACCAAGGGCGGTTCCCATAAGTACGGGCCCGTCTCGAATCCCTATGCCTTCGGAAACATACCGTACATGGAACACGCGCCTGTGTCGCGGTTCACGCATAGCTTCGTGCGGTACGAGGAGAACGCGCTCCCCGACACGTATCACGGTAAAATGTTTTGCGCGGATCCACTGCACAACAATATCGTACTAGCCCGGATGGAAGCACGCGGTTCGAGCTATGCCACGGTCGACGAGGGTTTTCCGTTGTCAAGCGAAGACACTTCGTTCCGCCCCGTCAACATCAAGACGGGCCCCGACGGGGCGATCTACGTAGCCGATTTCTACGAACACTACATCGCCCACGGCCAGCACTTCCAAGGACAAATCGATCCCGGCTCGGGCCGCGTCTATCGACTCCGCACGAAAGGTTCTTCGCCCCAACTGGTGGACTTGTCCAAGCACACCACCAGGGAACTTGTCGCGTTGCTCTCCCATCCCGGTAAATGGTACCGCCGCACGGCGCTCCGCTTGATTGCCGATCGCCAGGACTCGAGTGTCATTCCAGCGCTCCAATCGTTGCTCGCCAACCGCGCGGACCAAACGGCGCTCGAAGCCCTGTGGGCCTGCTACCAACTGGGAGCTCTGGACGAAGCCAGCGCCATTAAATGCCTCGAGCACAAGAGTCCGTTCGTCCGCCTGTGGACCGTCCAACTGATGTGCGACGGCCGCATGTTAACAGAACATTTTCGTGAGGTGCTTTGCGAACTGGCCGACCGCGAATCCCATGCGGAAGTGCGCTGCCAGCTCGCCGCCAGCGCGCGGCGCCTGCCGGGGGAAACCGGACTGAAGATTGCCCACCGACTGTACAGGCACGACCAGGACGTCGCGGATCCGCAGATCCCGCTGATGCTATGGTGGCTGGTGGAAGCAAACGCGGCTACTCACACGGACACGATCCAAAGCTGGTTTGAAGAGACAGAGTTCTGGCGGCAACCACTGGTTGCGCAGCATCTGACCGGACGGATCATGCGCCGCTTCGCGGCCGGCGGGACCCAGGAGGGTCTGTTGGCATGCGCCCGGCTTTTGGAACTGTCACCGGACGACGCCAGCAGTACGGCCCTGCTCCGTGGCTTCGAGGACGCCCAGCGGGGCCTGTCCTGGTCAAGCTTACCCACGCCGCTGTTAACAGCTTTGAAGAACGCATCCGGCGCGTCGCCGATGATTCGTATTCATCAGCGCGATCCCGCGGCCATTGCCGACGCCCTTCAAACACTTGCCGATTCCGATAGCGACGTTCAGACTCGCCTGCAGTTCGCGCAAGTCTTTGGTGAAGTCATTGTCCCGACGGCGGAAAAGACGCTGACGAGCCTGTTGGCGGAGGACAATGAGGCCATGGTGATCGCCGCGCTCAACTCGCTGCGGCAATACGACTCCTTGAACATTGGCAGGAAAGTCGTCCAACGATTCGATTCCTTTTCACAGGATGCGAAGACTTCCGCTTTGCTGTTGCTGGGCAGCCGTCGAGCGTGGTCGGAGTTGCTGCTGGACGCTGTTGGACGCGACCAGATTCCAGCGAACGAGATCCCCATCGACGTCCTCCGCATGATGGCTTTCCACGGCGATGACCTCAAGGCCCGCGTTCAGCAGCGCTGGCCGGAAGTGGATGCCGCCGTCGACGACGCTGCAACCCGGAAACGTGTCCAGCAGTTGGCAGCGACGCTGCAGGCGGGTACAGGGAATCCCTATTCCGGACATTTGCTCTTCAAAACAACGTGCGGGAAATGCCACCGCTTGTTTGGCAAAGGCGGCGATATTGGCCCGGACCTGTCGCCCTACAAGCGCGACGACACTGTTCGCATGTTGCTGAACGTCGTGGCGCCAAGCATGGAAATTCGCAAGGGCTTTGAAACTTTTCTGGCCGTCACGTCCGACGGACGCACGCTGAGCGGATTCCTGGTAGACGAAGACAAACGCGTGATCGTTTTGCGCAGTCTGGATGGGACGGACACGGTACTGGCCCGCGACGAGATTGACGAACTCATCACACAACCTCGATCGATCATGCCGACGGGACTCTTGGACAAACTCTCCCCGCAGCAACTGCGTGACCTGTTCGCATACCTGCGCAGCGGCCAGCCGATTGAATGATGCAGCACCGCCAGCCCCCCTTCGCTGGTGCAAACCGACAGACACGACCGTTTCTACTAGCGTTAGGCGCTAGCGAGTGTGCACTGCGGCGTTCAGAATGGACACATGCGCGTGAAAACTTGCGCACTTGCTGACGCGGTTCCGGCAAGCGTCTCGCGGCCTATCAGCTACCGACGGCTGCTTCCTCGGGCTGCGCGTCTTCCTTGTCCTCGTCCGGCGAGACGTCCACTCCGAAGATCCAGCGTGAAGAACCGAAACTGCACTGCTGTGTAAAGGAAACCGAGTGGGTAACGTTCGGCAGCGTCACTTCGACGTTCTCGCCAAACAGTGGCAGCGGCGGACTATTTGACAGACGGTCCCCCGTACTCTCGATCCTACGGCGCATCTGGTCCATGGAGATGCCAATGAGCTTGGTGACGGCGCGTGCAATCATATGATCAGACAGTTGTTCCGACGGGATTTGCACGACGCGTTCTGCAATCCCCGCCGCGCAGTCGCGTGTCATGGAAATCACGATCGGGCTGCGTGCTTTTCCGGAGACAGAAAAGAACCAGGCGAAATCGCCCTGGCAGGCCAGTCCTTCCAGCAGTTCGCCGGAGTGCGTCTGCCAGTCTTCACGGGTGAAGTCGCGACAAACATCCGTCCAGTTCCGCAGGAACATTCGAATCATTGCCGGCGACAGTTTGCTCTTGGCATGGTAGCTTTGCAAGGCCTGGAAAAACCGCACCGTCCCCGGCTGCTGGTTCGTGCCAAGATGCACGGAGATGGCCTCCACCCCGTGGCGGACCAGCCGATCCAAGTGAATTTGTTCGCAAACCTGCCCCTTAGCCATCAGCAGGCCGCCGTAGCGGGTGCTGGCATGCCGCACCAGCTTGCAGGGAGGGGTCAAGTCCTGCGGCGGGGCAGTGACGGTGTTGTAGCGATCCCGCAGTTCCTCGATTTCGTCCGCCGAGTCGACCTGGTAGACCTGGCGAACATTGTACTTCAGCAAGAACTCCATGTGCACGTCCGACAAATCTTCGCCGCGAGCACGTAGGACACTACCGTCGGCCGCCAGCAAGTCGCACGAGAGTGCCGCGGCCGGCTGAAGACTTTCTGTAGATAGTGATTGAATGGCCATTACCGCTGAAGTTCCGCCAAGAACTGTTCCCGCATCTCCGCGAATGAATCACAGTGCTTCGTCGTGGCCACGTCGCCCGCGGTGGGGCTGAGGCCCAGCCAGAATTCCACGTCCACGTCAGCGAAGCTGACCATAAGAGCCGCTTCGCGATCGTATTCCTTGCGAATGTTGATCTTCGAACCGTGAAAGAATACCGGAAACGAAATCTCGTGAAAGCCTCGAGTGCGCGACAGTTCCCGCGCCAGCACAGCGCCGACACGATTGCACAATTCGCGCAGCGCGCTTTCCTCGAATTCGTTAAGCGTGCTTTCATCGATGTCCTGCATGCTCGCGCCGTCTTCGCCGAACGCTTCCGCGATCAACCGAGTTGCCAGGGCCTTGGTACTGGCCTGCGAACACATCATGGCGATCGTTCCCGACCAGGGTCCACAAACCGTGAGCAGGCACACGGTGCCCGATTCCGGGCAGTTCGGGTCGCAACTTGACGGCTCCAGCCTCAGATCCAATCCGGGCAAGAGCTGCCGTACTCCCTGTTCGACGGCAACTTGCAGCGGGCCGAGTAGCTCGAAGCTCGCATCATACAATGTCATGATTACTCCACGATGGCCAAGGCATTGGTAACGGCGTCGATCAGGTCGGCGACGTTTGTCTTTTCGACGTACGCGACCGCACCCCGCTGCTCGCAATTGCCGGCGTACAGTTCCGCTGCGTTGGCCGAGCACATGACGACACGGGCAGCCGGATCTTCCTGCTTGATGATTTTCAAGACCTCGGTCCCGTCTTTGCCGGGCATGTTGATGTCGAGCACGGTGACGTCGGGACGATGTTCACGCCAGGCCGCCAGACCGGCATCGCCGTCAAACGCCGTTGCCGTCACGTCCAGACCCGCTTTGCGCAGTTCCGCCTTGATTCGAGCGACAATAAATTGTGAGTCATCTACGACCAGAATGCCGGGCATACCGTTTTCTCCCAAGCTCTGTCTGATTTCATCATTCCACCTGCAGTCCGCCGAGTACGACGGGACGGACGTCGCCTTCCAGCCTCGAGGCTTCGTGCGCCAATAGGCTGCAAAGTGCGCCGTTCAAAAACGTGTCACCTGCGAGCATCCCGCCATTGAAGGATACGTTGCGCAAGGCCGTTGGCAAAATTCGAGTCACAGAATTCGCGGGACCCGCCTAACCGGCAGAATCACGACCAACGGAATTCAAATTGTTCTGCCTCCATCTACGACCTACCTTTATGCAGCAACAATCACAGCGGCGCTACCCGCTTACCGCGCGGCGGCGCCAAAACAAATGGGGAAACCAATG
>CALBSZ010000535.1 GCA_937967665.1 uncultured Planctomycetaceae bacterium
CACGCTTGTTTTCACACGCTGTCTGCTCACCAAAGTTGTTCGCGAATGCAGAGCCACCCGTTTTCGCTCGTTTGCTCGACACCACCCTACAACCGTGAATAATCCGAGTTAGTGTCCTTCGTACTCGCAGCTGATTCGGCTCGTTTTCTCGTTGTTTGGGCAAGTCTCCATGCGGCCTGGACAGGGAAGGTGGGCAAAGTCCACACCGATCAAGGAGTGGTGGAGTTCGTCGTCTGAACGCTCAATCTCCACCATTCTTCCAGCCGGCAGCGGCTCGCAGCCAACCGTCCTCTGGCAAGCCGGGCATCTTCAGACTCCTTGACATTTTGGTGAACTTTTCTGTCCTCCAACACATCCAACCCCCAACAATCAAGGGAATCCTGTACAAAAAAGCTCAATTTCGATAAATGACATGGATTTTATGTTCAGATTCTTTTGCAATGCTCGTAACCGCAATTATAATCGCTTCAATCATTATATATGTAACATGATATGCGCGCTCCGTTGGGTCAGACGAGCCGCGCGAGGTTCATTCGTCATTCACCACGGCGGAATCTCCACTAGCACGGCGAGATCTAACACCGCATACGAAGGGTATCCTACATGGCCGTCCGTACACGAAGACGCCGGCGACGAGTGCCTCAGGGCAGTCGCAATTCGAGCACCAGCTTATTGATCGAGCAACTTGAGCAACGCCAACTATTATCCAGCTTTCATGACTCGGCGATTTCGTCGGAGTTTTCCGAATCGCGCGGCGTTCTACCGGTCGCGCTTCCTCCAAGACTCCAGGAGCTTGGAAGCAGCGGATACCTGTCCGGTCCGAGGACCGGCGATCCGTTGAGTATTGCGCTCGAATTTTTGGAGGACCACGACCAAGAACTCGGCTTAGCGGCCGGTCAATTGGACGACATCGTGGTAACGTCGCAATACGAGACGAGTCAGACGGGTGCGACGCACATCCACTTTCGACAGACGATCGCCGGTCTGGAAGTCGCCAACTCGAACATCAACATCAACATTGCCGCGGATGGCAGTGTCATGAATGTAGGGGGTGGTTTTGTAACCAGTACGGCATTTAGCCCGATCGTCCCGATGAATGCGACTCAGGCGGTGACTGAGTTGGCCGATCACTTCGATTGGACCTTGAGTTCAACGCCTCAGACGGTGCAACAGATTGGCGGTACGGAGCGGGTGTCGGTCATGCGTGCGGACGAAATTGCCCGCGGGGACATCACTGTTGGGCTCCAGTACGTACCGGCGGATTCAACGGGAGTCGAGCTGGCATGGAAGATCAACCTGCAGACGAAAGACGGCCGTCACTGGTATGACGTATCGGTGAGCGCGGCAGACGGACAAATCCTGAACTTTGCCGACTGGGCCAGCAACGCGGCCTACAACGTTTACGCGTTGCCCAAGGAAGGTCCCAACGATGGCCCTCGAACCATTGCCATCAACCCGCAAGACTCCGTTGCATCACCTTTCGGCTGGCACGATACCGACGGGGTTGCGGGACCGGAGTTTACGATTACCTCTGGTAACAACGTCAACGCCTACACGGACCGTGACAACGACGACGTCGCCGATCCCGGCTCGGCCCCCGACGGCGGTGCGACGCTGACATTTGACTTTCCCATCGATCCCGCACAGCCGCCTTCGACCTATTCAGACGCGGCCGTAACCAACCTGTTCTACTGGAACAACATCTTGCACGACGTGCACTACCAGTATGGTTTCGACGAAGCGGGCGGCAATTTTCAATTCAATAACTACGGCCGCGGCGGCTTGGGCGGGGACCCTGTCGAAGCGCAGGCGCAGGATGGCGCTGACATCGGCGACTCTGATAACGCCAACATGTTTACGCCGCCCGACGGCATGTCGCCGCGTATGCAGATGTATGAGTTCACGGCAACAACGCCGCGCCGCGACAGTGATCTCGACGCAGGCGTGATGGTTCACGAGTACGGACACGGCGTCTCGAACCGGCTCACGGGAGGGCCCGCCGACGCCAACGCGCTCCAGACGCCGGAAAGCAGGGGGATGGGGGAAGGCTGGAGCGATTTCTGGACGCTCATGTTTTCGCAGCAGCCGTCGGACCAGCAAGGCGACGCCTACGGCATCGGGACGTACGTGTTGGGTGAACCGGCCGACGGGCCCGGTATTCGCAACTATCCCTATAGTTTTGATCTCGCCATCGACCCGCAAACGTATGGTGACATTGCCAGTACGAACGTGCCGCACGGCGTTGGCGAAATCTGGGCGGCCGCCTTGTGGGACATGAACTGGCTGTTGATAAACGGAGTTCCCAACGTGGTTCCGGGTCACGGTTTCAGCTCGGATCTCTATCGCGGTACGGCGGGCAACAACATTGCCTTGGGACTGGTGATGAACGGGTTGAAGCTGCAACCGGCCAACCCCACGATGCTGGAGGGGCGGGATGCGATTCTGCTGGCGGATCAGGCGTTGACGGGCGGTGCGAATCAAATCGCAATTTGGACGGCGTTCGCGCGACGCGGTATGGGCTTCAGCGCGAACGACGGCGGCGATTCAAACAACCTCAACGTGACGCCGGCATTCGACCTGCCGCCGCGACTCATTCCAGGGCCGGGCTTGCAGTTAATTGCCGTCACGCCGAATGAAGGCGACTTATACGAACCCAATCGCGTCAATGTACGGGAGATTGGCCCTTCGGAACTGATCTTCCGTTTTGACGCCAATGACGACCTGGATGCGACGACGTTGGATGGCATTCAGATCACGCGTGCCGGCCAGGACGGCGATTTCGAATTCGCCAGCGCCTCGACCGATTTCGGCACCAACGGTCAGGTCTACGTGGAATTCACGGCTCAGCAATTGGGGCTGGGCGGCAACGACATTGCCGTCCATCTGAGTGGCAGCGACCACGGTATGGGTAGTGACGCGACTCCCATCGTGTCGGTTGTGGGCAAAGGAATCAGCGTGGACATGAACACGCGTGCCGGCGCCACATCAACCGTGCAAGACGTGGTCAACGCGCTGAACGCGGACAAGGCTGCATCGCTACTCGTCCACGCCAATGTCATTGCCGGTGACGCCTCGCTGGACATCGCCGCGTTGGATACGAGTGTGAAACTGCACGGCGCGGATGCGGCAAATGCGACGACCGATTTTAACAGCGGCGTGCAGGTCACGTTTACGGCGGTGGCGACAGGCATTGCGGGTAATGACGTCCGCCTGAAGTTCCAGTCGGCCGATCTCGGCGCCGGCGCAGCGCCGGCCGTGTCCGTTCAAGGCACGACCATCAATGTCGTCTTCAACTCGCGTCCCGGAAGCGAGACAACGGCACAAGCCTTGATCAACGCCATCAACAGTCACGTGATGGCCAGTGCCCTGGTGCGCGCTCATTTGCGACTTGGCGACCCGAACGTAGACATTACGCAGGCCGTCATTGACTACTCGCCCTTGGAATTGAGTGGCGCGGATATTCGTCTGCAGCCTGGCTACCGCGCGATCGGCGATACGTCTCACCAGGTCGTTTACCGGTTTGGCAGTACACTACCTGACGACCTTTATCGCATTGAAGTATTCGGTTTCGACGATGCGAACCGCGGTGTCACGGCCTTACGAAACGCCGCCGGCGACGCCTTGAACCCGGCCGTCGAATTGGCGGACCGCGATGTCATCGAATTCGACCTGGACCTGGGGGCTCAGGTCGTGGCGGCGGTACCACAACCGGTTTACCAGCCTCAAACCATAACGCTCTCGGGAGCCACCGGCGGCTCGTTCCAGCTTCGTTTCGAAGGACATGTCACCGGCCCCATTCCGATCAATGCCACGGCGGACATCGTGCAGGACGCCCTGGAAGCACTGCCGATCATCAAGACTGGCGATGTGTGGGTAGCGGGCGACGGTCCGTGGCACGTCGCATTCCGCGGCCGTTTCGAAGGAGAAGCGGTGACGCTGCTGGAAGTCGACTCGGCGGGGCTCACGGGCGCGGGAGCGACCGCGACAGTCGAAGAGCTGGCGACGTTGGTCCAAGCCCGCGATCAAATCATCGTGTACTTTAACAACGACGAACTGGACCTGACGCTGGCCGAAAACCCGGCGTTTTATCAACTGCATGCGACGAAGGAGTCGTTGACCAACACGGACGACGGCCCGATCGTGAATCCGATTGACGTGCAGTACAGTGCCGAAACCAATTCGGCGGTCCTGACCTTTGCCGACGATCTGGCCGTCATCCCCGGTCCCGGCACGCACCGCCTGCGTATCGGCACCAACGAAGCGCGGCCGGCCGCCCCCACGGTTCTGTCGCCGGCGGTGGATCCGGCGGACACGTTCATCGCCGCCACCGATGTTTCCACGGATCTCTCGGCCACCAATGGGTTGGTCATCAGGTCGACGATTGCGCCGCAACCCTACGACTTTGACTTCCCCGGCGCCAGTGACGAACCGGGGCATCGCGACATTCCCGTCGCCGGCGAACAGCATTACAACCCGCTCTTCACCGCGGACACCACCGCGGGCATGACGACGATTCCGTATAACTTCAAGACTGACTACGGTGTCGCTCCGGGCGGGGCCGCGCTGACCAACAAGATCACACCCGAACAGCGTGACTTGGCGCGCGCGATCTTCGAAATCTACGGCAGCTTCCTGGGAGTACAATTCTACGAATCGGTCAGTAGCGGCATTACCGTGGCGACCGGCGATTTGCGTGTGGTCGGTCCCGCGTTGCCCGTCGTGGCCGCGGACGGCACGGCCTATACCACTCGGATCGATCCCACCTTCGCCACGTCGATGCTGGTGATGGACGACGCCGAGTCGTTTGATAACGCTTTCGGCTCGCCGGGCACCACCGCGAATCCATCCTGGTTCGAAAGCGCGCTGATCGGGATAGCTGAAATCCTGGGGCTCGAGAACGCTCACGAATTATCGGTCGCCAATTTCTTTTCCAATCAGAACGTATCGCCTGCTGGAGTTCCCGCGCCCGAACAAATCTTTCCCGGCGCGCAAGATGCCCTCCACTTGCAGCACCTCTATCGTCCCGATGGCCGCGACGTCGACTTGTACACGTTCACTTTGGATGAACCAGGGCTGCTGACCGCGGAGACGTTTGCCGAACGTCTGGCGAATTCCAGTTTGCTGGACACCACGCTCTCCATCTACCAGGACGTGCCGGTGTTTGGTGTGGGTGGATCCTTTACCGGTTTCGACCGACAGTTGATTGCCCGGAACGACGACTACTTCAGTGAGGATTCGTACCTGGAATTGAATCTTGATGCCGGTACGTACTACGTGGCCGTGAGCGCGGCGGGCAATGATCAGTTTGATCCCCACGTCGCGAATACGGGGTTGGGGGGGCTGACGGAAGGCGATTACGAATTGCGGCTGCAGTTCCGCCCCGAAGTGACCGGCGTCAACGTGCTGCGCGACAAGGATGGCGATGGTGGGACGGCGTTCGATGGCGATGCGGACGGGATCGCGGGGGGCGTGTTCAACTTCTGGTTCCAGACGCGGCCGTTGGATCGCGCTTTGGCCTTCGGCACGACCGGCGCCGCATTGGCGGACGGAGCCACCATTACCGTCACCTCGGCAACCGGAGCCACGAAGACATACGAGTTTGACAAGGACTCGCCGGCCAACTTGAACAACGCGTCCAACACTCGTGTGCCGTACAATACCGGTTCGAGCAGCGCCGCGCTGGCGGTGAGTTTGAATACGGCGATCGCGCTGTCCGGCTTGAATGTCTCCTCGCAAGTCGTGGGTAATTCACTGGTACTGTGCGGGGAAAGGAGCGTGACACTCGGCCCGCTGGCGACCGGCATCCGCGTGGAAGGGAAGACCATTTTTGTTGACAAGTCGTCAGGGGGCGCGGCGGACGGATCACTGGATGCTCCCTTTAATAAGATCGCCAGCGCGGGCGGCGCGTTTGCCGTGACGATGAATGGCGACATTGTTCGCATCGTGGGCAATGGGGGCGATGACCGCGATCCCGCAACGTTGGCCGATAACCGGGCCTACGAAATCGGTTTCGGCGGCCCGCTGGACGCTCCGTTGCAGGACGGTTCGACGATGAATGTGCCGCAAGGCGTCACCGTGATGATCGACGCCGGTGCGGTCTTCAAGCTCCGCCAGGCGCGTATCGGCGTGGGTAGTTCCACTACGTCGGTGAATCGCAGCCGCGGTGCCTTGCAAGTGCTGGGAACACCCGCCGCGAATGTTATCTTCACGTCGTACAACGACCAGTCCATTGGAGTTGACACGAATCCCCTGGCGACCGTTCCCAGTTCCGGAGACTGGGGCGGGCTGAGCTTCCGCAACGACCTGGACCGCTTCGAGGGCCGCGTGGACTACGAGTCGCAGGGGATCTTCTTGAATTACGTCAACCAGGCCGATATTCGCTATGGCGGCGGCGTGATCGATGTCGATTCGGTCTCGCAAGTCATCAATCCGATTCACATTACCGAGTCGCGTCCGACTGTTTCTTACAACACGATCAGTGACAGCGCGGACTCGGCGCTGTCGGCCGATCCCAACAGTTTCGCCGAGACCAACTATCATGCGCCGCCGTTCCAGACGGGCGGGGCGTTCACTTTGGACTACGACCGCGTGGGCCCGGACCTCCGCGGCAATGCCATTTTCGGCAATTCGACCAATGGCATCTTTGTGCGGACGGAGACGCCGGCGGGCGGTCCGCTGAAACATCTTACTACCGCCGGGCGCTTTGATGATCGCGACGTGGTGCACGTGATCGCTGAGAACCTGACGATTGAAGGAACGCCCGGGGGACCTGTTGAAGAAACGCGGCGGCTACCGGTCAATCTCGTGCAACTGACGGCCCAGCCGGTCGGGGCCCTGCCGGGCGGAAGTTACAACTACCGGCTCACCCTGGTCGACAAGAACGGCTATGAAGCGCCGGCGTCCGCAGCCACGATCAACCGGACCGTAACGACCTCTACAGGCGCCATCCGGTTGTCCAACCTGCCGCCGGCCACGGGCGAGTTCGTGAACCGCCGCATTTATCGCAGCGCGCCCGGCGGGGCAGCTCCCTACGAACTGGTCGCGCAGCTGGGCAAGTCGGAAACGGTTTATGTGGACGATAACCGCGATACCTTGACGGGTACGGTCGACACGTCGATCACTTCGTTGCGGCGCCCGCGACTCGATGCCCGCTTAGCCGTCGATCCCGGCGTGGTCATGAAGCTGGAAGGGGCCATGATCGAAGCCACGGTCGGGTCTCAGTTGCTGCTGGAGGGCCGCGACGGCAATGAAATCGTGGTCACCTCGAAACTGGACGACCGCTACGGCGCGGGCGGTTCGTTCGATACCAACGACGACGGCCCCATGGTCGCGGGTACGTCCAGCCAGCCGGCCGCCGGCAATTGGGGCGGGCTGTACATTGGACACACTTCGTCCGCCAGTATCGACAACGCGATCATCGCATACGGCGGCGGCGAGGTGACTTTGGAAGGGGATTTCGGTGCCTTCAACGTCGTCGAAATCCACCAGGCAGATGTGCGAATTGCACATAGTATCATTGAGCACAACGAGGGAGGTACCGAGAGCACCGGACCGACGGATCGCTTTGGGCGCATGACCAATGAAAGCGCGGTCGTGTTTGTGCGCGGCGCTCAGCCGATCATTCTGGACAACGTCATTCGCAACAACAGTTCGACGGATCCGGTGAATAGTCCGGCGATCAGCATCGACGTCAATTCGCTCACTGCGGAACTCCGTTGGGATACCGGACGCGAAACGGGATTCATTCAACGCACCAGTGGATACCTTTCCAATCATGGCCCGCTGATTCGTGAGAACCGGTTTGACGCCAACGAGATCAATGGTCTCGACGTGCGTGGAGGCGAACTGAATACGGAGGGCGTTTGGGATGACACCGACGTCGTGCATGTCTTGCAGTCCCTGGTTGAGGTTCCCAATTACTCGACCGTCGGTGGATTGCGACTGGCCAGCAGTGCCACGGAAAGCCTCGTCGTGAAATCGCTGGACCCCACCGGCAGTGTCGCGGGGATCAACGTCGCCGGAAATCCTCTCGACGTTCGCGACCGCGTTGGCGGACAACTCCACGTCGTCGGACAGCCAAACAGTCCGGTAGTCATGACGTCGCTGTATGACTGCTCGATCGGTGCGGGCTTCCATTTGGACGGAACTTCCAACGTGGACACGGTGCCCGCGTTCTGCGGAACGGTCATGACCGATCAGTCGGGTCCTGAATACGTGGACGTCATCGTGGTGATCGACGAATCCGGAACGATGTCGGGTTCGCAGATGTTCACGGAATTCCTCATTCCGGCGTTGGAAGCGGATCTGCTGGCGCAGGGAATCGGTGCCGGTGCGGATCCCAACCAGTATGGTCTTGTTGGTTTTGGCGGTTCGTCGAGCGGTGGCCATCAACTGGGCCACGCGCACCCTGTCGGTCCCGCGGGCGCCTTGTTCGGTTCCGCGACGGAATACGTAACGGCGGCGCAGTCGCTGGTCATTAGCGGCTCGGCGGAGGACGGATATTCAGGGATTCAATTTGCGCTGGACAACTATCCGTTGCGCCCGAATGCCGAAAAGTTTATCATTCTCGTGACAGACGAACCGCGATCCGTCATCGATGGCACACTGACGTACGCCAGCATCCTCAGCGGTCTCCAGGCAGCCGACGTCAATTTGGAGGGGATTTTGAATGTCAACGCCTTTGACGGCGCGGGCACGGTTGCTCTGGCGGTCAACGCGGCCGGTGTTGCCTATCTGGACGACGGCATGGGCGGAATCATCGCGTCGCCTGGCGGTGTGCTGACTCCCGGAGCTTCCGTTACCGACTACGCCGATCTCGTTTTTGACACGGGCGGGCTTGTTGGCGATATCGACTTGATTGCTTCGGGGCCGCCAATCACCGACAGTTTCGCAGAAGCGATTATCGCTCAGATTATCGTCACGGTCAGTGGTGGTCAGTTGGCGAGTCCAGGCGACTGGCAAGGTATCAGCCTGCAGCAATACAGCCACGACCGGAACGTGGAATTGATCGTCGAAAACGAAGCGGACGACGCCCGTGCTCCGGGCGTCAACGGAACGCCGGCGACTGCGCAGTTCATTGGACAACTGGCGCCGAGCGAGTTTGCCGGGGACGACAACCGGAGACTAGGCTTTGAGATTCACGGGCTGGTTGGCGATCCAGGTGACGTTGACGTCTATAGTTTCAAGGGGACGGCGGGAACGGAGATTTGGCTGGACGTTGATTCCACTTCCAACGCTTTGGATTCAGTAGTCGAATTACTTGACGCGAATGGTCTGATTCTGGCACAGTCCAACAATTCTATCGCCGAATTCGCCGACCCAAGCCTGCTCTACAACGATGCGTCCCTTCTGTCCGAAACGGTCAACCCGCTATTCAAGGCGCCGTCGGCTTATCAATTGACGCACGCCTCGGGCATCGTCAAAGACACGAATTCCACGAATCCGTTCGACGCGGGCCTGCGGGTGATCCTGCCGGGGCAGCCGGGAGCGCAGAGTACCTACCACGTACGTGTGCGCAGCAGTAATCTGGCGGCGGGTGATCCCGCCAGCAAACTGCAGGATCCGACTCAAGTTGCTAACGGACTCTCCGCTGGCGTGTACCAGCTGCAAGTCCGTCTCCGTGAGGCCGATGAGTTGCCTGGATCGACCGTTCGCTACAGCGACCTCCGTTTTGCTTCCACGGCAATCGACGTCAACGGGCTTCCCGCACACACGCCGCTGGCGGGCGAGGCGGTCGAGGTCGCGGGGGACAATCAAGATCCCGGCGGCGCTCAGGACATCGGCAATCTGCTGGTGAGTGACCGGGCGGTCATCAGCACGGCCGGCGCGCTGTCCGCGCCTGGGGACCAGGACTTCTTTGCCTTCGACGTAGTCTATGATGACATCTCGCCGGGCGGCGGCAACTTGTTCACGCATGCCGTGTTCGATGTCGACTACGCGGACGGCTTGACCCGTCCCAATACGAACCTCTCCGTCTTCGCGCCCGATTCGGGCCTGATCCTGATTGGGCGTGATTCGAACATCGCGGAAGACCGTCCCGGCCCCTTGCCCGACCCGAGCGACCCGGGCGACATGTTCGATCTGTCGCGCGGCAGTGACGGTCCCAAGGATCCATTTATCGGTCCGGTGGCTCTGCCCACGGGAACGTACCAGGTGGGCGTTTACAACGATACGCGGATGCCGACGGCGCTGAGTCAATTTGTCGATGCCGGGTCGATGTTGACGGGCGTCCGTCTGGAACCGCTGAATACGGTCGTGCGTATTGCCGAGGATCACATCACCACCTCGGGCGGTTCCACGTTTGCGCCTCCTGTTGTCCCGACATTGTTTGGCCCGGGCAGCGTCTTGCCCGGTGCGACCAACCTGTGGCATGTCACGACGCTACGCGGAGCCGACCCTGGACACGGGATCCCCGCCGTGTTCGACGGCAGCCGCGCTCCGGAAGCCGGCGATTCCAGTTTCTACTTCGGCGTCGACGCGACCAACAATTTTGACCTCGGCGCGGGGACGACGCCGCGCGGCAGCCTGCTCACCAATCCCTTCAGTTTGCAAGGCTACGCCCCGGCGGACAAACCGGTGCTGTACTTCAATTACTTCCTGGATACGGAAGACCACAATGCGGCGCCATTCGCCAACCGGGACGGCTTCCGCGTCTACGCCGTTGATGCCAACAGCGATGCGCACTTGCTGGCGACGAACAACGTGAACACACCGATGCGCGGGCCTGGTCCAGCTGATGATGAATTCGACGACCCCAATCCGACCGACAACATCAACATCAACGTGCAGCCGCTTTTCGACAATTCCGGAGCCTGGCGGCAAGCGCGCATCGAACTGGATTCCTTCGCCGGCATGAACAACTTGCGCCTCCGTTTTGACTTTGACGCCATGAACGGCATGGCGAATGGCGGCGAAGGTGTTTACATCGACGACCTTATCATTGGCTTTGCGGAACGCGGTGAAATGGTTACCGGGGCCCCGGCCGACGTTCTCAATTTCCGCGACAACCCGAACGCCGGTAACGACGTAACGCAGGGTCCTTACCAGCTGGAGGTTCGGCGGTCATCCTAATTCGGCGATTTCAATCGATCCGACACGGTCCCGACGCT
>CALBSZ010000536.1 GCA_937967665.1 uncultured Planctomycetaceae bacterium
ACTCCCAGGCAAGCGCCGATGCGGTTGTGGTGGATGTAGATACGATGCCAACGCAGCTTGGCGCCGCATTCCAGGCCGTCGTCGTTGAAGTTGTCGACAAAGTTGTGGTGGAACTGCAAGTTCTTGACGTATCGGAAAAACGCAAAGTCGTGGTCGTCGGTGAATTCGCAATGGTCCAATTCAATATCTTCGTTCACCGGCTGTTCGTTGCGAAACACGATTTGATAGCTCGCCGTACCGCGGTACTTCATGTGGGCCCGTCCCGACCAGGGAGCGGCCAGACCGCGAAACGCCGAGTTCGTGACGCGGATGCGCTGCGAGGCATTGATCAGCAGGCCGGGAAAACCGCCATACACGGACAAGTGGTCCAGGTGAATATCGTGAGACCCATAGATGTGGATCAGCGGGCTGCCCGTCGCGCCGCGCAGCACTAGCCCTTCGAGACGCACATGAGCGATACCGTTGATGCGTAATACGTTTTCGCCAAAGCCGACAGCGACGACAAGCGGCAGTTGGCGGGGATCCGTTTCGCCTCGATAGGCCCGCTCCTGCAATCCGGGTAGTTGATGATGGGCCAGACGAATGTGAATGCGGTTGGTTTCGCGATTGAACCACAAGCCGGGGCCGCAGTAGACCGTTCCAGAATTCTTGTCAGCCGGTTGAAACTCGTTCGACGCACGCAGGTCGTCCAGCGTCCGGTAGCCGTGCAGGGGGACCAGCGAATCCGCGAAGTGCCCTAACGCCAGCGGCCGCAGTTGTTCTCGGCCCCACATCGGCTCCCACGAACCGGGTAGGAACTGCGTTGGAACGCGGCGCTGCTCGGCGTACGGATACGTCCGAGTCGAAACGTACTCGCCGGGCGCGCCATCCTCTGCGGGTTCCCAACTCGTGGCCGGTGATTCCGCGAATTCTCGCAAGCCGCCGTCCAGCACCGGCAATTCGCCCGGATACGCGGCAATCACGATCGGAGCCTCTTCGGTCCCCGATTGCGTCAAGAAGACCGATTCGTAATAGATGCCCCCGTGTAGATAGAGCGTGTCGCCGGGACGCAGTTGCCGGACGCTATGCTGCATCGTCTTCCACGGCTGAGCCTCCGAACCATCATTGCTGTCGTCGCCGAGCACCGGATCGGCATGAAACGCGGGCCCCTTTGTCAGAGCGCGTGTTGTCGCTGTGGGCAGCGCCCGCTGCGGCGGATGCGAACGCACGGCCGAATCGGCTGCGTCGGCAGCAAGCAGTAGTAGTATCCATACCGGGATGCCGCCGCCCAGTACCCGGCATTTCATCTGGCAATCCAGTCTTGAACGACGCACAGTTGTTCTCCCGATCAGATCCCGTTGCGGATCATCGCCCCGACTACTGCGACTCCACCGCGCAAACAGTTACTCAATCGCTGAGCTTTGTGATGGGCGTCAGCTTGAGTTGCCGGAACTCGACCTCGGACCCTTCGGCCTGCAACGCGATGCTCCCTTTGGTCGCCGTGCACTTGGTACCGTGGTTGACCAGATCGCCGTTCACCCACACCTTGACTGCGTCGCCCACGCATTCAATCACCATTTTGTTCCATTCGCCGACCGGCTTCTCGGAGCCGTCCGTCAAGTTGAGAATCCGTCTGCCTTTCCCTTCGGTGATGCCCCAATTCTCTTTCGGCCCACGACGCTTGACCATGTCGGGAACGGTAATGTCTTCGACGATACACCAGAAGTCGCCGGCGTGCTGATGGTTCATTTGCACTTCGATGGACTTGGGGAACATCTTGTAGAGTGCCCGCGGCGTGGAAGCATGGACCAGCACACCGCAGTTTCCGGGCCGCGCCGCGAATCGGTATTCGACTTCCAGGCGATAGTTCTCATACGCGGCGTCGGTGATGAGATGCCCCGCAGGTTTGCCGAGGCTCACCAGCAGCCCGTCCCGGACGATGAAGGTCGCCGGGGCATCAGGATTTTTATCCCGCTGAGGCACATCGACATGCCATCCCGTCAGATCCTTGCCGTTGAACAGGCTCGTCGATTCGGCTCCCCGCGTCGGCTCCGGTGCGGCTACTCCGAGCGTGCTGAATAAGACGAGGCAGAGAATGGTGGCATCGGCAATACGAAACATAACGTCGCTCCTGAAAACAAATGAGTTGGGTTCGCGGGTATTATAGCAGACTCGCAGCAGAGGGGCCTCGCGTGCTGCCACCTTTCGCACATCGAGAAACCGGTCGCCAAGGCTCCCACGCTGGCCAACAAGCCTTATAATAATCGCTTCCAAACGGGATGTCGCCGAAACCAGATAGCCGCAGCGAGGTACTCAACATGCTACGTGTAAGCTCGTTCGTTCTGATTGCCGGCCTGATCTTCGTGAGCGAGCTTGCCATTGCCGCCGAGCCGTTTCGGGCTGGCGCGGCCACAAGCAACATTACACCGGACATCGGCAGGGAGATTATTGGCGGCTTTGTGCCGTTTCCGTCCACGCACGTTCATGACGAACTGCACGCGCGTTGCCTGGTGCTGGACGACGGCAAGACACGTTTGGCATTCGTCGTCTGCGACCTGCTGGGTATTCATCGCGTGGTCAGCGACGAGTCGCGGCGCCTCATCGCCGCGGAGACAGGCATCCCGCGGACGCACGTGCTGGTTTGTGCCACGCATACGCATTCCGCTTCCAGCGCGCTGGGCAGCCATCGCTTCCAGCACGACCAGGAACTCGACGACTACCAGCGCTTTGTAACACGGCGCATTGCCGATGGCGTTATCCGGGCGACGAACAACCTGCGGCCGGCCGAGCTGGCGTTCGGTACCGCGGAAGCACCGGAACACGTTTTCAATCGCCGCTGGTCGATGCGTCCCGGTTCCATCCCGCCGAATCCGTTTGGGGGCGCCGATCTCGCCAAAATGAATCCTCCCAGTGGCAGCGACAACCTGGTCGAGCCCGTGGGACCAACCGACCCCACCATTTCGTTCCTCGCAATCCGCGACTTGACCGGACGCCCCATTTCGTTGTTCGCCTCGTACTCGCTGCACTACGTTGGCGGCGTGGGACGCGGGCATGTTTCGGCCGACTACTTCGCCGTCTTCTGCAAGGAACTCGAACACCTGCTCGACGCGGAGCAGCAGGAGCCTCCGTTCGTGCCGATGCTGGCCAACGGCACCAGTGGCGACATCAACAACATCAACTTCCGGCAACCGCGTCCGCGACAGGAATCGTACGCGCAGATGCGGTTCGTCGGCCAGGATGTCGCTCGGAAAGTGCACGCTGCCTTGCAGGGACTCGAGTATCAGCGGCAGCCGACCTTGGCGGCATCCTATCGCGAAGCGGAGATCGCCTACCGGCGTCCCGACGCCGAAATGCTCGAATGGGCCAACAAGACATTGGCTCGGGGCCAGCAGTCGCCACGCGACCTGTCGTTCATCTATGCCGGGCGCGTGTTGCGGATGGCCGAGTATCCGCAAACGGCCTCGGTACCACTGCAAGTGTTCCGGATCGGGCACGTGGGAATCGGTACGATGCCTTGCGAGGTATTCTGTGAAATCGGTCTGGACTTCAAGCGTCGAAGCGCGTTGCAACCCGCGTTCCTGGTGTCACTGGCCCACGGCTATCTGGGGTACTTGCCGACGCCGCGCCAACATGCGCTGGGCGGCTACGAAACCTGGCTGGGCACCAACCGACTCACCCTTAACGCCTCCGAGGTAATGCTGGACGAGTTGCTGGACATGGCGGCAGAGTTGAAGCCCTGAGAGGTCGGTGATCGAGCGATATCAGCACGACGCGCCAGCGAGTGGGTATTGGGACGTCGGGAGTGACGACCCACTCGCGAGCGCGTCTTGCTTCTGAAAACGGCGGAGCCCAATCGATCCGCAGCAACGGAGCTGCTGGTTTACGGCTCTGAATGAAAGTCCTGACAGGCCCGCGACGAGAGTGTTAGCGGCGGCTGCGTGTCGGCTTTCAATGGGTCGCCGGCGATTCCGCCGGCAGATCGTGACGGACGTACCATTGGTGGAGTGTTCGCGGCGGCACGCCAGCGCGATGCAACGCCAGCAGTGACCAGTTTCGCAACGTCTGCCGGATCACACCGTGCCGCAGCCAGCGCCGCGGGCTGACATACAACGGTCCGGCCAGGATCGCGGGCCGACCTTGACGGCGCAGTTGCCGCGAAAGCAGCAGGTCTTCCATGATCGGTTCGTCGGGAAATCCACCCAGCCGTTCGAAAAGTTCACGCTGGACGAACAAACCCTGGTCCCCGTAAGCCCGCCCTCGCCGCGCGCGCCAGGCGTTGCCCCGTTCCAGCCAGCGAAACCGCCAGCCTTTCGCTTCAATACGTTGAACAAAAGCGCCGTGCCTCGCTCCCAGTTCCACGGCCGCCCGTATTTGCGAGATTCCTTGCGGCACCAGCCACGTGTCGGCGTGTTGGAAAAACAGCACGCTGCCGCTTGCCTGGTCGGCACCCGCGTTTTGCTGATGGGCGCGGCCGGTTGGCGCGTGCACAAGGTAACAGCGGAGTGCTGTGGCAATCTCCAGCGTGCCATCGGTGCTGCCGCCGTCGGCGACAATCACTTCGCTGGCGCCGGCGTCCCAGGCACTCGACACCGCGCGCTCGATGTTCTCCTGTTCTTTGACTGTCGGAATGATTACCGAAACCTGCATGGATCTTGAGGCCCATCATTCTGAAGAACATGCCGTCCGACCTGGCTTGCGTGACGGGCATGCCAGCTCAAGTTCTCGTAGCGCCATCTATGGTCGAATGATCAGCGGGGTCGCGCCGCGCTGCTCCACACGTCCTACGACACAAGCCGATTCGGCGCCGGCCTGGCGTGCGAATTCCACACACGCCGCCGCCCGCGATTCCGGCAGGCTCAGCAACAGACCGCCGGACGTCTGCGGATCGAAGAGGAATTCCACCAAGGTTGCGTTTGGACTTCCTTCCCACGTAATCCGCGGCTCCGCAAACTCGCGGTTCGAAGCGCTGGCACGCGTTTTGTTCTTGTTGAGGATGGCCAATGCACCAGGCAGGATCGGCAACCGTTCCACTTCCAACACAAGCGTCACGTTGCTGGCGTCCGCCATCTCGCCGGCGTGGCCCGCCAATCCGAAGCCCGTAATGTCCGTGGCGGCATGGGCGTCGTGAGCCTGCGCGGCTTGGCAGCCGATGGCGTTCAATTGTTTCATGCTGTCGCAGGCGCCTCGCATGACATCCTCCGCACACCGCCCTGCCTTGTGCGCAGTCGTGATGAAACCGGTTCCCAGCGACTTGGTCAACACCAGCAGGTCTCCCGGCTGTGCCTTGCTGTTGGTTAGCAATCGACTTGGTTCGACTACTCCCGTGACCGACAAGCCGTACTTGACTTCGACGTCGCGCACCGTATGTCCGCCTGCGACCACCGCGCCGGCCTCCTTCACCTGATCGCCACCACCTCGGAGGATGTCCGCCAAGATACTCAGATCGAGTTCCTCGTCGGGGAACCCAACGATGTTCAGGGCGGTTACGGGACGGGCTCCCATGGCGAAAACATCGCTGAGCGCATTCGCGGCGGCGATCTGCCCGAACAGGTAAGGATCGTTGACCAGCGGCGGGAAGAAGTCGAGCGACTGCACAATCAGCAAGTCGTCGCGCAGCCGAAACACTCCGGCATCGCTGAACGATTCAGCGCCGACAATCAGGTTCGGGTCGTCGAACGACGGTAGGCCCTGCACTACCTGTGCAGTCCGCGATTGCGGCAGCTTACCTGCTCAGCCAGCGCAGCTGGCGTAGTCGACGAGACGTTTCTGGCGTCCAAAAAGCGGCATCGGCAACGTTTTCTCAAAAAAAATGAAACTTCGGTTCAAAGGGCGCCATACTACACTTCCGGGAAGAGCCTGCAAATGCGGGACGCCGTGAGCGATTTCGCACACTCCCTGGACACCCTCGGCATTCGACTTGCCCGCTGTAAGCCAGCTCCGGCCAGTGAGCCCGCCGTGGTGAGGGAATCGCGTAACATGAAGGTGTCAAGGCACTTATTTTATTGACCTTCGTTTGCCCGGAAACTACAATGAAGGCAAATTCGCATGGTACTTCTCTTGCTGGGACGATCGTCCCCGACCGTGTCTGTAACAAGTGACAGGCTGGAAACCATGATGGAATGTGCTCTTCTGATTTGGCCGATTGCCCTTAACTTGGAAGCCGTTGATGACGGATCCTCCGCTCAGTAACGACTCGAAACTCAGCGTTCCGCCATCGGCAGAAGCGGAAGACGCTGGCGCTGCGGATGCCAACCGGGATCCGGGATCGTCATCTCGAGTTTACTCGCCGCCGGACGATCAGCTCACCGTTATCTCCAACAATCCGCCGATTTCTACGACCGCCAGCCAGCAGCAACCCGCCAATCGCATGCAGGAGCTCAGCCGCTCGCTGGAGGGCCAGCAGTTGGGTGACTTCCGCTTGGAAGAATTCGTGGGCGGTGGAGGAATGGGGGCCGTCTTCCGCGCGACGGATTTGAAACTCGGCAGGACCGTGGCGGTCAAAGTGCTGTCCCGCGATCATTCGGACGACGAGATTCGTCGCCGTTTCCAGAACGAGGCTCAAAGCGCCGCTCGACTGGATCACGAGAACATCGCCCGCGTCTACTATGTGGGCGAACACGAAGGCATGAACTACATCGTCTTCGAGTTCATTGACGGAGTCAATGTCCGCGACCTCGTCCTTCACAAAGGGCCCTTACCGCTGGAAGAAGCGCTCAGCTACATCGTGCAAGTGACGCACGCCCTCAACCATGCGTACCAGCGGAATGTGGTTCACCGTGATATCAAGCCTTCCAACATTCTGGTTACCCAAGACGGCCGCGCGAACCTTGTCGACATCGGCTTGGCGCGGCTGCATCATCTGGAATCCACCGCCGACGACCTGACACAAAGCGGCGTGACGCTCGGAACGTTCGACTATATTTCGCCCGAACAAGCGCGGGATCCGCGCAGCGCGGACGTCCGCAGCGACATCTATTCGCTCGGCTGCACCCTTTACTTCATGCTGACCGGTCAGCCTCCTTTTCCGGAGGGCACGGTCTTGCAGAAGCTGTTGAGTCACAGTAGCGACCCGCCGCCGGACCCGCGTCTGTTTCGGCCTGATCTGACGGAAGAGATTGCCGCGATCGTGCAGAAGATGCTGGCCAAGCATCCGGACCACCGGCAATTCAGTCCCGCCGAGTTGGCCAATGAAATCATGGTTGCGGCCGAGCACATTGGGCTGCAATTGACCGTGGGACGAACCGGCGCGGTGCTACGTCAGCCCCGTACACCTTCGGTTGTCAAGCAACATCTGTGGTGGGCCATTCCCGCTCTGGCGCTGCTATTGCTTTCGACCGCGCTCCATTTTGCTTCGCAAGGTGAAGTGAACGTCCGGCAACAAGGCGAACTCAATCTGGAACCGGCGCTGCCAATACCAGTGACCGATCCACCCACGCCGGCCTCCGTCGTCACGGAAGAACCTGGCCAGACCCCGCCCGAGCCGACGGAGGTGCCGGCGGTGCCGCCTGAGCCGGCGAATACGCCACCCGCTGCCGAGTTCGTGGCCGATCCGTTCGCAGTGGACCCCGTCGCGCAGAACGACGTTTCGCTGTCGGATATTGCGATCCAGCCGCCTTCGTTCGTTGCCGAACTGTCCGCCGCTCCGTCCGGCATCGTTGCCATATCCGCGGCCAGCGACGTTGGGCAGGAGTATTCCCTGGAAGCCCGTCTGGCCGACGCCTCCGAGCCGGAACTGGTTCCCGCCACGCCACGGATCCTGGCAGTCGGCGAACCCGCCGGCAATCCGGAAGAGGACGTGCAATACGTCGCTTCGCTGGCGGAAGCCTGCCGCCTGGCTGCCGAGAACACCGCCTTGGAAGCGATCGAACTTCGCTACAACGGCCCCCGCAACTCACCAGCTTTGCAAGTCACGGCGAGCAGGCTGACCATTCGCGCCGGCCAGGAATACGACCCGATCGTCCGCTTCCAGCCCAATGCCAGTACGGCCACGTCGTCGTCGTCGAATATCATTGAGGTGCGTGGCGGCGAACTCATCTGGCAAAACGTCGACGTGCATGTGGAGGTGGCAGACGTGGCGCGCAGCTGCGCGCTGTTCTTCCTGAACAAAGCCAAGGGAATTGAAGTACGCGATTGCTGGCTGACCATCCACAATCGTGCCCTTAACGCAGACCAGGTCGCGTTCTTTGAGGTAGCCCGGCCTGAAATGCGCGAGACGTTGAACCAGGCAGGAAATCGCAGCCCCCGGACGAACATCGACATCCAGCGCTGTGTCATGCGCGGGCAGTCGACCTTGTGTCACCTGGACGAAATGACTCCCTTTGCCTTGGCCTGGGAAGAAGGCCTGTTCCTGTCCAGTGGTCGAGTTCTCGACATGCGTGGCGCGGTGGACAAACCGGCTAATCCCAGCCGCGGCATCGAAATCGACTTGCGCGACGTCACTGCGATCGTCGATCGTGGCATCTGTTCGATCACGCTGGACGGGGGATCGCCGAATTTTGTCGAAACGCACTTTTTTGCCAACAACTGCCTGTTCCAGAGTGGCGACGACTTCGCCGACCCGCTGTATCGCATTACCGGTGTCGAAAGCGAAGAACAGGTTCAGCGGCAGGTCAGCGTCCGTGGCGTCAATAACCTGTACTTCGCTTCCACGCCGTTCATGCAAATTGGAGTTGAGGTGGAGTTCAACGTGATCGACGTAGTGGAGTTCTCCTTCGAACAAATTCGTGACGGCAACGCCTGGTACGACGAATTGAACTCCGCGCAGGGAACCTGGATCCTCTGGGATCCGGAACGCACTGAACAGCGCGCGCGGGATGTGGCACTGCGGACGCCACAGGACTATACCATCACCGACGAAGCCGTGCGTCAGCGAGTTATGGATACTGGTTGCGACCTGTTACAGTTGCCGAAAATGCCTTTCGTCGAAGATGCCGCGGAAGCCGAAAGCGCCACTCCGGCCGCTGCCACAGGTAATTAAGGCCCCGCGCAAGCTTGCCGAAGGTGTTGCGTCTCGCCTCTTCATTCCACCGGCTCGGACTTGGCATACGAACCGAGAATGCTCAGTTTCACGGTGTGCTCAGTGAGTTCCTTCAGTGCGCGGCGGACTTGCGCTGATTCGTGATGCCCTTCCAGCTCGACAAAAAACAAGTACTCGCTCTTGGTACCCGGCATCGGAAACGATTCAATCCAGGTCATGTTCAGTTTGCGTTTCTTAAATACGGCCATGGCGTCCGCCAAAGCGCCGGGACGATGGTGAATCTCGAACATGATCGAAGTCTTGTCGTTGCCGGTCCGCGCGCCGGGAGCGTGTCCAATCACCGCGAAACGCGTGATGTTGTTTTCGTTGTCTTCGATATTCTTGGCGATCACCCGCAACCCATACTCGACTCCGGCCTGCCGGCTGGCAATGGCTGCTGCGTTTTGTTCCTGGGCGGCAATCTGAGCCGCAACGGTCGTGCTTGCCGTTTCGACAGCGCGGGCCTGGGGCAAGTGTTTGGCCAGCCAATCGCGACACTGAGACAGCGCCTGCGGCTTGCTGTAGACTTCGCGGACCTCGGAGCGGGCGCAGCGGGCGAGTAGATTATGGTGGATGCGCAACTGCACTTCCCCGCAGATCGACGTCTGCACGCGGGCGAACATCCCAATCGTGTCGACAATCCGCCCATCCGTTGAATTCTCGATCGGAACCATCCCGAAATCAGCCTGCTTGGCGGCGACTTCTTCGAACACCGCGGAAATGGTACCGACGGCAACCAATTCCACGCCTTGTCCAAACCGCTCAATCGCCGCCAGGTGGCTGTAGCTGTACTCCGGGCCGAGATAAACGACGCGCGTCTTGGCTACCAATTCCAGCGTGGCACTATCCAGTTCGCGAAAGATACGCTGCAACGACCGCGCGGCGAGTGGGCTGGCAGCAGGTACGTCCGAGTGCCCGAGAACGGCATCGGTTGTCGTGGCGGACAACTGCTGGAACAGCAGGGCGCGCTCGTTCATGAGCCCCACCAGTCGCGCGTTCAATTCCTCCAGTTGCTGCTGCAGCTCCGTGGTGGATTTCTGTCTCTTTTTCGCCATCCGCGGGTCCTCTGTAAAATCGGCAGCCTGGCTGAGCGGCTTCGTTCCATCCCGTATTGTTTGTGTCAAAATGGCAGGTGAATCGCGTTGGCTGGGCGTCCAACAGCAGGCCGGCAGCGAGCGACCTCTTCTAACTGTTTACTACATGGTAAGTTACGAAACAACTTCAAGACTCGTCAACTCTGGCACGCTCTTTGCTTTTCATAGGTGGTAAACGAGAAGAATCGCCCAAAAACTTTAGCAGAGAATGCGTTACGACGATTGGAGCGATCTTAGCAGGTTCTGATTTAACGACACAGCCCGCGGAATTGCAGGCACTAACCATAACGTGAAAAGGAGCAAACGATGGCTCAGGGTGAAAAGATCATTGGGATCGACTTGGGGACAACCAATTCGGTCGTGGCAATTATGGAAGGCAGCGAGCCAAAAGTGATCGCGAACCAGGAAGGCGATCGCACGACACCGAGCGTGATTGCGTTCAACGACCAGGGCGAAACGCTGGTGGGGGCTCCTGCACGCAACCAACGCGTGACCAATCCCACGCGAACCGTCTACTCCGTCAAGCGATTCATGGGTCGCCGCCACAATGAAGTGGAATCCGAAGAGAAGATGGTTCCTTACAACGTCGTCGGCGATTCGACAGACTACGTGAAGATCGAAATCGACGGCAAGCAATACACGCCACAAGAGATTTCCGCGAAGGTCCTTCGTAAGTTGAAGGAAGCCGCGGAGGCCTACTTGGGGCACAAGGTCAACAAGGCCGTAGTGACGGTACCGGCTTACTTCAACGATTCACAACGGCAAGCGACCAAGGACGCTGGCGAGATCGCCGGGCTGGAAGTCGCTCGTATTATCAACGAACCGACCGCGGCCGCGCTGGCCTACGGACTGGACAAGAAGAAGGACGAGAAGATTGTCGTCTTCGACCTCGGCGGCGGTACGTTTGACGTTTCGGTACTTGAGGTCGCGGAGACAGACGTCGGTACGGAAGAGAGGAGCAAGGTCTTCCAGGTCATCAGTACCAGCGGCGATACGCATCTGGGCGGTGATGATTTTGACGAAGAGTTGATCAATCACGTTGCCGAGCAGTTCAAGAAGGCACAAGGTATCGACCTCCGTCAGGACGTGATGGCCTTGCAGCGTCTGCAGGAAGCTTGCGAGAAGGCCAAAAAAGAACTCAGCTCGATGCCCCAGACCGACATCAATCTGCCGTTCATCACGGCGGACAGTTCCGGTCCCAAGCACCTGCAGCAAACGATAACGCGAGCCAAGTTCGAGGAACTGGTCGATGGCTTGATCGAGCGTTGCCGCAAACCGCTGCTGCAGGCGTTGGAAGACGCCAAACTGGAGCCCAAGGACATTGACGAAGTTGTCCTGGTCGGCGGCTCGACCCGCGTTCCCAAGGTTCGCGAACTGGTCAAGAAGGTGTTTGGAAAAGACCCGCACCAGGGCGTGAATCCGGACGAAGTCGTCGCGATCGGCGCGGCCATTCAAGGAAGCGTGTTGGCTGGCGACCGCAAGGACGTGTTGCTCCTGGACGTTACTCCGCTGACTTTGGGTATCGAAACCGAAGGCGGCGTGATGACGGCCCTGGTGGAACGTAACACCACCATTCCCACGGCAAAAACAAAGGTTTTCAGTACGGCCGTCGACAACCAGACCGGGGTCACTGTCAAGGTGTTCCAAGGCGAACGCAAAATGGCTCATTCCAACCGTTTGTTGGACGAGTTCGATTTGCAGGGGATTCCGGCGGCGCCACGCGGTGTTCCGCAGATCGAGGTTAAGTTTGACATCGATCAGAACGGCATCCTCAACGTCTCCGCCAAGGATCTGGGAACGGGCAAGGAAGCGTCCGTGCAGATCAAGCAGTCGTCGGCGTTGGACGAAGCGGAAATCAATCGGATGCGGAAGGACGCCGAAGAAAATGCCGAAGAGGATCAACGCCAGTTTGAGCTCGCTGAAGCTCGCAACCAGGGCGAGCACATGTGCTTCGAACTGGAAAAGCAGATGAAGGAAAACGCCGACAAGCTCGGCGCGGACGACAAGGAGCCGATGGAGAAGGCGATTGCCAAGGTGCGGAAAGCGGCAGAGGGAGAGGATACCGCTGCCATCAAGTCGGCTGTCAGCGAACTGGAGCAGGCGGCCCACGCGTTCAGCGAGATGCTCTACAAGAACGCGAATACGAAGGGCGCCGACGATGACGCGGACACGGGCGGTTCGTCCGAGACCAGTTCGGATGATGACGCGATCGACGCCGAGTTTGAGGTCAAGGACTCGTAGTACCTGGTAACATGAAGGAATCGGGCTGTCACGGGCTCCGGTCCGTGCTTCCCGAATCTTCAGTCCGTCAGGATATGCACCGGCGGCAGGCCGCCAGAAAAACTGGCGGTCACCATGAACGAGTCGATCAGGTGGTGTTCCCACGACGCATGCTTCTGCGTGGAAGGTGCGCCAGCACCGCGAGGAACGAGGAGGCACGACGATGGCATTTCAATTCGACAAACTGACGATCAAGGCTCAAGAAGCGATCGCCCACGCTCAAGGACTCGCCGGCGAGGCCGGTCAGGTTCAGGTGGATTCCCTTCACTTGATTTCCACCTTGCTGGCCGAGAGCGATGGGCTGGTCAGGCCGTTGCTCGAGCACATGAATGTCAACGTGTCTCAATTGACCGGCATGGTCCAGTCGGAGCTGGCGCGGTTGCCGTCGGGATCGGGAGGCAAGACGCCGCAGCCGAACCAGGAACTCATGAACGTCCTGGAAAACGCCGCGAAGCAAGCGAAGTCGATGCAGGACGATTTTGTGTCGACCGAGCACTTGCTGCTGTCGCTTTGCCAGATCGATTGCAAAGCCAAACGCGTCCTGGAATTGAACGCCGTGCGGGAAGCGGACGTGCTGACCGCCATCAAAGCCATTCGCGGCAGTCAGAAAGTCACCGACCAGACTCCGGAGGATAAGTTTCAGGCTCTCCAGAAGTATTCCATTGACCTGGTCGAACGGGCTACCGAAGGCAAACTCGACCCAGTCATCGGACGCGACGCCGAAATCCGCCGCGTGATCCAGGTCCTGTCACGACGTACCAAGAACAACCCTGTCCTGATCGGCGAACCCGGGGTGGGAAAGACGGCCATCGCCGAAGGCCTGGCTCTGCGGATCGTCCAGAGCGACGTGCCCCAGAGCTTGAAAAACAAGCGTGTCGTGGCGCTGGACATGGGAGCGCTGATTGCCGGCGCGAAGTTTCGTGGTGAATTCGAAGACCGGCTCAAGGCCGTCCTCAAGGAAGTCCAGGATGCAGGCAATGTGATTCTGTTCATCGACGAGTTGCATACCGTCATCGGCGCCGGAGCCGCGGAAGGAGGCGCCGACGCGGCCAACCTGCTGAAACCCGCGCTGGCTCGCGGCGAACTGCGCTGCATCGGCGCCACCACGCTGGACGAATACCGTAAACACGTCGAAAAGGACGCGGCGCTGGAACGACGCTTCCAGCCCGTGTATGTCGGTGAGCCGTCGGTGGAGGACACCATTTCGATTTTGCGCGGCCTGAAGCCTCGCTACGAAGCACACCACGGCATCAAGATCAAGGATTCGGCACTGGTTGCCGCGGCGGAACTATCGAACCGCTACATTACTGACCGCTTCCTGCCCGACAAGGCGATCGACCTGGTGGATGAATCTGCCAGCAAGCTGGCGATGGAACTGGAAAGCGTGCCGGCCGAAATCGATCAGGTCCAGCGGCGTCTACGGCAACTGGAACTCGCTGCTCGGCAACTGGCCGAGGAAACTGAGGAATCCGCTCAAGAACGCTTGGCCGAAATCGAAAGCGAAATGGCAACTTTGAAGCGGGAAGAGGCCAGCTTGCGGGAACAGTGGGAAGCCGAAAAGCTGGGCGTGGGCGATATCCAGAAAGTGCGGCAGGATTTCCAGCAAGTGGAGCTCGAGTTCGAGCAGTTGGATACGGCCATCAAGGAAAAGCAGGCGCGCGGCGCGCCCGTCGGCGAGGCGGATTACCAGAAGCTGTACGAATTGGACGTGCGGCGCCGGCAGTTGCAGAAACGCGTGGAGGCCGAAGAAGAGACGCCGGCGAGACAGTCGAAGGAATCCCGCCTGCTGCGTCAGGAAGTGACCGAAGAGGAGATTGCCGGTGTGGTCAGCGCCTGGACCGGTATCCCCGTGAGCCGCATGATGGAAACCGAGCGCGCGAAGCTGTTGGTCATGGAAGAACGTTTGCACCTCCGCGTGGTCGGCCAGGACGAGGCGGTCGAGGCGGTTTCGAATGCCGTGCGGCGCAGTCGTAGCGGACTTCAAGACCCCAATCGGCCCATCGGTTCCTTCCTGTTTCTCGGCCCTACGGGCGTCGGGAAGACGGAATTGTGCAAGGCGCTGGCAGAAATCATGTTCGACGACGAAAATGCGATCGTCCGGCTGGATATGAGCGAATTCATGGAACGCCACGCGGTGGCCCGACTCATCGGCGCGCCTCCCGGATACATCGGCTACGAAGAGGGAGGCAAGCTGACGGAAGCCGTACGCCGCCGTCCCTACAGCGTGATTTTGCTCGATGAAATCGAAAAGGCGCATCGAGACGTGTTCAACGTCTTGCTACAAGTGCTCGATGACGGCCGCCTCACGGACAGCCAGGGGCACACCGTCGACTTCACCAACACCATCGTCGTCATGACCAGCAACATCGGCAGCCAGGCCATCCAGCAGATTACGCAGGAAGGTGGTGATGAGGACGAAGTGCGCGACGCGGTCAAGCAGATGTTGAGGGACCAGTTCCTGCCGGAATTCCTGAATCGGATTGACGAGACGATTATCTTTCATCCTTTGGACCGCAGCCAGATCCGTACGATCGTCGACTTTCAATTGCAGCGCGTGGCCCGGCAGCTGCAGCAACAGAATATTGCCTTTAGCGTTACCGAAGCCGCCCGCGAAGCGATCGCCGACGAAGGCTACGATCCAACCTACGGCGCCCGGCCATTGAAGCGGGTGATCCAGCAGCGGATTCAAAACGCCCTGGCAACGGAACTGCTCAAAGGCGAAATCAAAGAAGGTAGCGGCGTGCGGGTCGATTTCGACGGGAAGTTCCTCATCGAACGAACCGAAAACGCCGCGCCCACAGCATCGGCCGTGCCCTTATCTTAGCGGCGCGACGCGGCTCACGCCTCGAATGTAGCAACGCGACGCGGAGGGCTACTGCCGCATAACCACGCCGAAAGAACGGTCACTGGCAGAGCCCGTGGCACACATCCGCAAGAGCAAGCGGTCACGGAAGTCTAGTGATCTTCGAGTTCGAGTCGGGAAATAATCACTTCCGCGCCGGGAGTGGCATTGCGGATCTTGGCCGCCAGGACGGCTTTCTCCGAGCCGCTGGCCTTTTCTGCTTTCTTGGACCACTTGGCGATCTTCAGTCTACGTTGTCGCCGCCGCTTGAGTTCCTTTTGTCGCTCGCTACAGCCCACAGTTCGTCTCCCTATCAGGTAATTCTAACACACGCCCAAACTGCCCTTGTAGCACGAAATCGACGAACCGTCAACGCATGGTAACGGTTGGAATACGCCCGTTTGCAATGCACGTTTCTCATGTTTCCACGTACTGCTTAATACTACAGCGCAGGGTTGACTGTAGCGAAAAGCGCACACGCGCTGCAGTAAACAACTTGCTGCGAGCGTTGATGCCTACGATGATTTTCGTACGCGTTCGTGGTAGAATCGTAACCGTGTTGTTTCAACACGTAATCACACAGCCATGTCCAGCCAGCCTTCATCGAAAGCCAACGCCATGCCCCTTCTCCGCAGCAGTCTTCCCACTTGTTTCTTCCTTGTGTTGACACTCGTATTACTGACGCTACCGGCCGTCGCCGCGGAAAAACCGGTTAAGGTTTATATCCTCTCGGGCCAATCCAATATGGTCGGCATCGGCCAGGTTACCGGCGGAGGGAGGCGTTGGGGCTCGGAGTTCCTGGATCCCGTTCTGTCGGTTTATCCTGGGAAGTACGACCCTGAAGTGGACTACGACAACACACCTCCGCAGAAGACATTGAAATTGGAGAGCTTCGGCGGTGTTACTCCGACGCCTTATCCTGGAGGTGGAGTGCAGATCGTGCGCGGGTTTCTGCAGGTCAATGCGACCGGGGTTTACGAACTGCGGCCCGGTTATGGCGAATCCACTCACAACATCATGGAAGTCGCTGGCCGGGAGGTTTATCGCCGCGAACCCGGCAACGACGCGGTTCATACCCATATCAAGCTCACCGCGGATCAGAAGGTTCCATTCCGGATCACGTACTTGACACCGCAAGCCAACGGGCTCGGCTGGATCGCCCGGATTGATATCCCGGGAACGCTGGCGACGGTGGTGAAACAAGACGGCAAGTTTCCGTACCTCGTGGACGAGCAAGGCAACTGGGTGGAACGCGACGATGTATGGTACAAGGGGGTCGTTACCGCGACCGCCAACAAGTGGCTCAGCATCGGTTGCGGCGCCGGCGCCAACAGCATCGGTCCGGAACTCGGCTTTGGAAACATTGTCGGCGACTACCATGACGAACCGGTGCTCGTCCTCAAGGCGTCGCAGGGCAACCGATCGTTGGGCTGGGATTACTTGCCCCCGGGCAGCGAGCGATTTGAATATGACGGCTATGTTTACGCCGGGTACAAGGATACACCGGCGCGCTGGGAGAAAGGTACGAAGCCGGAGCCGATCAACTGGTATGCGGGAAAGCAGTACGACGACTGCTTCCAGGCGGCTCACGACGTGCTGAACCACTTCGACACGGAGTTCCCGCACTGGAAAGGCCGCGGCTACGAGATTGCCGGATTCGTCTGGTGGCAGGGACACAAGGACGGCGGGGAACCGTACGCGAGCCGCTACGAGCAGAATCTGGTGCACTTGATCAAGACGCTGCGGAAAGAGTTTAACGCGCCAGCCGCGCCGTTTGCCATCGCCACCATCGGGTTCGACGGCTGGAACATGGCCGGGCCCCACAAGACGGTCGCCGAGGCGCAACTGGCGGTCAGCGGCGACAATGGGAACTACCCTGAGTTTCGAGGCAACGTGGTGACTGTCGAGACGCGCGACTTCTGGCGGGCGCCGGAACTGTCGCCGAAGAATCAGGGCTTCCATTACAATCAAAACGCCGAGACGTACATGCTCGTCGGCGAGGCACTCGGCAAGGGGATGCTCAAACTGCTGCAGGCGGGCGTGGAGTCCCCGGCCGCCGGCGCGGAATGACGCAATCGCAGCTGAGGAAAGAGCTCGCGCCGTTTGGCCCGCAACATGCCTTTGCCCCGTCCGTGGTGACGGAATCGGTTTCCGCCCGGAACCAGCGTTTTTTGCGGCGTTAGACGCGGAAACGCCGCCGCCAACCGCTGATTCTTTCTTGACGAGTGGACGGTGGTTGGCCTATGATGAAGGGCAGCTTTCCGTGCCCGCCTGCAACCGCGTTCCCCAAACTTTTGGACTTGAAATCCCTGGACTTACGGGATCCCTGGACTTACGGGGGATGTTCTGCCTGCCTTCACCTATCGCGTGAATCTAAAGTGATGAAGTCAAAAACGTTCTTACGATTGCTGCTGGCGATCTTCTGCACCACAGGCGCGGGATCGTTCGTTGCCGAGTCGAATGGGGCAGCGCCAGACCAGGGCGACTCGCTCGCCCAAGCGGAGTTTTTCGAGAAGAAGATTCGCCCGGTTTTGGTCACCTATTGCTACGAATGCCACTCGTCAACGGCCGCCCAGAAGAGCAAGCTCAAGGGCGGCCTGTTGGTCGACTCGAAGCAGGCGATTCGCCGCGGCGGTGATTCCGGCCCGGCGGTCGTGCCGGGTAACACGGACGACAGCTTGCTGATTTCGGCGTTGAACTACGACGGCCTGGAAATGCCGCCCAAGGGAAAGTTAAGTGACGCCGTCATCGCCGACTTCCAGCAGTGGATCGCCAGCGGCGCCTTTGATCCGCGCGACGAACAGGCTGCCGTCCCCGCCGCGCGGACGATCGATGTCGAGGAAGGACGGAAACATTGGTCGTACCAGCGGCCTGTGGAGCCGAAGCTGCCCGTGGTCCAGCGCAAAGACTGGGATCGTACTCCGATCGACCTGTTCGTATTGCAGCGGTTAGAGCAACGTGGGTGGGCTCCGGCACGTGACGCCGAACCGGCGACGTTGATCCGGCGGCTGTATTTCGATTTGATCGGCTTGCCTCCCACGCCCGAGCAGATTGATGAGTTCACGTCCGATCCGTCCCAGCAGAACTACGCGGCGATCGTCGAGCGGTTGATGGATTCGCCGCGATTCGGCGAAAGGTGGGCGCGGCACTGGCTGGACGTGGCCCGTTATGGTGAATCGAATACGCTACGAGGAACTGTTTTCGGCGAAGCCTGGCGATATCGAGATTGGACCATTGACGCCTTTAACGACGATATGCCTTTCGACACGTTTATCCGACAACAGATTGCGGGCGATTTGCTGCCGGCCGCGGATTACGAGCAGGAACGCAGGCAAATCATTGCCACCGGGCTGTTGGCGTTGGGAAATACGAACTTCGAAAACCAGGACAAGCAGCAGCTGCGCATGGACGCCGTCGACGAACAGTTGGAAACGATCGGCCGCGCGTTCCTGGCCCAGACGATTACTTGCGCTCGCTGTCACGACCACAAGTTCGATCCGATCCCGACCAAGGACTACTACGCGCTCGCCGGAATCCTGCGCAACACAAAGACGCTCGTTCACGCCAATGTCTCCCGCTGGATCGAAGTGCCTCTGCCGGCAACGCCGGACGCGGATCACGAGATCAAGCAACACAACGCCAAAGTGGCGGACATGCGAGCGGAGATCGCCGCCCTCAAGAAGCAACTCGATCCAGGTGGTCAACCGGGGGATTCCAAGTACCCCAAATCCGTTTCGCCGGAGACGTTGCCTGGTATCGTCGTCGATAGCGCCGACGCCTTCCTGCAAGGCGAATGGATGGAGTCGCAATTCACGGCCCACTACGTCGGCGACAACTACATTCACGACATCGACCAGGGCAAGGGAGCGAAGTCGGTGTCGTTTGAAGTGCAACTTCCCGAGGACGGCCAATACGACGTGCGGTTCTCGTATTCCAGCGGCACGAACCGCGCGACGAACGTGCCCGTGTCCGTCGTTTCCGCGGGCAACAAACAGGCGACCCTTGTCGTCAACCAGCGGAAACGGCCTGAACTCGACGGCTTGTTCCATCCGCTCGGCCGATTCCAATTTTCGTCCAACGAAGCGGCGCACATCGTGATTTCCAACAACGGCACGAACGGGCATGTCATCGTCGATGCCGTTCAGTTTCTCCCTGCCGGGACGGCGGATGCCGAGGAACCCGCCAAAGCTGTCGAGAAGGCGAATCCGGAGGAGGTGAAACGCCTGCAGAGTGAGCTGAAGAAACTGGAAGGCGAACTGAAGTCGCTTCAGGCCAAGGCCCCGCAACGGGAACGGGCGATGTCGGTCCAGGAAGAAGCCAAGATCGAAGACACGCACGTCCACATTCGCGGCAACGTTCACAGCCTCGGCGAACCCGCGCCGCGTGGCTTCCTGCAAGTCGCAACCTACGCGGCGCTTCCTGAGTTCAGCGACCGGGAAAGCGGGCGCCGTGAACTCGCCGATTGGATCGCGAGTAACGACAATCCCTTGACGGCGCGGGTTGCCGTGAATCGCATCTGGCACTGGCTATTTGGGGCTGGGCTGGTGCGAACCACCGACAACTTCGGCTCGGTCGGCGAATCTCCATCGCATCCGGAACTGCTCGACTACCTGGCGATTCAATTCCAAAAGGACGGCTGGTCGGTCAAACAAACGATCCAGCGCATCGTCCTGTCGCGTACCTATCAAATGACCAGCAAGGTCGAGCATCCGTTAGTCACGCAACCTGGAAAGACGGTCGACCCGGACCCGGAAAACCGTCTGCTTTGGCGATTCAATCGGCGTCGTCACGACGCTGAGTCGCTGCGCGACACGATTTTATCTGTCAGCGGTCGGCTCTCGTTTGAGATGTACGGACCCACGTATCGCAACGGCACGAAGTCAGATTACGACTACCAATACACGGGCGTCCGGCGCAGCGTCTATGTTCCCATGTTTCGCAACTCGCTTCCCGACATTTTCGACGCCTTCGATTTCGCCGATACCAGCATGGTCGTCGGACGGCGTTCGACGAGTACCGTTGCGCCGCAGGCGCTGTTCATGATGAACAACCCGTTTGTGATCAACGAGGCCGCCGAAGCCGCCAGGCGACTGTTGAGCGAAACGCCCGATGCGGCCGATCAAGCTCGGCTGGAACTCGCCTATCGACGCACGCTGGGGCGGCCGCCGTACGCCAACGAACAAGCCATCGCCCTGAATTTCCTCGACGCTCACCAGGACGAAGCCGAGGACAAGGCGTTGGCCGATCTGTTTCAGGCGATCTTTGC
>CALBSZ010000537.1 GCA_937967665.1 uncultured Planctomycetaceae bacterium
CGCTCGTACAAGATGCGGTATGAGCGACGGGCAGGAGTGCCCGTCCCACGTGAAATTCGTTAGCTGCTTCTTCATCCGTTCCTTGTTCTGCTTCCAGGGCCATGCCCAGGATCACATCGCCGACACCAGACTCCGCATGGAAAGAAACAATATCCAGCGGCGCGCGGTTCTGTGCCTCCAGTTCCGCCATCGACAAACCGGCGGGCTGAGCCGGCTTGGGGGGATCGCACCCAATCGTGACGGTGAAAACACAGCACACCAGAACAACTGTCAGAGTTTGTATCGCACGGTTCATGGCACACCTCCTCCGTACTCGTCGGACAAACAGCGATCCATCCCCTTGCAACACGCATGCCGTCGCAGCGAGAGTTTGCCTGAGCCAGCCCGGACACAGGAACGGGAACGAAAGCGCAGGCCGTCGGAATACTCGCCGATCACCGCCTCATCCCGCGCGTGGTCCTCCGTCACCAACAAAACACGAAAAAGCGAGCTAAATCCTCGAATTATCGGACATTTTAGATAGAATGCACGATGGCCAAGTTGAAGGCTGGCAATTGGCGCTACGTCGGCGTGGTGTTGTGCTTGCCCGATTCCGCTTACCGAATTCCAGATTCCCTCTCGCATGGTCGAGCAATTGTCTCAATTGCTTTGCTTGACATTGGATAGCAATTGTCCCAATTGCTTGACCGACAGAACAGGCGAGTCACTTGTTCTCCAAATGGGAGATGCCGCCATGACGCACAGGCCTACCAACCGGTCGTCCTTTATTCCAAACAGACGACGGAAGTCACGGCCTACCAATACAGGGGTCACAAGGTTCTTCCGCCCGATCGGCGAGCAGTTGGAGCATCGATGGCTGCTGGCGGCTGGGGACCTTGATTTCGGCTTTGGTGCCGGCGGATTGGTCACGACGGATTTCTTTCATCGTCAGTTCAACCATGAACGAGCACACGCGGTAGCGATTCAAAATGATGGAAAGCTAGTTGTCGCTGGTAGTGGTGGTGTATTTGCGCGTTACAACCAAGACGGAACCTTCGACGCGTCGTTCGCCGATGGAGGTAGAGCGCTCGTTGGTCACTCAGTAAAGGATGTTGAAATACAAAGCGATGGAAAAATCGTAGTCGCCGGTTCGTATTACAACGGTAGCGACAACGATTTCGCACTGTCTCGTTACAACACCGATGGAAGCATCGATGTCACGTTTGGCGACTATGGTAGAGCGACGACTGATTTCGGGACAAACGACCTCGTCACTGCCATGGCGTTTCAGACCGATGGAAAAGTTGTTGTGGCTGGGTATGCCTTTACTAGCAATATGGTTCAAGTCGCGCGGTTTAACGCGGACGGCAGCTTAGATAGTACGTTCGATGGCGATGGTAAACTTACAACGACAATCGGAACGACGACTTTTGCTAGAGACGTGGCCGTACAGTCCGATGGAGGCATTCTTGTCGTGGGACAGTCTTACGACGGGTCGGCATTCAACCTGTTAGCGATCCGTTACGATTCGGACGGCAACCTAGATACAACTTTCGATGGCGACGGCATCATTACGACTAGCTTTGGTGGCAACGGAAGCAACGGAAGCAGCGTCGCACTACAGGGTGACGGCAAGATCGTTGTCGCCGGAGATACCGGGGTAACCAACGGTTACCATTACGGCTTGGCGAGATTCAACGCCAACGGCACGTTTGACACCACATTCGGTGGCGACGGAACGGTTTCCGTTCCCGGCGTTGAGTCGTACAGTGGTGCTTTGAGCATGGCGTTGCAGAGTGACGGCAAGATCGTGCTGGCCGGGTACTCCGCGGAATTTGGCGACTACGAAGACTTCGGTCTTGCTCGCTTCAACGTCGATGGCTCGCTCGACACGACGTTTGGTACTAATGGCGTCCTCGCATCGGACTTCAATGCGCTCGTTGATATCGCTTACGGCGTAGCACTGCAAAGTGATGGCAAGATTGTTGTTGTCGGAGACGTCAGTGATGCCAATTCGCCTGATTTCGGTGTGGCGCGATACAACACCAACGGCAGCCTGGACAACACGTTCGACGGCGACGGCAAGCTGACGACCGACTTCGGTAAATCAACTGATAGCGGCGGCGGCGTGGCAGTGCAGAGCGACGGGAAGATTGTCGCCGCGGGGTATTCCGTCGGCAGCAGCAGCAGTTACGACTTCGCGCTATCGCGATATAACAACGACGGTTCCTTGGACACGACCTTTGGTGGAGACGGCAAAGTAACCTCGGACTTCAGCGGCACGTTCGACCTTATTGGTGATATTGCTTTGCAAAGCGACCACAAGATTGTCGCGACCGGTTACGTGGAAGACGGCAATGATGACTTCTTTACCGTTCGATATAACGTCGATGGTACGCTTGACACGTCATTCGACGGAGACGGCATTGTCACCACGGATTTTGGTTCGGCGAGCGACAGGAGCGCGAGTATTGCAACACAGAGTGACGGGAAGATCGTGGTGACGGGCGATTCCTTCGACGGCTTTAGCGTGGTCTTTGCTTTGGCCCGCTACAACTCTGATGGCAGCTTGGATACGACTTTCGGCGCGGGCGGCAAGGTGACGACCAGCTTCGCCCCCTACACCGACTATCCCAGCGATGTCATCGTGCAAAACGATGGCAAAATTATCGTCGTTGGAAAATCATCCGGCCCAACGGTGTTAAATGACGACGACATCGCTGTCGCGCGGTACAACGCGGATGGCAGTCTGGACACGACGTTCAGCAGCGACGGCAAGGTCACGACAGACATAGGCGGAACTCAGGACTACGCTGCAGGCGCCGCCCTGCAGACGGACGGCAAGATTGTCGTAATAGGCGGTTCGTCCGACGGCGCGCGCGATTTCAAGCTTTTGCGATACAACACCGATGGCAGCCTGGATACCACGTTTGATACTGATGGTAAAGTCACGACGGATTTCGATTCTCAGGATGACTACGCAAGTAGCGTCGCGATCCAGGGGGATGGAAAGATTGTTGTGTCGGGGACTTCCGGAGATCCCGGCGACTTCGCGTTGGCACGCTACCACACGGACGGCAGTCTCGACAGCACATTTCACGGCGATGGCAAGCTCGTGACCGACTTTGGTGACACGGACGATGACGGCGGCGAGGTCGCCATTCTTGGCGATGGCACAATCATTGTGTCGGGAACATCCACCGGCAGCGGCAATTCGGATTTCGCATTGGCTCGCTACGAAGGCGACATCACGGTCAGCTTGTCTGCAACGCTGTCCAGCGGCGATTTGACGATAGCCGACATCAATCCCACCGGCAGGAGCAACAACCTGACGATCGTGCGTAGCGGGACCGCTATCGTGATCACCGACACCAACGCGCAGTTCATGTCCGCTCCGGCTGGCGGCGCGCTGTCCAATAACGACAAGACGTTGACGATGCCGCTGTCGTCCATTACGGGTAGCCTCAAGTTGGATACGCTCGGCGGTGATGATCGGCTGGCGGTCGACTTCAGTGGCGGCGACTTTGCCGTGCCGATTAACTTCAACGGCGGCGAGACAAATGAATCGAGCGGCGATGATTTGGTCCTGCAAGGCGGTGGCACGTTTGCCGATGCGACATACAACTTCAACAACGTCGTGGGCGGCGATACTTACAATGGCACGATCGACATCACGGGCAACATGACGATCACCTACACGGGCCTCGAACCGATCACGTCGACCATCAACGCGACGAATGTTACGCTGAACTACGGTGACACGTCGGAGACGATTGATATTGCCGCGGCTGCGACGGCCGGACAGATGATCGTAACGTCGACCGCAGCCGAAACGACGACGTTCAACAACCCGACCGGAACGCTCACGATCAATGCCGGAGACACCGGCGACGACGTCATTGACGTCGATTCGCTGGACGAGAACTTGACTGCGGCGCTCACAATTGACGGCGAAGGCGGCAATGATACGGTTAACTGGAATGCCACTGATGCGATGCTTGACTCGCTGGATATTGAGGCGGAGACAATTCTGCTCAACGGGGCGGCTGTGCAATACCAAGACGTCGTCCTGGCTGGCAATCCGGTGGCCTATTGGCGGATGGAGGAAACGTCCGGTACGACGGTTGCCGATTCCACGGGCAATGGGCATGTAGGGTCACTCTCGGGAACTCCCAATCTGAATACTTCTGGACAGGTCGACAGTGGAATCGACTTCAATGGCGCCAGTGGTGCGGCGTCCATTAATGATGCTGCCGCCTTGAAGCCGGCCAACCTCACGCTGGAAGCGTGGATCCATCCGGTCGATCCATCCAGTTCCTCGTACCGTGGTGTCTTCGCAAAGACCACCACCACCAGTTGGAATGATGGCTATGGCATGCATTTCCACCAAGGCAACGCCTCGATCTGGGTCAACGACTTCCTGAACACGGCCAGCGTTCCGGTAAACCTTAACGAATGGACACACGTTGTGGGCACGTACGATGGTGCCAATCTGCGCATGTACAAAGATGGAGCGCTCGAAACGACCACGCCTCACCCAACGGCGATCACACCTTCGTCCGCTACGTTGCTTTTGGGTGGCGGCAACGGCGGCGCGGCCAACACGTTTCCCGGACTCTTGGACGAGATGGCGTTGTATGACCGAGCACTTTCAGACACCGAGGTCATGGAGCGTTTCCTGGCGGGATCGACGGCTGGTGGACCGCTGAGTACGAACATTGAAACGGTCAGCGAACAGCACTTTAACGGCGCGGTGCAATATCAAGACGATGTCATGCTCACGGCATCCGAGGTCGAATTCCACCAATCGCTGCAGTCGAATGTGGCTGCAGTCGATTACGAATCGACCATTCTGGCTGACAGTCCTGTCGCCTATTGGCGTTTCGAAGAAACCGGTGGGTCGACCGCCAGTGATTCATCCGGCAACGGCCACACGGGCACTGCGTCCCCCGCGCCACCGAACGGACCGGACTTTAATATCGCGGGTCAAGTAGACAGCGGCATCCAGTACGACGGCACGAACCAATTGATTACGGTCAGTGATAACCCTGCGTTACAGCCAACTGAGTTGACGCTCGAAGCATGGGTCAATCCAGCAGCAGGAGTTGGCATTTGGGATACCGTTATCCACAAGACATCGACAGCCAACTGGACGGACGGTTATGGCATGGAGTATCACACCACGGACGGTGTGATGCGGTTTTGGCTGAATCACTTCACCAATGTCGTGACCGTGCCTGTGAGTACCGGTCAGTGGCAACACATCGTCGGCACCTATGATGGTTCGGACATGCGCATCTACAAGGACGGTGCGTTGGCGAATACCGAGCCTGGTCCAACATCGATCAATCACCTCGCCACGCCGCTCCGCATCGGCCAGGGCAACGGCGCAACCACCTACACCTGGACCGGGGAATTGGATGAATTGGCGCTCTACGGTACGGCGTTAACAGAGCCGCAAATTCAAGCGCACTATCAAGCCGGGCTGGCTGGCCTGTTTCGTGTTCCGGGTGTTGACATTAACGGCGATACACGATTCGCCAACAATTCAACCTGGAACGTGAATATCGGCGGAGTTGGAGCGGAAGAGCATGACCGACTTCACTCGTCCGGCACGGTTTTTCTCGACGACAACGTCACCTTGAACATCGCACAAACAAATGGTTTCACTGCCAACGTCGGCGATACCTGGACGCTGATTGACAACGACAGTCCAGCTGCCGTCAACGGGACGTTTGCGGGCTTGCCGGAAGGAGGAACGATCCCGGATGCCTTCGCGCCGGGCGTGCACGCACAAATCAGCTACGTGGGTGGCGATGGCAACGACGTTATACTAGAAGCGGTGCTAACTCCCGATGCATTTGTCGTCACTACTGTCGCGGATGAAAACGATGGTACGGCCGACCCAGGCACTGGTGCGGGTACGTCGCTGCGAGAAGCCATCATTGCCGCCAATGCTGGTCCTAATCAGTCCACCATCACCTTCGATCCATCGCTCAATGGCACGCCGATCGTTTTCTCGATCGGGGGTCCGAACGAAGATGCTGCGCTTACCGGGGACTTGGACATAACCGGCAACACCGTGATCACAGGTAATGGCCCCAGCAGTACGATCATTGATGCCAACGGGATCGATCGAGTGTTTAGCGTCTTTTCAAACGACGTTACGTTTTCGGGTATCACGATTCGCAATGGCAATGCAAATGTGAATCACCCAAGAAATGAGGGAGGCGCCATCTACGTTTTTGGCAACGCAACCATTACGGACGCACATATCCTCAACAGCGAAGGCAGAACCGGGGGTGGTATTTTTGGTGGCAACCTTCTGTTAGACGCTGTATGGATTGATGGAAATAACTCGGATGGAGCAGGTGGTGTCGACACTAGTGGCGTCCTTCGATTGGTCAATTCAACGATCTCGAATAATTCGTCTGGCCCCGACACAGGTCCTGGTGGCGTGCATGCCTTCGATGCTACGATTGAAAACAGCACCTTTTTGGGCAACCGAGGGACGGCGAGTGCGGCCGTGTTTAACGGCAACACGAACATTATCAACTCGACATTCTCAGGCAACGTCACGACGAGCACGGCGAGTCTGGCAGCCACCATCCTTTTTCAAAGTACTTTCGGAAGTAAGTCCATTACGAATTCAACGATTGCGCAAAACCAGGGACACGGTATCGCACTTTTCGGCACGACGGTCGCCGTCGGCAATACGATTATTGATGACAACTCCGGCACCGAAGTAAGCAACGTAGGTGGTACATTCGACGATCAGGGTAACAACCTGATCGGAACCGGGGATGCCAATCTCGGACCTCTGCAAGACAACGGTGGCCCGACACTCACACACGCTCTTCTGCCCGGTAGTGCAGCCATTGATGCGGGAAATAATTCCTTGGTGCCCGCCGGTGTAACAACGGACCAACGCGGCCCCGGTTTCGATCGAATCGCTGACGGGGGTACTTCACTGACCGTCGATATTGGGGCGTACGAACTGTTTTTCACTCCCGACAGCTTTGTCGTGACAACAGCGGTCGACGAGAACGATGGCACGCCCGATCCTGGCTCGGGCGCGGGAACGTCTCTGCGTGAAGCAATTATCGCCGCGAATGCCAGCCCGAATGAGACCACCATCACATTCGATGACTCGTTGTATGGTACGCCAATGCTATTGATGATGACTGGAGTTGCTGAAAATCTTTCGGCGAGCGGCGAT
>CALBSZ010000538.1 GCA_937967665.1 uncultured Planctomycetaceae bacterium
ACGGATCTGTGCGGGGGGTCGCCGGCAACGGCGATCCCTACCGCGCTCACCATCGGTCCGACCGGTTTCCTGGACAAACCAAACATGAAGATGGAGCCAGTCCCCCGTTTCGCTCCCTGACCACTAACGCCAACACGCCGCTCGGTCAAACCGCGCGGCGTGCTGACGATGGATCGAATTGTGGGATCCTTAAAGGACCTTTGTGACGCCGGGCGTCGGGATGGCGTAGTTGCCATTCGCATCGGGCTTCACAGGCGCCTCGTCGTCATACGACTTGAAGTTGTCGAAATCGGCAAGTGCCAGATCGGAATTGATCGCATCCTCCCACTTGATGGCTTTACCCGAATAGGTTGCCATGCGGCCGAGAATAGCGGTCATCGTACTCTTCGCGCCGTATTCCCCTTCATTGGGGATCTTGCCTTGGCGGATATCGCGGAACAGGTCGTAGTGTTCTTCCTGATGGCCGTTCGAGCCGCCACGACCGTAGTTCCAGGTCTTGTTGCCGTCGCGATCGTAAATCACTCCCGACAGGTTTACGGAACCATTGCTGCCATGAGCGTGTTCCGAGACGCTGTTCCAGCACCCTCTGATGTGCCGGCACTGGCTGAACATTTTGAAGCCGTCGGCATAGGTGAATTCGACAAAGTGGTGGTCGAAAATCTCACCGTGATCCTTGCCGGTGCGTACTTGCCGACCGCCCATGCCGTTCGCTTCGACGGGAAAGGCGTTCTTGAGCCAGTTGATGACGTCCAGGTTGTGGATGTGCTGTTCGTCGATATGGTCACCGCAGAGCCAGTTGAAGTAGTACCAGTTCCGCATCTGGTATTCCAATTCGGTCTGACCGTCCTGTCGCGGGCGAACCCAAACGCCGCCGCCGTTCCAGTACGCTCGACCGCAGATCAGGTCGCCGATGGCGCCGTCCCAGACCCGCTTCATCGTTTCGCGGTAGCGATCTTCGTGATGTCGCTGCAAACCGATCTGCACGGCCAGGCTCTTTTCCTTGGCCTCTTGCGTGGCAGCCAGGACGCGGCGCACGCCGACGGCGTCGGTGGCTACGGGTTTTTCCGCGAAGACGTGCTTGCCCGCTTTGATGGCCGCTTCGAAATGAGTCGGGCGGAATCCGGGGGGCGTTGCCAGGATCACCAGGTCGATATCGGATTCCAGCACATGCTTGTAACCATCGAAGCCGACGAACTGGCGTTCCTTGGGGACGTCCACGTGCTCGCCATGCTGTCCCTTGATCGATCGATACGAAGCCTGCAAGCGGTCTTCGAACGCGTCGGCCATGGCGATCAGTTTCACTTTGCCATTCGGTTTAATGTCGTCCTTGGACATCGTATTGAGCGCCTGGACCGCGGCCCCGGTGCCGCGACCGCCGCAGCCGACGAGTCCGATCTTGATCTCGTCGCTGCCGAAGGAATGTGCCGCCTGCGCGATACTGAGGTGACCACCGACGACGGCGCTGCTGGCAACGAGCAGGGAAGACTTCTTCATGAAATCGCGGCGATTGGCAGCCGGCTTGGTGTCCTTGGGTTTACCCATCCTGTTTCTCCTAAGTTTGAGCTGGTTGTATGCGTAGTCGTGGAAAGACCTGAACCGTCCGCGACGGCAATGAAATCGGTACGAGGATTCCAGAGTAAAGATAACCGACTGGGCGCAGAAATTCAATCAAATGAAAGCCCGGATTTTCCCGAAAATGAGGCGCCGACGGGGCCAGGCGGGAAAGGAGCCGCTGGTGGGACGCTGCTGAACGGTCCGGAACTTGGGCCTATAATCAAAGGGTGATGTCACTTCCAATGCTATTGTTGCTGACCGGACTTGTTGTGCATGACGGCGTATCGCTGCAGCGATACGACCGTAGTGAAGTGCACATGGGTACGGAATTCCACATTTCCCTGTATGCACCGGATGACGTCGTCGCGGATCGAGGATTTCGAGCTGCTTTCGCGCGGATTGCCGAACTGAACAGCGTCATGAGCAACTACGACCCTGAAAGCGAACTGTCGCGGTTGTGCCAGTCGTCTCCCCATGCAACGCCGCAGGACGTCAGCCGCGACCTGTGGTTCGTGCTGCGGCAGAGCCACCAGTTGTGGAAGGAATCGGACGGTGCGTTCGACGTGACCGTCGGGCCGCTCACGCGCCTGTGGCGGCGCGCACGTCGTCAAAAGCAGTTCCCGTCCCCGCAGCGGCAGGCAGCGGCGCTTGAGGCGGTGGGATCACAACACATGGTGCTCGGAGAGAAGGACCACACATTAATGCTCCTGAAAGCGGGCATGGAACTGGATCTGGGCGGTATCGCCAAGGGATATGCGGTCGACGAGGCGTTAGCCTGCCTGGAACGTCATGGCATCCACCGAGCCCTGGTGAATGGAGGCGGAGATCTCGCGGCCAGCGGGGCTCCGCCGAGTCAACGCGGCTGGAAAGTGGGGATTGCTCCTCTGCAGCCCGACGGACCGCCCAGCCGCTTTCTGTTGCTCCAGCGTCAGGCAGTCGCGACATCCGGCGACGCCTGGCAGTTTGTGGAATTGAACGGCAAACGGTATTCGCACATTCTTGACCCGCGCTCCGGATTGCCGCTCACCCGACGCAGCAGTGTGACCGTGGTCGCGCCGACGTGCTGCGAGGCGGATTCGCTGGCTTCGGCAGTCAGCGTCCTGGAACTCGAAGCGGCGCGGAAACTGATCGAGCAGCGACAAGGCGCGTTTATGCTCCTGCTGCTACTCGACGGCGAAAAAGTCCAGGAGATCTCGAGCACGGGGTTTCCGGCCTACTGATGCCGCAACTTCTGGAGCTGTTTACGACGCGTAAACCGCATGTCCATCACTACCCTGAATTCCCGCCTGGCATTCCGGAAGCGGTCGTGGGATCGAAACAGCAGACGGAAACCCTTTAAAAAGAAAGGCTGCCGCGCGGGTGTTCAAAAAAATAGACAAAAAACTTTACCAGAAAGGTGCCAGATTCATATTGCCGTAATCGAATTCTCGAAATACTCTTAATTAGTAGGTAAGCAGGAATTGATGATAGGCACGGTTGCCTCACCTTGATCCCGGACGTCCAGCTTTGCGGCTTCTACTTACCTGAACTTCGTCTAAGCTCTTTTGCAACTTTCTGGCACCCGCCTGCGAGACGAACGTGCAACGGCTCATCAGCAAGAAGCTGGTTTGCTGATCAGCAGGCTGATCCCCAAATGCTCTGCCGGGACAGTCGCTGCGCTCTTCGAATCGTGTTTCCTGAGGCATGTTCGTGTTTCGCGCGAACTGCGGTAGTGGCTGCGCGGTCGCGAAGTTGTCGAGCTGAGCTAAGGCACAATTGAGACTTGGCATGACGGTTGAGAGGAGAGTGCGAACGGATTGGCTTTCCGTTGCGAGCAGGCGACATTCGCAATCGCAAGACTTTACAACGAATAGAATCGAGGCACCAACAACTGAACCGGAGACAACATCGCTCGACATCGATGTCGTATTTACCGAAGCGGTGGCGTTCGTTGCCTTCCGGTCCAAGGAGGCATATTTATGAGCGGCGGTCAAATTATCTCACTGATTGGTGAGCGTCAGGATACAGAACAGTTTCGTCGGAAAACCTGGGAGGGCTCGTTCGAAGAGTACCTGGACCTGGTCCGCCAGGATCGCAAGATCACGCGGAATGCCTTCCAGCGCGTGTACGACATGATTCTCTCGCACGGGACCAGCACGTACGAGCCGACTCGAGGCGAGACCCGCACGCACTACCATTTCTTTGATGATCCGATTGACCACGGCAAGGACGCGGTATTCGGGCTCGACCCGTCCCTGGAATCGTTTGTTCACGCGATGAAAAGCGCTGCCAGCGGTTACGGCATCGAGAAACGGGTGCTGCTGTTGCACGGTCCCGTCGGCAGCAGCAAGAGCACGATTGCTCGACTGCTGAAAAAAGGACTCGAACGCTACAGCGGGACGGACGATGGCGCGCTCTACACGCTGGGTTGGTACGACGCGGAATCGGGCGAAACCCACTGGTGCCCGATGAACGAGGAACCGCTCCACTTGATCCCCACGCGGTTTCGCAAGGAAGTGGAGGCGAGCCTGAACGGAAGCGCCGGCCCTGACGACTTTCACGTGAAGATTACGGGAGAACTCGATCCCTATTGCCGCTTCATGTACCAGAGCCGCCTGAGTACCTAGAGCGGCGACTGGACGCGCGTCATCCAGACTGTCCGCGTCAAACTCGTTATCCTGAGCGAACAGGATCGCATCGGCATCGGCACGTTCCAGCCCAAGGACGAAAAGAATCAGGATTCCACGGAGCTGACGGGCGATATCAACTATCGCAAGATTGCCGAGTACGGCAGCGACAGTGATCCGCGGGCGTTCAATTTCGACGGGGAATTCAATGTCGCCAATCGCGGCATTATCGAATTCATTGAAGTGCTGAAACTGGACGTGGCTTTCCTTTACGATTTGCTTGGCGCCAGTCAGGAGCACAAGGTCAAGCCGAAAAAGTTTGCTCAGACCGATATCGACGAAGTCATTCTGGGGCACACCAACGAACCGGAATACCGCCGCTTGCAGAACAACGAGTTCATGGAGGCGTTGCGCGACCGGACCGTCAAGATCGACATTCCGTACGTGACGAAGTTGAGCGACGAAATCAAGATCTACGAAAAGGACTACAACAAGGAACGCGTCAAGGGGCGGCACATCGCGCCGCACACCATCGAAATGGCCGCTATGTGGGCGGTCCTGACGCGGCTGGAAGAGCCGAACAACGCGAACTTGACGCTGCTGCAGAAGCTGAAACTCTACAACGGCAAGTCGCTGTCCGGTTTCACGGAAGAGAACATCAAGGAACTACGCGAGGAAGCCGTCAGCGAAGGCATGCAAGGCATCTCGCCCCGCTACGTCCAGGACAAGATTTCCAACGCCCTGGTGGCCCATCCCGATGCCCGTTCGATCAATCCCTTCATGGTCATGAACGAACTGGAAAATGGACTCAAACACCACTCGCTCATCAACAACGAAGAGCTCCGCGGGCGCTATCGCGAACTGCTGGGCGTGGTGAAGGAGGAATACGAAAACATCGTGAAAAACGAAGTGCAACGCGCCATCGCGGCCGACGAAGACGCCCTCATGCGTCTTTGCGGCAACTACATCGACAACGTCAAGGCCTACACGCAGCGCGAGAAGGTCAAGAACAAGTTCACCGGACAGTACGAAGAGCCGGATGAACGACTGATGCGGTCGATCGAAGAAAAGATCGACATCCCGGACAGTCGCAAGGACGACTTCCGCCGCGAGATCATGAATTACATCGGCGCCCTGTCGATCGATGGCAAAACGTTCGATTACAAGACGAACGAACGGCTGCACAAGGCGTTGCAGTTGAAATTGTTCGAAGACCAGAAGGACTCGATCAAGCTGACCAGCCTGGTGTCGAA
>CALBSZ010000539.1 GCA_937967665.1 uncultured Planctomycetaceae bacterium
AAATCCTTCCGACATCTGCAATTCACGTTGCACGTCCGCGAGCGATTCCGTACGGACATCAACGACTCGGGTAGCGCCCATCTTCTTGGCCAGCTCCAGACGCCAAGGATTCACGTCCGTCACCACGATGTAGCGGGCGCCGGCGTGCCTGACGACGGCGGCCGCCATGCAGCCGATCGGACCGGCCCCGGTGATCAGGACGTCTTCCCCCAGGACTGGAAACGACAAGGCCGTATGGACCGCGTTTCCGAAGGGATCGAAGATCGCCGCAATGTCGCGATCGATCGCATCGTGGTGGTGCCAGACGTTGGTCATCGGCAGCGCGATGTATTCCGCGAAGGCTCCCGGACGATCGACGCCAATTCCCTTGGTGACCGCGCACAGATGCCGGCGGCCGGCCAGGCAGTTACGGCACCGGCCGCAGACGACGTGCCCTTCACCGCTGACAATTTCACCGGGGTGAAAGTCAGCGACATTCGAGCCGACAGCGACGATTTCACCGACGAATTCATGTCCCACCACCATGGGTACGGGTATGGTCTTGCGGGCCCACGCATCCCACTTGTAGATGTGCACGTCGGTTCCGCAGATGCCCGTCCGGTCGATTTTAATCAGAACATCGTTGATTCCCACCGTCGGTTCCGGGACGTCTTCCAGCCACAAACCCGGCTGCGACTCGCGTTTTACCAATGCTTGCATGGCGCTGCTTTCCACTACTTCCAAAATTCGGACCGGGCCGCCCAGACATCGACGCCGTTCATCGTAGCATTGACCGGCGCTTTCCGAAACTCGATTTTGTCAAGGCAAGTATCGGGAGGACTCGATGAATCGACGCGTACGCTATCGGGCATGAGCGAGGGCGTTTCGCCGCGTTCGTCCCCTCCAGTCCAGGTCAAGACCGGTTGCGAATCGGCCACAGTCGGTGAAAATGACAAATGTATCGTTCCGGTTCGTGGAACGGCCCCAGGCGGCGACGGCGATCGAGAGTGATCCGCGCGGCAAGGCGCGCGACACAAGCTGGTTGGTGATTGCGAACCGGGCGAACCCGGCGTGGAATCGTTTTCACTGTCGGCTTCATTGAAGGGAAATACGTGGAATCAGATTGGAAATCGCAGCTGGACAAGGCCGTGGACGCGTTGTTCCCACGGATGGTTGAAGTCCGCCGTCACCTGCACCGCCATCCGGAAATTTCGGGCAAAGAGCAGAAGACCAGCCTGTACCTGTACCAGTTGTTGGGTGACGACGGCTTTGATATTCGCATTGGTCCCGACGGCCGTGGCGTCGTAGCGGATTTGCGCACCAATCGCGCGGCACCCCTGATCGGCCTTCGCGCGGACATCGACGCCTTGCACATTCACGAAGCGACTGGCGTGGAGTATCGCAGCCAGGTGCCAGGCGTCATGCACGCGTGCGGGCACGATGCCCATACGGCGACCGTTTACGGCGCGCTGAACGCGATCGCGGCACTGCGAAATTCGTCTCAGCCGCCCTGCGATCTGAACGTGCGGGCGATCTTCCAACCCGCCGAGGAATCATGCCAAGGCGCGGCCGAAATGATCGCCTTCGGAGCTCTGGAGGAGGTCGCCGCCATCCTGGCGACGCACATGGACCCTTCCCGAGCGCTCGGCAAGGTCGGCCTCCGGGCCGGCGTTTTCACGGCCAATTGTGATGAGATGTCGATTGTGATTACAGGGCGCGGCGGTCATGCCGCTCGGCCGCACGAAGCACACGACCCCATCGCCGCGGCGGCTCAGATCATCAACGCCCTGTACTTGTACATTCCCCGCGTCACCGACAGTCAGGAGGCGGTGGTGGTTACCATTGGCCAAATCCAAGGTGGCGACACCGCCAACGTGATTCCCGAACAGGTACAATTGAAGGGGACCATCCGGACGCTCGATCACAAAGTACGCGATACCACCATGGAACATATTCGCCGGATCGCGAGGAGCGTGGGTGAAACCTGCGGCACGCGCATCGAAGTCGCCTTCGGACTCGGCTGCCGCAGTGTTCGCAATGACGTGGAACTCATCAACCTGCTCCGCAACACAACGACCGAAATCCTGGGTGCGGGCGCTGCCGAGGAGATCGCGCGACCCAGCATGGGCAGCGAAGACTTCGCATTCTATCTGGACACCGTTCCCGGCGCCATGGTACGTTTGGGCTGCACTTCCGCCAAAGCGGGCGGCGCCATGTTGCATTCGCCGCACTTTGATATCGACGAAGAAGTGATGCGCGTCGGCGCAAAGATCCTGGCACGCGCGCTTGTTTACTGGTCGCTTCCCTCCTAACGAGACTCTGCCATGGGAAAACTGGTCTTCAACTCGAACGACACTCCCACGTTGGGTGTCGAACTGGAATTGGGACTCGTTGACAGCCAGTCGATGGCGCTGACCAGCGCGTTCGCGCCTTTGCGAGCGCTATTGCCGGATGCAGAGACGGAGTGCTACAAGGCGGAATTGATGCAGTGCTGCATTGAAGTCATCACCGGCGTCTGCGACAAGGTCGGGGACGCGGAAGCGGAGTTGAAACAGAAGCTGATGCTGGTGGAACAGGCGGGAGACCAGATTGGCGTGAGCCTATGGTGGGGCGCCACGCATCCGTTTTCGTTATGGAAGGACCAACAGGTAACCCAGAACGAGCGCTATTTGGATTTGGTCACGCTGTTGCAAGAAATGGCCAGGCGTCTGGTCACCTTCGGCTTGCATGTGCACGTCGGAGTAGATTCCGGCGACAAGGCCGTGATGATCTGCGACCGGATCATGCAACATTTGCCAACTCTCTTGGCCCTGAGCTGCAGCAGTCCGTTCTGGGAGAATCGCAGCACGGGCCTGCATTCCCATCGATCCAAGATCATGGAAGGCTTGCCGACCGCCGGACTGCCGACGCTGATGCGCAATTGGAGTGAATACGTCTGGCTGGTGAATCACATGGAGGAAACGGGATTCATCAACTCCATCCGCGAGATCTGGTGGGACGTACGACCACATCACAATTTCGGCACCGTGGAAGTCCGCGTCTGCGATATGCCGGGAACTTTGCAGGAAGTGTTGGCGCTCACCGCCCTGGTCCAGTGCCTGGTGACCGCGCTGTCGGACGAAATCGATCAAGGGGCCTACCAGCACGATTGTCATCCAATGATGGTCCGTCAGAACAAATGGCGGGCCTGCCGATTCGGTAATCAGGCGCAGCTGGTCAATTCCTACACCTATGCGTCGCAACCCGTCAGCGACATCGTGGCTGAACTCATCCGGCGACTGCGACCGGTGGCCGAACGGCTGGACTGCCTCCCGTATCTGGAATTTGCTCAAAACATGGCGGACGGAACCACTGCGTCGTCACGCCAATACAAGATCCTTCGCGAAACCCAGGATCGCGCGGAAGTGGTGCGGCGACTGGTTACCGCGTCGCGCATCGGCGCCGGGCCGGTGGCGAGGTCGTAGAGTCCGGCCAGTAGCTCAGGTTGGACAACCCTTTCGGATCCCGCAAACAAATTGAACATTTTTTTGGATACACGCTTGACTTCCTCCCCTCTTTTGGTGAATGGTGTCGTCGTCTTCATGCCGGCATGCAAACCGAAGGGCCCCGGCACGAATGCGTGGCCTGCTCCGTCGCGGCTTACTGGAAGGGAGTTGGCGAATCTGTTACAGTCTACGTGACATGGAATTGGACTTGAGAGGTTAACTCCTATGCTGCGGGTGGTTTAGATGTCGAAGGTACTCAACATTCTGCCTGAAAAGTGCACGGGTTGCATGCAATGCGAACTTGCCTGTTCCTGGGTTCAGACGGGCACGTTTCAGCCGTCGAAGAGCTTGATTCGGGTGAACGTGTTTGACGAGCAGGCCAGCTACGCGCCTTATACCTGCTTGCAATGCGACGAGGCGTGGTGCATGACGGCTTGCCCGACCAATGCCATTGCCACCGATCGTGCGACCGGTGCCAAGTTGGTGATCGACCAGCTCTGCATTGGATGCCATCTCTGTACGATTGCCTGCCCGTTCGGAACGGTATTTACGCTGCCGGAATCGGACAAAGCGTCGAAGTGCCATCTCTGCGGGGGAGCTCCCGCCTGTGCGACGAGTTGCCCGACGGACGCGATTGAATACGTGGAAGCGGACCAGAGCTGGTTCGGGCCGTGGGCTGCGAAGGTAACCGAAAACTACGTGAATGCCGTCGGCGGGTAGGAAAGCTACGGAGCCGTCGTTGAATCCTGGCGAAGTGGAAGCGGGTTTTTCGAAGAAGGAAATGGACATGGGTGGTTGGACGGGAAAGATCTTGCGCGTGAACCTGACGACCGGGACGGCGGTGGTCGAAGCGATTCCCGAATCGTGGATGAAGGACTATATCGGCGGCCGCGGCCTGGCGGCGAAGTACTTGCTGGACGAGGTGGATCCGAAGGTCGATCCGTTGTCTCCGGAAAACAAGCTGATTTTCGCCACCGGACCACTGACGGGGACCCCGGTCCCGTGCGGCGCCCGGTACATGGTCGTCACGAAAGGGGCGCTCACCAACGCCATCACCACGTCCAATTCGGGCGGTCACTGGGGCCCCGAGTTGAAGTTTGCGGGGTACGACTTCGTCATCTGTGAAGGCAAGGCGCCGCGACCGAGTTACATTTTTATTTACGACGATCGCGTGGAAGTGCGCGATGCCTCGCAATATTGGGGCAAGGGAGTCAACGACACGGAAGACGGCCTCCGCGACGAACTGGGCATCCCCGGATTGCGAGTGGCTTGCATTGGACCGGCTGGCGAGAACCTGGTGAAGTTCGCCTGCATCATGAACGACAAGCACCGCGCGGCGGGCCGTAGCGGCGTGGGTACCGTGATGGGGTCGAAGAACCTCAAGGCCATCGCGGTGCGCGGCACCGGCGGTGTGAACATCGCCGATCCGGAAGCCTTCATGAAAGGCGTCTGGCGGATGCGTGCGGAAATGAAGGACAGTCCGGGTCGCAAGTCGTTCGCGGAACTGGGTACGGCCGCCACGATCGACATGACGCAGGCGATGGGCGGACTGCCGACGCGCAACTTCCAGCAGGGCCAGTTCGAACTTTACGAGAACCTGAACGGCAACACGATTCGCGAAACACGGCTGGTAGCGAACAAGGCCTGTTTCGCTTGCACGATTGCGTGTGGGCGCGTCAGCCAGCTGGGGGACGCGGCCGACAAGTTCCTGGTCAACATGCATCCCCGCAACTGGCGCCATGCGGGCGAGGGTCCCGAATACGAAACCGCCTGGGCGCTCGGCGCCGACACGGGCGTCGGCGACCTGGATGCCGTGCTCAAGGCCAACTGGCTGTGTAACGATCTGGGCATGGATCCGATTTCGATGGGAGCCACGTTGGCGGCCGCGATGGAGTTGTACCAGGACGGTACGATTACAGATCAGCACGTGGAATTGCCGCTCAACTTTGGTTCGTCGGAAGCGTTGATCCGCATGACGGAAGCGACGGCTTACCGCGAAGGTTTTGGAAATGAATTGGCGGAAGGTTCCAAACGGATGGGCGAAAAGCTGGGCAATCCTGACGTGCACATGGGAACCAAGGGGCAGGAATATCCGGCTTACGATCCGCGAGGTTTCCAGGGAATGGGAGTGGCCTACGCCACCTGCAATCGAGGCGGCTGCCATTTGCGTGCTTGGACTCCCGGGCCGGAAACCACGGGCGTGTTTGATCCGCACGAGACGGCAGGGAAGGCCGAATGGGTCGCGGCCGAACAGAATCGCACCACGGCGCACGACAATACCGGAGTCTGCTTGTTTGTCGGCGCGGCGAATGGACCATTGGAGAAGTTCGTCGACTGCATTTCGGCCGCCACGGGCGTGTCGTATTCTTACGACGATGTATTGCGGATTGGCGAGCGGACCTGGAATATCGAACGCCTATTCAACCTCAGGGCCGGGCTGACCAAGGCGGACGATTCCCTGCCGAAGCGGCTGCTTAAGGAAGCGCACAAGGCCGGTCCTTCCGCGGGCGTCACGGTCGACCTGAATGCCATGTTGCCGGTCTACTACAGCGAGCGGGGTTGGGATCCCGAAGGGGTTCCCACCGCATCCAAATTGGCGGAACTGGGGCTGGCCTAAGTTCGCACGCAGTGGCTGGACGAGCGCACGTCCTCTGTATGGTGGCATTGCGTCAACATCGGATCCCGCGTCAGGTAGCAATGAATAAGAAGTACATCTGGCACATCGTCGTCGGCTCGATTTTCATCGTCGGCAGCATCCTGGGCGATTACATGCTGCAGGATGGCAACAGTCGAGGCACGGTGATGTTTGTGGGCGTAGCGTTGATGACGTGGGGCGTGACGCGTTCGCTGGTCAGCCGGCCTGGTTAGCGTGCGGCGGGTCCCGCTCCCTCCGCCACGTGGCTCAATCACGGGTCTTTTCGGGCACATCAAGGGCATGCACATGGACCCCTTCCTGGCAGCGGCAATCGACGAGGCCCGCAAAGGCCTGCAGGCCGGCGGCATCCCGATTGGGTCCGTCCTGGTCATCGACAACGAGATCGTCGGTCGCGGGCACAATCAGCGGGTCCAGAAAGGCAGTGCCATCCTTCACGCCGAAATGGATTGCCTGGAAAACGCGGGCCGCTTATCGGCAGCGGATTATGCGCGGGCGATTCTTTACAGCACGCTGTCTCCCTGCGATATGTGCAGCGGAACGGCGCTCCTGTACCAGATTCCCAAGATCGTCGTCGGCGAAAATCAGACTTTCCAGGGACCGGAGGCCTACCTGCGCTCGCGGGGCGTCGAACTGACGATCCTCCAAGACCCGCAGTGCGTTGGAATGATGCGGGATTTCATTGCCGCTCGGCCGGAACTGTGGAAGGAAGACATCGGCAAGTAGCGGCCGCGTCGGATTCGCCCGTGCCCGTGGAGAGCCGCTAGCCGATGGGCAAGGGCGGATCGTATAATGCACTTAGGCAAGCCGCCCGTAGCTTGCCCAAACGGTGATCCACACGGGGATCCGTTCTCGCATTGCTCCTGAAACCCGCGAAGGCGTCGCCGGATTCCAGCGCCAGAGGAAAGCCTGTTCATGACCGTGCAGATGCAGTTATCTCGAATTATCATCAGCGAAATCAACGATTCGCAGGTGATTTATCTCAAAGAAGTGGACGGCGAGCGTCAGTTTCCGATCCTGATCGGGATTTTCGAGGCGACCAGCATCGATCGCCGCGTCAAGGAGTTTGAATCGCCCCGCCCGCTCACGCACGATCTCCTGGTGAATACCGTGGAGGCTTTGGGCGCCGAGTTGGACAGTGTGATCATCAGCGATCTGCGCGAACATACGTATTACGCGAAATTGCGGGTGCGTAAGGACGGTGAAATCATTGAGATCGATTCGCGGCCGTCGGACGCCATCGCCGTGGCAGTCACCTGTCGCCCGACACTGCCGATCTACGTGAACGAAGAGGTGCTCGAGGAAATACTCGACCAGGACGAAGATTAATTCGTATCGATCGACAAGGGCCGGCGTTGGAATCGACTTTTGCGGGCACTCGGCGCTTACAGCACGTCGTCGACATCGCTCAGAATGGCGGTCATGTCATTCCACAGGATCTCTTGCGTCGCGGGATCTAATCCCGCCTGGGCATAGACGCCATCCGCGGGCGGCTCCACATTGGCAACACCCAGCGCCGAGCAGCCGGCGCGGGTGGCCATGTGGTTGGCAATTGCCACGGCTCGTACCGCGTCTACGAATTCGCCTCGATAGGTTTCCGGCGAATGGTGATAACGAATCGCGTCCACAATTTGCGTGGGAAATTTCCACTTCGCCGCTACCGACGCACCCAGGCGGGCGTGGTCAAAACTCAGCAGCCTGCGTTCCACCACACAGGTGGCTGTGTCCTCGTTGATTTCATCCAGCACCTCGCAAAAGTGGCGGCGCAAGTGCTGGTCCAGCAAGATATAGCCGATATCGTGCAGCAGGCCCGCCAGGAAGATCTCGCCCGGTTTTCCGCGCCCGCTGACTCTGGCAATCCGCTGCGCCATCAGGGCAACCGCCTGGCTGTGTTTCCAGAGTCCGATCCGGGTGTACGCGTTGTGGTCGCCCGATTTCTGAAATTGCTCGGCCACAAAGATCGACAAGGCCAGATTCCGAACTTCGTGAAACCCCAGCAGGCTGATTGCCGTCCGGAGATCTCGGACGCTATTCTTGATCGCGTAGAAGGACGAGTTAACCAGACGCAGCAGTTTGGCGGTTAGCGCGGGATCGGTCTGAATCACTCGCCGCAGGTCGTCTACCGTGGCGTTATCGTCACTGGCGAGTTGCACGATTCGCTGCGCGACGCGCGGCAGCGACGAGATTTCGCTGATACGCGTGAACAGCTTGTCGAGCGGATCCCTGACCGGTGCGCCGACCGGACGTCCAAGGCGTGTGACCGTTTCCAGCGAATTCATGCAAACCTCCTCACGGTGGAGCTACCTGCCAGGGTATTGTCAGTAAAAAGTGTGAGTTTCTCGTCACGCCGAAACAAACATAGGACGCGGCTTAGCGGTCTGGCTTAAAGTTTTCTGAGTTACTCCGAATGAAGCGGTTGTGACGTTTGCTTGCCGCCGGGGCCGGACGGTCGCTCGGAAAGCACGTCGCGCGGCTTGCTCTTGGCCGATCGGAATCTACTTTTGAGAAGCAGTTGCATTCATGCTCGTCCGCCACAGGAGCGCAGGTTATGGCTGTGGACCGTTCCGCATCCACCAAATCGAATTCCGCCGACGAAAAGTTAAATGGCCTCCTGGAACGAATCCATTCCATGACGGCGGAGGTGGAACTTCCACCAACAACGCCGAAGGCGGCGCATCCTCGTCAACAACGGATTCCGAAGCTGGCTGCGGACGAGTTCATTCCCTGCGAACCGGAATCGTTCAAGCAGGCGGGCATTACGGACAGCGAAGTAGAAGCGCTGGTATTGAAGCTGTTGTTGGCGCGCGGCGAATGCAACGGACGGGATATCGCGGGACACATCAAACTGCCGTTCATCCTCTTGGAGCCGCTCTTCCGGCGGATGAAGCAAGATCGCCTGGTTGCGTACCGGGATTCCGCGCAGCTGGGCGATTACGTCTATGAACTCACGGACCTGGGCCGCGAACGTGGACGCCGGCACGCGGAGATCTGCACGTATTTCGGCGCCGCTCCCGTAGCGCTCGAAGACTACGTCGCCGGGGTCAAGGCCCAGACGATCCAGAATCAGAAACCATCTCAGGAAGACCTGGAGCGTGCCTTCGAGGACCTCGTGATCAGCGAGGAAATGATGGATCGACTGGGGCCGGCGATCAGTTCGGGACGGGGCATGTTCCTGTTCGGCTTTCCCGGAAATGGAAAAACCAGTATCGCGGAACGCATCACGAAAGCGTTTGGCAAGTATATCTGGATACCGCGCGCGTTGGGTATCGATGGTCACGTGATGCGTTTGTTCGATCCGATGTTGCACTTCGAATCGCCGCTGGAAAGATCGGCCGGACTACTGGATCAATCCAAGATCGATCACCGCTGGGTGCGTATCGAGCGTCCCACGGTGGTGGTCGGCGGTGAACTGACAATGGAAATGCTGGAAGTGAGCCTCAATACTTCCACGGGAATCAGTGAAGCACCGTTGCAAATGAAGAGCAATTGCGGGACGCTGGTAATCGACGACCTGGGACGTCAGCGGATGAGCGTGGATGAATTGTTGAATCGCTGGATCGTTCCTCTGGAAAAGCGGTACGACTTCCTCAATTTATCGACGGGCAAGAAACTGGAGGTTCCCTTCGATCAGTTGATCGTATTCTCCACGAACCTGGAACCGAAGGACCTGGTGGACGACGCCTTCCTGCGGCGAATTCCCTACAAAATCGAAATCAAGGATCCCAGCGAAGCGGAGTACCGCCACCTGTTCCAGCTCATGTGCGGACAGCTGGATATGGAATACACCGAAAAAGCCGCCGACTATTTGATCAACAAGCACTACAAGCCCGTGGGGCGCCCGTTCCGCTGCTGTCAACCTCGCGACTTGTTGCTGCAAGTCCGCAACTTCTGCCTCTACAAGCGCAAGAAGGTTGAACTGCGTCCCGACTATATCGACTATGCTGTGGAAAACTACTTTGCGGTCATGTAGGATGCGGACGCGTACTTTCCGCTGCGGGAAGAGCGTTACGAGTTTGATCTCTCGACGCCAAACTCGAACTTCATCTGCGGATCGTTTTTCTCGGCCCCCGGGTTCAATTCCTTGAACAGCAGGCTGGGCTGGATATCTCGATTGTGCTGGTACTTGTCGCTGACATACTCCGTGATGTCGCCCTTGACCTCGTGGTACATGATTTGGCAGATCGGCACCCCCGCGTAGATGCGGACGGGTTGGATGGCGAACATTTCGAGCGTCCAATAACCACTGAAGCCGACGTCGCCAAACCCGGCGGTGACATCGACGAACAGACCAAGTCGACCGATGGACGACCGACCTTCGATAGCCGGCACAAAGTTATGCGTCTCTGTGCGTTCCACTGTTCGTCCCAGGTACAACTGGTTCGGACTCAGCACCAGTCCCTCTTCGGGAATCGTAATCCTGCGCACCCGATTCGCCTCTTTCATGTCGAGCACCACCTCCTCGTAGGTGATGATTTCATCGTGCAGCGACAGGTTGTAGCTGTTCGGATTCAAATGCGACTCATCAAACGGGTCAATAATGATATTGTCACCCAGTTGCCTGCGGATTTCGTTGCCTGAAAGAATCATGACAAGGACCTTTGTAGCAGTTGCGAGTTTCGGCGCGACTCGACTGGTCGTGCTGCAATGCTGTATTGGCACGCGGTAGGGAAATACGATGACTCCATCACCGGGGTCATGCGATCATGGCCTGCCAACCGATTGCGGTTCAATGGCATCACGCTTTGACTCCGATTCGCGGGCAAAACTTTTCCATGCTGCACACGTCACACGCCGGCTTGCGAGCCTTGCAGATGGCCCGTCCATGATGGATGACGCGGTGCGAAAAATTGATCCACTCCTTCTTCGGTAGCGTGGCCATCAAGTCCCGTTCAATGCGGACCGGGTCGGTGTGGCTGGTCATGCCCAGGCGTTGCGAAATACGACTGACATGGGTATCGACAACGACGCCGGTGGGGATGCCGAAATAAGTTCCCAGGACGACGTTGGCCGTTTTCCGGCCGACACCGGCCAACGTTACCAGTTCATCCAGGCTCGCCGGCACCTTCCCGCCGTGGCGTTCGACCAGCGCGGTGGCGCAGGCTTTGATGTTCTTGGCCTTTGCGCGAAAGAAGCCGGTGCTCTGGATGATCTTTTCGAGTGCTTTCAACGGCGCCGCTGCTAGCGCCGCGGCGTCCGGGTACTTGGCGAACAGGTCCGCGGTGACGATGTTCACGCGTTCATCCGTACACTGTGCGGACAAGATCGTCGCGATGAGCAACTGAAAAGCACTCTCGTGTTTGAGCGCACACGTGACTTCGGGATAATCCGCTTTCAAGCGACGGAGAATTCTGCGTGTCTCTTGCTTTGCCGAATTGATGGTGGCCATACCCGCTGTCGTCGCTTCCTGAAGAAGGCACAAGTATCCGTCGCGCCAAAAATTGTCGTCGTTCCGGGGGCCTAGTGTCAAGTAGCACGACCAAAACATTCCTGCCGGGCGTGGACATCTTTCGTCGTCCGTGCACAATGATCGGTGCTCAGCAATACGCGGAACGGCGCGGGAATTGCGTTGGTTGACTCTGTGTATCAGCCCGCATACATTTACTTGTGGTAGCTGCACCAGACGCATTCGGCCAGGGGAAAAATTCAATGGAGTCCGCCGCTTATGATCCTCGATTCTTGAAGGGGATCGCATATTTCAATGAATGCGAGTTCTTCGAGGCGCATGACATCTGGGAGGAACTCTGGGCGGACTATCAGGGACCTTCGCGGTATTTCTATCAGGGGCTGATCCAAGTGGCCGTCTGCCTGCACCACTTCGGCAACGGAAACATTCGCGGCGCCAAGAAGCTCTATTTCGGCTCGCGCAACTACCTGGAACCGTATCGCCCACAGCACCTGGGCGTGGACTTGGATAAGTTATTCACGGAATTGGAATGCTGCTGTCGGGAGATCCTGGAGAGCGACGAGGCATTTCCGAATATAGAGATCGTGCCGGATTTGATCCCCGAGATTCACTTGAACCCGCCGCCGGTAAGCGCCGACGCGTAAATGCGGCGATAAGGTATATTGTTTTGGAAAGCGGCCTTTCAGGCCGACCGACGACCGCGCTGACGGACATGTCAGACTACTAAGGGCAGCCAGCAATGTCACTTCATCCCTTGTCCGTGAAACTTCCGGACGGCTTTGCGAATATCGTGCGGCTTTTCCCGCTCCCCAATTTCGTGATGTTTCCCGGAGTGGTGCAGCCGCTTCGCGTGTTTGAGCCGCGGTACTGCGAGATGCTGCGGGATGCACTGGCCGGCGACCAATTGATTGCGATGGCACTGCTGCAGCCCGGCTGGGAAGCAGACTACGAGGCACGGCCGCCGATCAACGAGGTCGTCTGCATCGGCAGCGTGGTCGCGCATTCACCGCAGGACGACGGTAGCCACAACATCCTGCTGCGGGGAATTCGCCGGGCTCGCATCTCCCGCGAATTGACGGCCGAATCCGCGTTCCGCCAGGCGGAGATCACCGTGATTGATGATTACTTCGACCCGCACGGCGCCCAACGCAGGCCCGGCCTGATTGCCGAGCTGAATGCCTGTTTCTGCCGCTATGCCGCGGCAAAAGGGATTTCGCCCGCCTTGCTGGAAGACCTGCACAATGACGAAATTCCGCTCGGCATGCTCACCGATGTTATCGCTTTCGCGACGTCGATCGATCCCATGTTCAATCAGTTCCTGCTCACCGAAACCAACGTCGATTGCCGCGCGCGGCTGCTGATTCAAAGGATGAGCGAAGAACTTAGTCTTTCCTCCGCGACCACGCAGGCGTTTCCTCCCGAGTTCAGTTTGAATTGACCCGCAGCGCCGGCGGGATTCTCGAATGCGCACCCGCATTTCACGCTTGTGCGGATAGCGCTAGCTTGGTTCGAACCAGTGTTATTGGTCCGACAGCGCCAGGCGCGGCTGTCATACCAGCACGCAGCGCCAGCAAGTGAGTCACCTCCATCCATACCAGCACGCAG
>CALBSZ010000540.1 GCA_937967665.1 uncultured Planctomycetaceae bacterium
GGGCGGCCCGGCGCCGGACAAGCCGCTGGTCGAGGTGGACGAGGAACTGGCCAGCGTCGAAGAGGCGGACGCGGGGCGGGCGACGGGGGCCCTGGCGCTATTCGACTGGACGCAACGGGCGGCCGAAATCTGGCGCGGTTCAAACACCGAGGTCCGTCGCGAACTCCTGGATGCGATTTGTTTGAACCGTACATTGGGCGACGTAAACCTCGTCACCGAAAAGAGAAAACCGTTCGACGCATTCGCCGAACGGCTCGAATTGAAGAATAGTCGGAGTGACAGGATTTGAACCTGCGACCTCTTGGTCCCGAAAGACCCTGAAGGGAAGCCGAAACCTCAGTTTTCCCGGAGTTTTCGGGGGTTCGCGGTGTCGGGTAATGACCCGCAGTGACCCGAAACGTAGGGGTTTGGTGACCCGGTCACCGATGGACACGGGAGCGCTTGCCCCGCTGGCAAGCTGACCGCCCAAACTTACCCGCGCGGGTCACCGATGGCAAACGGAATTGCCTTCATTGCTCGGCTGAAAGTGCGATTTCCAGGTCACCGTTGCTGTAGGAACTGGTCTCGGCGGTCAGTGCGGTCATAGAATCCGAGCGCCAGCGAACCAATCGTCATCCACTCGCGTCATATCCAGGACTCAAACGCTGATTGCAGGGAGGTTGCCAGTGCAGAAGCCCGTTACTCAATCACCGTCCCTTGCAGAGAAGATTGCTGACGGAATCTTCACCGAACTCCGCAGCATCCTCCGAACGCGCCGGGATGCATACGCGCCCGTCAGTCAGTTTGAGGAAATTGAACCGGCTGCGGACGGGTCGCGACGCTTCTACGTTCATTTCGACACACGACCGCGATTGGAGTTCACCGGTCTCAGGCTTGCCGGCATCAAATCCCTCCAACTTCCAGGTGAAAGAATCTGCGACACGGTTCTGGAATTCGCGAAGCTGGTCTGGCAACTGAAGGACCGATTGCATCAGTACGCCAAAGAAACAAACCAGAACTTCGACATCAAGTCGATTGCCGGCGGCAGCACCTCACTGCCCGTCTGCTCCGACCTTGCCAACGCGAAGAAACACGGCCGGAACGAGAATAGATCGGGATTGAATCCCCGCTTAGGACTGGTCGAATTCGACACGAGCCATAGTGGCGCGGTCGAATTCGCCTATCAAGGCGCATTGAAAGAACAGGGTTTGATCGTGGCGAATCCCGTCCCGATCCCGTTTCGCGTGAGCATTCTGGTCAATGACTCGAATACCGTCCATGGAGACGCACGCGAAGTTATCAACTCAGCGCTAAACGATTGGCTGCCGACGATCAGCCGTCTGGGGCTATTTGCGCTTCCGACGCGCGAAGCGGACGTGCTGCACAGCATCTTGTGCGACGGCGATGGTACTGGTGACACGGCGGTGTGATCGTCCAGGCGCGCGAACGGCATCGCACATGGCCAAGAAAGCGAAATCTCCGACGGGGCCGACGCGAGAACAGTTGTTCTCGCAAACGCCTTTGCGCTTCACCGCTTTGGTTCCAGTCTGCGATCCACCAGCCAATCCAGGATTGCGGTATCGCTGGACGTGCAATATCGCGCTCCCGTTCGCTATCCCGAATCGCTCTGACTGTTCGCGCACTGCCGAACTCGCAACTGGCCGATTCAGCGTGAAGGTCAGCAATTACTTCGACCGCCTGCACCTGCGCTCTCCGGCAACTCCACCAATGACGCAGGTCATGGTCGCAGACCGCCGCTGCAAGGCACCAATCCGCATTCGCGAGGGTTGGTCGTGCGAAGTGGAATGTCCGAAGGCGATGGCGCTCTTCAATGAGGACCGCGAGTACCCAACCGCCAACGATGCATTTCGTGATACTGAAGCCAAAATTGCAAATTGCGTCGAGTACCTTTCTGGCTATCTCGCCAACTGGCAACGTGACGCACCGCATCTTTGCGCTTGGCTGGTGTTCCCCTTGTCAACCTTCGACTTGGGGTATGTCTATGCGGTTGTGGAGCAGCGTGGAGGCCCAACTGCGCATTGGGCGTTGTACACGACTGCCACTGCCTTCAACGTCACAACGAAGGCGGTCGGGCCGCTCTTCTGGATGGATGAACCGACCGCCGGGGCATCGACTCCGATGGACGTGACGAACGAAATGCTGGCGGAAGCGCTCTTGTCGATTCACCGGGGCGTGCCTCGTCTGGGAGTTCTCAACTCATATGCGGCCGTCGAGCAACTTGCGAACGCTCTCTATCTGAAGCTCAAGACAGCACAGCTTACCGCTTCGGGGATGGCAGCAGCTGATGCGGAAGCGGAGGCGGAACGCATCCGCCGCCCCTCCCGGACGGATGCATCGTTTCTGTTCAATTCAGGGTTGAAGGATGCGTCTGGGCGCAGCCTCTTGGACGACGACAAAACGAAATACGACGCGCTGCACACCATTCAGAAACTACGACACCAGATTGCGCACACTGGTCATCGGCCTTCCACTCAGGAAGCGCTTGACGCCCACCATCTCTGCTGTGAGTGTGTGGAGTGGCTTGCCGGCGTCGGTGGATTGCCGGCAAAGCCGCTTTACCCGAAGTGGCAGGACGTGAATTTGGAGGGTTTGTCGTTTCCAATTGGCGAGCGTGGCGGCACACTATCGCTCGTCAAGGTTCGCTGAGTACCGCCCGACAATGGCGATGCGACTAGTACCGCTCGCGCGTGATACGGTCGCCATTCAAGTCACGCATTGGGCCGCGATTTCCTGAAGCAGGCCGCTGCCCACGGCTTCGCTCAACCTCATCGACCCCGTGTCTTGCAGCCGTGTGCCGAAGAGATTCCGATACGTCGCGTGGTCGCCGGGATCAATGACGTAGACATGCTCCAATCGGGACGTTTCGGCGGTGGCGAACGCTCCGTGGAACAACGCCCGGATAAAGCCGTCAGTCAGCGGGAGGCTGTATCCCACAAATATCAGGTTGCGAGCGTTACTGATTGCGTCGAATGCGGCCCGCCACATTTCGCGGAGCCACGGCCGCCGCTGAAGTTTGGCGTAGGTTGGCGGGATGATAGCCGGCACATAATCCAGGGTCGGACGCCGCTGGTTGATGTACGCAATCCAATCAAGGGCAAAGACGGCCGGCGCATCTCCAAACCGGAACGATTTGCCGATACCGCCTTGCTGCGGTCCCACGCAAGCGGCCACGTTCAATGAGTCGCCCGTCCCATCGAAGAAATTCACGCTTCCATGCAGCTTGCAAATCGGGATGCACCGCGCCCCATGCGCCGATCCCCATGAAACGTATTGCCCGTTCCCGAAATCCCCAAGCGGCTGTGCGGATTCATTCGCAAGTGACAAATGACACGGCCGGCCGTGCTCCCATGCGAACGTCTCGAACACAAGATCGTAATTCATCGAAACGACCGTTGTTCGATCCCACAACCCGGCATCACCGCAAACACGGAAGAACGACCGATACAGCGCGGCATCCGATACACGGTCCCGGTTCCGCCACGGCGCTTGCTGGTACACCTTCCACAGCCACAGTGCGATTTGTCGCGACAGTTCATCGGTCGAAACAACCCGATCGTTAATGCGGACTGAATTGATTCCGCTTTCGTGCATCGCCTCCGCAATGCAAAAAATCGTCTCCAGGTTTTCCGAGTCGGCAGTCGTAAGTGTCGGCGACTTCTGGCAGGTCCGCTGAAAGGCGTAGTACGTTTCAGCGGCCTTGCGGAGCATTCCCGCCGCCAATTTGCGGCCAGCTTCATCATGCCCCTTGATCGTCTTGTAGTCTTCTCGCGAATCCTTCGTGAATTGCGCCATCACCGGTAACCCGGCAGCCGCTGAAAAGCCTGCGCCGAGGAACAGGACGGTATCGCGCTGTACGTCAGACATGGTGCATCCATCGGGGCGCTCTTCCAGGCCGCCGCGTTCGGCGTTTGTCGCTTGAACTTTGCGACCGGTCAGTTGATCCTAGCTGCATTGGAGGCACGTTCCAGCGAATCCGCGAAAGGGCCGCGCATGGATTTCGTCGCCATCGATGTTGAGACCGCAAATGCGGACATGTCGTCAATTTGCCAAGTCGGCGTTGTGCGATACTCCGCCGGGGCAATCGCCGAAGAATGGGTGACACTCGTTGACCCGGAGGATTACTTCGATTTCATCAACGTCTCCATTCACGGCATTGATGAAACGACTGTTTCCGGCGCGCCGACGTTTCCGGCGATTGCCGATTCCCTCCATCGCTTTCTGAACGGCGCGGTAGCCGTCTGTCATACCCATTTCGACCGATGTTCACTTCATCAGGCATTCAGCCGATATCGGCTTGAGCCGTGCGTGCCAACATGGTTGGATTCGGCGTGCGTTGCTCGGCGCGCATGGGAGCAATTTGCTCGCAGTGGCTACGGATTGCCGAACGTCTGCCGGGAACTCGGTTACGACTTTCGGCCGCATGATGCTTTGGAAGACGCGAAGGCAGCGGCCCATGTGCTCATGGAAGCGATTCGCAAGAGCGGCCATAATCTTGAAGGCTGGCTCAAGCGTGTACGCCAGCCGATCGCGGGCCGCTCGCGCGGAAGCGAGCAATCGGTGAAGCGGGATGGTAATCCTGATGGGCCGCTCTACGGCGAAGAGATTGTATTCACCGGCAAGCTGTCCATAACAAAGAACGAAGCGGCCGACTTGGCTGCCGTTGCCGGCTGCGATGTGGGCCGCGACGTTACGAAACGCACGACCATTCTCGTTGTAGGGGATCAGGACGTTCGCAAACTCGCGGGTCACGACAAGAGCACAAAGCACCGGAAGGCGGAAGACTTGATCGGCAAGGGGCAGTCGATCCGAATTCTGAGAGAGACGGATTTCTGCAAGATTATCGACCTTGCTGAAGACTACTCCGATTCCGCTTCCTCATCGCCGTGATGACCCGCTTTGAACTTTCGCGGCTTCTGTGTCTTCGGGCAGGTCAGAATCGTTTCGCCAGCGCGGTCAATGTTCAGATCTTCGCCGCGCAGTCCCTGCCACGTTGCAAGGTACTGAAGAGTCCCCGGAAGCGTGGCGCTACCTCTTTTCCAGGCGAGCGGTACGAACTCGCCGCGCTTCGCTTGCTCCGCAAGGTCGGGTTCTTCAACCGCCTTTTGACGGCCGCGTTCCCAGCACCAAATCAAGCCCTTGTCGGGACCGGCCCAACGCTGGTCTTGCGTGAGTCCGGCTCGTATCGGCTCGGCGATTGATCGCTGTAGAATGTCGGGCATTATCGCAATTTCAATTGGACGGGATTGGCAAATCCTCATACGGCACGTCTGGGAATTCTTCCAGGACCGGCCGCACGGCGTCTTTCACGATATGGTTGTCTCGAATGCCATAGGCAGCATTGCGCCGGCGCAGTTCGGCCAGCTTGTCCAACTCGTCTGGCGTCCGCGAGTCGTGCTTTCGACTGTTGCATGGTCCGCAGCATGTTGCGATGTTCGCAGCCGTGTCGTCTCCGTCGCATGACACCGGGCAAACATGGTCCAGGGTCGGGCAGTCCGCAAGATTGCCGCAGTACAGACAGCGGAATTCGTCACGCGCGAAGATGATGAACTTACTGAGCGGCTGATCGTCACGGAACTTCGGCCGATGGCCAGCCGCCACCTTCGCTCGGAACTCCGTATACGAATCATGCATCGAACGGGGAGCGTAACGACGAATCGGAGTTCCGGCCGCAGCAATGATGATCCCGCCCGTTCCCGGAATCACGTATCCGACTTCGCAAAGTACGTCCATCTTCAAGCGGCCATTGAAGCGATTTTCGGGATTGTCAACGAACCATCCCGTCCAGACATTGTCCAGGCGTTCGACGTGGAACTGTCGGCCGTCGATGGTGTATTCCGACTTCGGCATTACGTCAGTCTATCGCTGGGCAGGGCAGCATTGAACATTGCCGGCCGGCGCACAATGCTGATGGTCGAAACGGTTATACGTAACGATGGGCTGAAGGTCGGTTTTGCCCCACAGATTCGGCTCGGATTTCAGACCTCACGGCGGATCGGCTCCAGGCTACTCGCGGCACCGCGTCAGACCTCTACGTCGCCGGCGCGAGCGCCGCGAAACGGCCCCGCAAATCGCTTTGACCGGCCCGCGTGGTTCAATCGTCGGTTTTGCCCCCTCCAGGTGCCTCCAGGATGCGTTCTCCGGTCGCATGTCCTTCGGATCAAGGGAATTGCGGCGCGTGCGGCACAGCGGCTGCGGCGCGTTCTGAGGCTGGCGAGCGGCGGCAGGACAGCGGCCAGCGGGCTTCGCAGTGACCGGTCACCGATTGGCGGCCGGGTCGAAGCGAACGCATTTCGATCGCTACTTATTGCAGGGCATTCAGTTACGTCAATTCATGTTGGCGCAGGCCGCGCTGACCTCTTGCTGGCTTATCAAGTGTCCGCGGGTGAAGCACGCAAAATGCGGCAACAACGTGAATAAGGAATAGCTCGCGCTCTCGGAAGAGGATGGCAAGAATACCTTGATTGCGGCAGTTGGCCGTAATGTACGGCAGTGCTGTAAGTTGCGTCGTTCATTCGTGCGGTCAATGCCCAACATCCGGGAGACTTCCCGCTTGGAACGCCCAGAACAGTTATGCGTCTGAATGGAATGAGTCGTCGCCATCGAAAACCGGTTCGGCATTCTGGTCTCCTCCAGCACCGGATGATGCTGAAACAAGCGAACGAGAACCGTTCCGTCAACGGCCGACATGCGTCCGCGAATCACTGGCCGGATTCCCTGCGGACGGACATCCCGATACACAAATCGAGGTAGATATTACCCCAGCGCCCTGAATCGCGTCCACGTGTTGACGAGCGCGATTGGCGAGGAATAGGTAGTCTGGCAAGCCTCATTCACAGGGAGGTTTGTATGCCGTATTCCAAGGAGTTCCGTCGCGAGGTACTGGCCGCGTGTGATGCGGGCGGGGGCACGCAGGCAGTCGCGCTCAAATTCAATGTCTCCGAGTCCTGGGTGCGGCGCA
>CALBSZ010000541.1 GCA_937967665.1 uncultured Planctomycetaceae bacterium
CTGGACGAACCTCTTGTCGAAATGTTCTTCGCCGATGAGTCGAAAAATGGTGGCCCGCAAGTTGGCATTCGAGACCAGGGACCGCGTCTTGATGGAACGCCCGTTGACTTCCACGCCGACCACCTGCCCGCGTTGCACATGGATGCGTTCGACATCGCTGCGAATGCACACATCGACGCCGTTCCGTTTCAGTTCCTCCTCCATCAAGCGAATCAGACGGTCCGTGCCGCCTTCGAAGGTAAACACGCCTTTCGACATGAAGTTCGAAAAGACGATCCCGTAAGTGATCGCCGGATCTTCCAGCGTCGAACCGTTGGCGTAAACGATCGGCTCCATCAGCAATCGCACGATGTCCTGCCGACCGGGAAAAAACTTCTCGAACAACTCACCGGTCGTCAGAGTCTGGTCATCGTAAAAGTTCATGCCGCGCGCCGTGTCAAAGAACGCTTTCACGGTTTCCGGAGCGACCTGGAAGTGCTCCGTCAGCAGACGTGTAAAGTCGTCGCGATTGTAGGACGTGGTCAGAGAAAACATCGGGTTGTCGAACCGAATGTTTTCCAGCTGCACGATGGAATCGGCGATTTCAGCCGACCAGTATCGCCGGCAACTCTTGATCATGCCGGCGGGAAAACCGTGCAGGGAAATATCGAAGATATGGCCGCCCGGCCGCTTGAACCACGTGGCCATGCCTCCCAGCTTGTAGTGCTGTTCCAAGAGCAATACCGAGTAGCCCGCGCGGCCCAGGATGTTGGCTGCGGTCATCCCCGCCAGGCCGCTGCCGACGACAATCACATCGTACGACTGCTTTGCATTCTTCAGAAAGTCTTTAGGCATGATTCGAATACTTCTGTCTTGTCGCGAGCACGGCGATGCCGTGCGCCTGCCACGTGTCAACAGGCCGTTCTCGATTTCGCAGGCTCCCGGTGAAGGTCTTGTTTCCGTTGTTGCATGCCCAACACGATTCAGTCCCGCAAGCAGTGCTGGTTGGCAATCGAAATTCCACTCAGGATGGAACCTATGATACCGACAAACCCCTGATCTGTCCCGCACAGGTAGAGGTTTTTCAGGTGCGTCGTGCCGTCCACGTGCTTTTCCGGCGCCCCGTAGACGGCGCCGTTGTCGTGCCATGTAAAGCGGCGAATCGTTTTGGGGGTGAACATGTCCGTATCGATGACGTGCGCGCGATAATCGGGAATGAACCGCACGGCCGAGGCAATCGTGCGATCGTACCAGCGCAGCTTCTCGATACGGTATTCGTTCTCATCCAGATTATTCCAAAGGTCGAAATCGGCCAGCGCGGTGATTCGAATCACGCCCTCCGGCAGCTCGCCGTCTTCATCGTCGTACTGAAAGTTGTTGGGAGAACAAATAACGCCAGTGCGAAGATCGCAGCATTGATCGCGAGGACGGCGCCAGTGAAAAGTATCCGAATCGTTAAAAAACACAATCGTCTTGTTGTAACCGATGTCGCGAGGTTGCTTGTCGAGTGTCGAAACGGTTTCGATGAACGACAGCTGACCGGCGCGATGCTGGTCCACCTCAGTGATGTCATCACACAGCCGTAGCGTTTCCACCAACCCCGCCGACGACAACACGCGCCGGCCCGCGACTTCTTCGCCGGAATCGAGGATCACTCCGACGGCGCGTCCACCTTCGACTTTCACGCGGTCAACACCGCTGCGCAGGCGGAGTTCGCCGCCCAGCGCGCGGAATTTTCGCACCAGGTTCTTGAGGATCAAGCGCACGCCCTTGAAGGGCCGCGCGAAGCCCTCCAGATAAATGCTCCGGAACATGATGCAGAACTGGGCAAAGTCCATATCGTCTTCGCGCGCATTGCCATACCACATCAGAGGACACAGCAGCATTTCGATGAGCAGCGGCTCGCCAATCGTTTCGTTCAGGATTTTCCGTGCGGAGAGTTCATACGCGGCCTGGTCCAGGTCGTCGTAGTCAATCAGTTGCTTCAGCAAACACTCGAAGTTGTCGACCTCGCCAGGAAACTCGCGGGCAATTTCGCTCTTCAGCAACTCGATGTCGTTGCCGAATTCCAGACCGACACCGGGAAACCGCACCGCCGAACCGACTTGCGGCGACAGCGAGAAGTCTTCCCACTTAAAACGCAGTTGCCGCAGGAGCCGCGCCAGCGGCCCTTTTTTCGCCCCCTTGGGCGTGAAGTTGGTGACGGCATGCAACCCAACGTCATAATCCCGCCCGCCGAGTCGATAGAACGAATTCAGACCGCCTATCGTGTAGTGGCGCTCCAGAATACAAACTCGCTGGTCGAAATAAGCCAGCCGGATGCCCGCCGCCAACCCCGACATCCCCGCGCCAATAATGATCGTGTCGTACATGCTGATACCGCGATCGCCGTCTGTTTCACCGGCATGCCCGCACGATGCGACATCCGCTCACAAAGAACCTACGCTGACTGCCGTTACCGAGCCCCAGACTCACGCAACTTCGCTGGTGACCGCCGCGCCGTGAAGCTGCCTTACGAGGGCTGCATGTCTTTCATGTGGGGCGTCAAGTAATCCACGGTGCTCTGCATGCTGGCCAAATGATTGTAGTCTTCCTCGGGAATCTGAATGCGATGCCGCTTGCGAAGCTCCATCACGATGTCCAGAAAGTCCATGCTGTCCAATTCCAACTGCTCGCGGAACGCGACGTCGTCTTTGAGGTCGCTGAGGTCTTCGTCGGGAGCGATATCAGACAGAATGTCGACAATCTCGTCGCGGATTTCGGCTGGGGTCATTGTGCTGCGTTCCTTTTCTTACGTCTTGATTCCTGGAATAGCGGCATGGCCGCGAAGCGTTTACATTTTCTTGATGATGACGGCCGAGTTAATACCCAGCATGCCAAAGGAATTGTTGAGGATATAGGTGACGCCGCCTTTTTCACGCGGCTCGTTGGTTACCAGCCCTGGGAGACGGCATTCCGGATCCAGTTCGTCCACGTTAATCGTGGCATGGCAGACACCGTCGTCAAAGGCGCCAAGATTGCCTGTCAGTTCCAGTGCGCCGGCGGCGCCCATGCAATGGCCAATGAAGCTTTTCGTGTTGTTGAACAGCGTATTATCGCAACCTTCGAAAACGCGCCGCAAAGCAGCGCATTCCTGGATGTCTCCCGAACTGGTTCCCGTGGCATGGTTGCTGACAATGTCAATGTCGTTGGGGTTGAGCCGCGCGCGGCGCAATGCCGCCTGAACGCATTCGGCCTGCCTTTCGGGGTTGGGCAGGACGAAGTCGGTGGCATCGGTATTGATTGCATAGCCTATCAGTTCGCCGTAGATCCGGGCCGACCGCCGTTTCGCATCACTCAATCGCTCCACGACGTAAAGGCAGCCGCCCTCGGAAACGACAATGCCGTTGCGATGCAGGTCAAATGGCCGCGAAGCCTTGGTGGGATCTTCGTGTTCGGCCAAAGCACCCTGACTCTTAAAACTGGCGAAAATTCCAAACGTATGAATGCTCTCCGAAACGCCGCCGCAGATGGCGATGTCGCATTCCGCCAGACGCAGCATCTGCGCGCCCTGGATCAGGCCCGCGTTGCCCGCAGCACAGGCGGCGCCAATGGTGTAATGCGGCCCCGTGATGCCCATGTTCAACGCAATCTCGCCCGCGGGATTGTTGGCCACCGTGCGCGGATTGTGATGATGCGACCAGAACGAGGTGTCGTAGTCGTAGCCCTTCAGTTCGTAGACTTCGTTCTCCGTCTCGACGTTCCCGTGCTCGGTCACGCCGACGTATACACCGATGCCATTCTTGTCGAGGTTTTCCCAGTCGATTCCCGCGTCCGCGACCGCTTCGTTGGCACAATAAACACCAATGCTGCCGGCGCGCGTGCCGCGACGGAGATCCTTCCGCGCCTGATGACGCCGCGCGTCGAAATTGCAGATGCCCGCTAATGTTGGTCCTACATAGCGGATCTCGTAGGGCGAAACGCCGCTACGACCGTGCAGCAGCGAGTCACGATATTCGGCCAGACTGTTCCCGTTAGGAGCAGTTAAACCGATCCCGGTGATGACGATCCGCTGTTCGTCGGGAAGCTGTCCTTGCACACCGCTGGCGATCATGAAAGAGGCATTCGTAAATATCGAGGCTTAGCGAACGGGAACACGGCCGACCGGGGCTCCGCATCCGATGAATGACAAACGTTTGAAATTACCTATTTCCACACCAATTGGCAACCGGGTCGACCGGTGACGAACCGGAAGTTATTTGGCTTTTTAACCAGCGACACGTCACGCGTCACTCGCCCCAAAAACCGTTCGCGGTCAAATACGACCGACATGCCACTGCCATGCGGCGACCCGTGAACACATCACGCCGAATGCCTTTCGAGTGTTTCGGCCAATCGCCCCATCCCCTCGTCCGTGGAAACCTGGGGGAAATAGCCAAAATCTCGCTTCGCGCGCGAAATATCAAAATAATGAGACGTGGCCAGTTGGGCCGCCAGGAAGCGCGTCATCCGTGGTTCGCTCTGAAGGCCACACAGACGGTAGCCGAACTCCAGCATACCGCCGATGCGCCACGCGGCCGCAAAGGAAATGGATTTTTTGAGTCGAGGGATCCTGGCCAGCGCGAGAATTTCGTTGATCCAATCCCAGCAGTTTACCGGTTCTCCCTGGCTGAGAAAATAGGCAGAACCAGCCACCGGCGAGTCCTCCGACAACGCGTCCGCGGCTTGCAGGTGAGCGACGGCGGCGTTTTCCACGTAGATCATATCGATCCGATTCGTACCGTCCCCCACGATCCTGAGTTTGCCGCGCTGAGCGCGTTCGAGCAGTCGCGGTATCAAGTGTTGATCGCGCGGTCCCCAGATCAAGTGAGGGCGTAGCGAACAGGTGAGCAACCCGTCTTGTCCATTCGACTGCAAGACGCATTGTTCGGCCAACGCCTTCGAGTGCGGATAGTGACAGAGCCACCGCTCGGGATAGGGCGCGTCCTCGTTGATGCCGCTCTGGCTGCTTCCATCAAACGTCACACTCGGGCTACTCGTGAAGACCAGCTTTTTCACACCGTGTTGCCGACAGGCGTCAACGACGTTCCGCGTCCCGAGTGTGTTGATGCCGTGATAATAATCCCAAGGCCCCCAAATGCCGGCGACGGCGGCCGTGTGAAAGACGACGTCGATTCCGCGGCAGGCAGCCGCTACCGCGTCTGTATCCCGCAGATCGCCGGCGATACATTCGACACCCGCGGCCACGCACCGCGGCGGAACACGCCGCGAAAAACCGCGCACGCGGTCTCCCCGCGCCAGGAGCGCTTCGACAAGGTATTCGCCCAAGAATCCTCCGGGACCGGTTACCAGTGCGTGCATTTCGGTGTCGCTTGAATCCCGGGATTGCGGCACGAGCGGAGATTGTCAATCGAGACCGGGGACGGGGATCTTTTCTGCGTCCTGCGCCTCTTCAATCATCTTGTTGATTTCAGCGATCGTCGGCGGCCGATCCTCCTCTACGGGCTTCGCCGGACTGGCCGGACTGGCAGCGGGTGCCGGGGGAGTCGCTTGCTGTTGAACCGACTGGATACTCCGATTGATCTCGTCGATGCTGGGTGGGGCATCGGGATCGCGAGGCTTCTCGGCTGTGGCGTCTGGAGATTCGCCGGCCGCCCCCGTCGCGGCCACCGCCTCGGCCGGAACTTTGCGCTGAGCGCCGATCATCACCTTCGGCAGGTCGAAACCGTAATGGCCGGTACGACCGAGGGACGCCAAGGGAAGGGCCAGTTTGAGAACATCGTAGTCGCCGGTGGGAGCGGCAAAAACGAGAACGTCCTTGAACGTTTCGCCCGGTCGGATTGTCGCGGTCTGGCGGCGATCCTGTGGCAGGACCGACAACGGCAACTGTTCTAAAGCCGAATCATCTTCGCCCACCAGCACGGCATGTTCGCCGAGATTGCTGCTAGTGTAATTTAACGCGGTGTCCTGCGACGTATTGACCACGCTGATTTCAACGCACAGCACGGGCTTGTCATCGGCAAGGTCGGTCCAGGCGTTTTCGACATTCACCAGGAACACGCCCCGCGGTCCGACGCCGCGGCTGCGCGTCGCATCGCGCCACTTGTCGACCGAAGCCAGCACCGCCTGGGCGGCGTCCTTGCGGTTTGGCTGCGACGGCTGCTCGACCGCATCCGCCGGGGTAATCGGATCTGTTGGTTCGACAGGGTCCCCAGGGTCGCCGATGTCCGTAATGGGGTCCAGCCCGTCGTCCGCTTCCTCAGGACGCGCGGAAGCGGCCGTAACCACCTCAGTCGTCGACGGCGTGCCTCCGCGGAAAGCGAATACCAGTCCCACGACCAACAAGATTCCCAACGCAGCAGTTAGACCGATCACCAGGGGCAGGGAAGATTTCTTCTTACGAACTTCAAACGACGTCGCGGAATCCGAAGTGAATGTCGGGGCAAAACCGGCGGGCGAAACCGAAGTTGCCGGCGTGACGGCCGTGCCTACCGGAATGCCGGACGGTGGTGCAGGCGAGGCGGGTTGAACGACCTGCGGCGTTGCTCCCCGCTATAGCACGGGCGGCGCCTTATAGGGTTGTGCCACGGGAAGCGCCGCGGAACTCGCGCTCGTAGGCGCGGACTCGGACGCCGCCACCAGATCGCTCACCTGCGTGACAGGCACCCACTTTCCCTGTTTGCCCTTCCGCACGAAACTCGCGTTGGTCAGTTGCCCGCGCTGGTACATCCGTGTGAGTTGTACCCTCTCCAGGGGACCGTACTTGCGGTCGCCGATCTTGCAATACCACTGCTCGTTCATGTAGCTACCCAGTCAAGCGTGAAATTAGCCTGCCACCCACTTTACCACGTTCTCCCCAATCCAGCCAGCTTTCTCGCCACTCGTGCCCGGGCTCCCGCCTGGGTACGGTAGTGCGTTACCAGGCGGAGCCTGGGAACGAGGCTCCACCTCTACCTCCTCGCGCCCAGGCTCCCGCCTGGGGACGCCCGACCCGGAGGCT
>CALBSZ010000542.1 GCA_937967665.1 uncultured Planctomycetaceae bacterium
CCGGTTCTGGATCGGCGAAGGGACGGTGCCGGATGTCCTGCAGGACGATATCCAGACCAGGTCCTTGGTACATGGCGTGGACATCTTGAGCGGTCAGATAGACGCTGCCAATGGGCGGCAGGACGGGCACAGGGGTAATCACACCAGGCTGAGGCGGAAGTTCGATAGTCAGTCTTCCAGTCGTCTTCGGGAAGACATCGTGTTCGACTTCGGTTGCCGGATCGTGAATTTCGCGGACGATAAAGATTCCGGTGGGCTGCCCTGTCAAAAGGTCGATCAATTCTACGGGTTCGGGCGGCGCGAAGATGTAGCGTTCGCCTTTCTCGGGCGGTTTGTCCAAGATGACAGTCGTCAGTCGCGTCACACCGCCGGCGGGAACCATCAGCTGGCCGTTCAAGTTGACGATGAACGACACATCAAAAAAGCTGCTGGCGTCTCCGCTGGCAAACGGGTCGACGTCCAGAGTACCGGGCGTGTTGTTGACGAGTTCTTCGATTTGTCCTAGCGAAGGAACGCTGGGGTCGAGTGTAATGACCACGGGACCGAGTGGCGTGGGCCCGGCCAGATTCAGGTCGAACATCTCGGCGACCACTTCGTCCAGTCCATCGCCGTCGTCATCATGGGCATCACCTTCTACAGGGCCTTCGAAATGGACATCGACATTGGTTGGTCCGACCGCTCCCACCAGAACCTGCTGGCCCTGGACATCCAACAAGATCTGTCCCACCGTGACGGGGAAGACGTCATGTTCAATTTCAGTTGCCGGATCGTGGATTTCCCTGACGATGAAGATACCCGTACGCTCGCCCGTGAACTTATCGATTAACTCGACCGGCGCAGGCGGATCGAAAACGTACCGTTCGCCGTCTTCCGGGGGCTTGTTTTCAATGACACTGGTCACTCGAGTGACTTGCGTCACCGGCACGAGCGTCTGTCCGGCCAGTTCCACTTCGAACGAGATATCGAAGAAACTGTCGGCAGCCCCGGCATGGAACGGATCGACATCCAATGTACCTGGGTTGTTGTTAACGAGTTCCTCAATCCTTCCCAACGAAGGCAACGCAGGATTGAGGCGTGCCGTAAAGGGACCCAGCGGTGTTGGGCCGGACAGATTGAAGTCGACCATTTCGGTCACCACTTCGTCCCGACCATTTCCGTCATCGTCAGTAGCGTCACCTTCATTGGCACCTTCGAAGTAGACATCGACGGACGTGGGGCCTTTACCCGTGACCGTCGCGGTTTGTGGGTTCGGGCTCAACTCAACTCGAACGGAGCTGCTGGCGGCGATGAAAGGTCCGCCGGCAACCGACAATTCGGTGAAGACATCAAAGAAACTATCGACCTGGAAGGTTCCGTTGCCCAGATCCGTGATCTCCGTTTCGCCGGCGCTCATAGCGCTGGAACTTTCGCGAATCGTGATTGGAATACCGCCAACATTACCGCTTAAGTCCATCGAGAGAATTTCAGTCTGGAAGGTTCCCGTGGAACGCACGGCCTTATCGCGCACGATCGTCTGAACCTGTCCGGTCAGTTCCACTGCCTGACGCACGCCGTCCAGGCCGCTGCTGCCGATATTGGCTATGGCCGTCAGCGAAGTATCGAAGGTTTCAATCTCGTCGTCACCCTGTGTTTGACGATCTCGCACCGCCAACGGTTTGTGACGCACGTCTTCCAGTACGATGCGTAACTCCGGACCGTCGAATTCGGCGTGCACGTCACTGGCACTTCGATAGACCCCGTCGTCGGGTGGCAAATCGGTGTTGGAAACTTCCACACCCGACTCAAAGGCCTGCACGCGAGTACTGCCGGTAGAGGGAATGAAGGGACCACCGTCGATAGAGATCTCGGTAAACACGTCAAAGAAACTGTCGATGCGGAATTGGCCACCGCCAAGGTCGGTGATACTGGTCGTGCCCTGCGATGCCAGTGCCACATTCTCGCGGATCTGAATGTCCGGTCCGCCGGGAATCGATCCCGACAGGTTCATGGCAATCATCTCCGTATCCCACGTACCGGTCGATTGCCCGGCCTTGCCGCGGCTCAACACCGTCACCTGTCCACGCAAATCGACTTGGAATTCTTCGTTTCCAACAATCGCCGTTCCCACCAATTGCGACTGAAACTCTTCCTGTTCGTCCGTTCCGTTGACAACGGTGATGACCGGTTCTGGATCGGCGAAGGGACGGTGCCGGATGTCCTGCAGGACGATATCCAGGGCCGGTCCTTGGTACATCGTGTGGACATCTTGAGCGGTCAGATAAACGCTGCCGATGGGCGGCAGGACGGGCACGGGTGTAATGACACCCGGCTGGTCGGGAAGTTCCAGTACCAATTGCCCCACGGTATCGGGGAATTCATCGTGTTCGACTGTGGTGGCTGGATCGTGGATCTCGCGAATGATAGAGATTCCCGTTCTTTCCCCCGTCAACTGATCAACCAATTCCACAGGCCTGACCGGTGCAAAGATGTAGCGTTCGCCGTTCACGGGCGGCTTGTCCAAGATGACAGTCGTCAGTCGCGTCGAACCGCCTTCAGGCACTAGCGTTCGGCCATTCAGATCTACCACAAAGGAAACGTCGAAATAGCTGTTGGCATCCCCGCTGGTAAACGGGTCAACGTCCAAAGTGCCCGGCGTGTTGTTTACTTGTTCTTCGATGATTCCCAGTGACGGGACGACTTCATCGAGGAAGATACGCACAGGTCCAAGTGGCGTGGGACCAGCCGCTTGGAAATCGACCAGCTGCGCGGGAACTTCGTCCAAGCCGTCTCCATCGTCGTCAATGGCGTCCCCTTCGGCGTCCCCTTCAAACAGAACATGGACGGTCGACGGACCAACGGCGCCTACGAGCGTGGGCGTGCCTTGGACGTCGAGCAGCAATTGCGCCACGGTTTTCGGGAAAGCGTCAACTTCAATCGTGGACGAGGTTTGATGAATCTCGTTCGTGATGTAGACGCCCGTGAACAAGCCTGTGGCCTCGTCGAACAAGGGGACGCGTGGCGGATTGGGATTGGTGTAGCGTTCCTGATTGATCGGCGGTTTGTGATTGATGACGGACTCCAGGTACAACGACTGCTTGGTGACCATCGTCCGTCCGCCAATTTCCACCTGCGGCCACACAAAGAACGTACTAAACGCGGTTTGCAACGCTCGGGTGTCAAACGGAGGGACTTGCAGTGTGCCCGGCCGGTCATTGTTGTTGATTTCTTCAATCTGTCCCGGGGAGAAAAACCCGGGACGCTGAGTAATATGTACGTCTCCCAACGGCGTTGGACCGCGCAGGTCCAGACGGTAGATTTCGGACGGCACTTCATCCCGATTAAATCCGTCGAACACTTCATCCTTGGCGTCGCCTTCATTAGGCCCTTCGAAGTGCACGGCCACGTCGGTCGGTCCCACCGTGACTACAAGTTCCCGATGAGGGTCGTTCTGCAACTCCACCTGCGCGCTGTTGTTGGCCGGAATCCAGTTTTGGCCACCATCGATCGAAATCTCCGTGAACACATCGAAGAAACTGTCAATGTGAAATTGCCCGCCACCAATGTCACGAACTGTAGTTTCACCAGCCGAAGCCTGAGTGGGGCTTTCACGAACCATGATGTTGAGCGGGCCGACAGAACCTGAAAGGTCCATCGAAAGCATTTCGGTGTCCCACGTTCCGGTGGTCTGGCCGACTTTATCGGACACCTGTGTGACAACCGGACCCGTCAGGTCGATGACTTGACTTAGGTTGATTCCTGGAGCAACGACCGTGGCTAACGCCTGCAACGTCGAATCAAACGTTTCAATCTCGTCGTTGCCCTGATTCTGGCGGTCGCGGACGGCAACGGCCTTGTGACGCACGTCCTCCAGCACGATCTGCAAATCGGCACCGTCGAACTGAGCGTGAACGTCAGCGGCCGTGCGGTACACGCCATCGGTCGGCGGCAGGTCGGGTTCGGAGGTTTGCACGCCGTTATTGAAGGCCTGCACGCGTACTTCCTCAGTCGCGGGAATGAACGGTCCACCATCGACGGAAATCTCCGTGAAAATGTCAAAGAAACTGTCGATGCGAAATTGACCGCCCCCGATGTCGGTAACGCCCGTTTCACCTAGCGACGACAGCGCAGGCGACTCGCGAATCTCGATCGTGGGACCGTTGGGAATGCTGCCGGTAAGACTCATCGAAAGCATTTCCGTTTCCCAGTAGCCCGTCGTTTGACCTGCCTTGCCGCGACTGATCACTTCCACAGGGCCGGAAAGCGTGAAATCGATGGGTGTACCATCGATGACTGCCGTGCCGCGGAATTCGGATTCAAACGTTTCCAATTCATCGGAACCGACATCGGTAATGACCGGAGGGGGAGTGGCCAGCGGCCGATGGCGGATGTCCTCCAGGATAATTTCCAGTCCAGGACCCTGGTATTCGGCGTGCACGTGCTGCGGATTGCGATAGAACGCTTCTAACGGCGGCAAATTGGGGCTGGGCGTGATCACACCCGGTGGGTCGGGTACTTCCAGGACGACCTGCCCGACCGTCTCGGGGAACGTATCGAATTCCACGATGCCGGTACTGTGTTCGGCTTTCAGCAGGAAGATTCCCGTGGGGTTTTCCAGAGCGTCATACAACTGAACAGGCCCGCTGCTCTGCAAATCATGAATGTAGCGACGGAACGGCGGCTTTTCATAAATTACGGCCTGCAGGAATAGCGGTTGCTGGTTATGAAGAACTTGCCCGCCCACTTCCAGTTCGAAAAACACATTAAAGGAACTATCTACAGCGCCAGTTGCTGCAAACGGATGCACATCCAACGTACCAGGCGTGTTGTTGGTCCGCTCCGTCATCGTTCCCCATGACCGCAAGGTGGGGCTTTCGGTCAGCCGTACGGTGCCGGCTGAGTCGGCTAAATCGAGAAGCGTTAGTTCCGTGCTGACGTCGTCGAGACCATCCGCGGGATTGTCATCACGGGCATCGCCTTCGGCGGCACCTTCGAAGAACACTTCTGCTTTAGAATCACCCTGCAAAACAAATGTCGTTGGGGTGCTTCCGAGTGGCCCGCCGACCAGTTCGACGATCGCTGTCGTATTGGTAAAGTCATCGTGTTCGATGATCCCGTCAGCTCGGCCACGCACAATCACACTTACCCTGCCGGAAGCGGGAGTCGAACCATCGGATGCTGAATAGCTGAAGGAATCGATAATCTCAGCGCCGTCGTTCAAATTCTGCAACGTCGTAGAACCGGTTGGATCGTAGGTGATCTCACCGTCGGCAGTGACGGTAACCGCGGCACCCAAATCGCTGACGGCGTCGAACGCTACGACACGGATCGCATCGCCCTCCTGGTCGGTATCATTGGCCAGTACGGGAAGATTCACATTGAAGGTACCATCGCCCGTGAGATCGATGGTGCCACTGACCGGAGCTACCGCGCTGGGCCCGGTCGGATTGGTATTAATCGCGTCTACTTCGAACGGTGCGGGAAAATCGATCGCGAACGTTCCGCCCGTTGAAGACGTGCGAGTCATGTCCATCTGGCCGAGTCCGGCTGGACCGTCCAGGTCGATAAAGAGATCAAAATCCTGCGGCGGTTCGGCGCCGTAAGTGACCGTCAATGGTGAGATGCTCACCAATTGCAGGGCGACCAGTTGGACTTCCGTTTGTCCCGCGTCTCCGATGTGTTTCAAAACTATCTCGTCCAACCGCTGCATGACAGTATCGGCTTCGTGCGGGTCGCCCGGCGGTGGTTCGACGCAATGCATGTGGTCGGGGCTGGGGCCTTCGTGACAGTCGGGAACAACAATGTCCACGGCGGACAGAGGGAAGTTCCCGCCCGCACCCGGAATGCCTCTCAAATTGATGATCTGTGCCGGAACCGGATCCGATGGCACACCATTCACCGTGCCGAAGAAACCGGCCGGCAGGTCAGGAATCTGCGTGGTGGAAGGTGGATTGTCCGGCGTGACAAACAGGTCGAAACCAGGTTCAATCACCAGGGCGTTCGCGTTACTAAACAGACTGGTATCGAAAATCGTATCTTCGTCGGTCAGATAGCGGGCATCGTCCTGAACATTCACCAGATCGTTCACGTCGCCAACATTCACCGTGACTTGCGCCGTGCCGCTCAGTCCGCCTTGATCGGTAACTTCAACATCCAGCATGATCACGGGAAACCACTCGTGATCGAGGTGCGTGTTATCCACCACCGTGATCTCGCCAAACGGATCGATGCCAAAGATTCCTTCGTCATTGCCGCCGATGATGGCAAACGTGTGCGAATCGCCGCTATTGGGATCGTTGGGATTCACCGTATGCACCACCGTTCCATTGGGGCTGTTCTCCGCAACGTTCACCGACGCGTCTTGTGGGGCGGGAGGATCGTTGCCTAGATTAACGACGTGGAATACCTGAGTGATAAAGATCGGCGGAGCGAAAGGCTGGCCGGTTGCGCTATTCAAGAGTTCTACTCGGCCGAAGAATTCGTAGTGCTCGTTGGGCGCAGGAGGGACCTGAGTCAGGTCGCCTATCAACGGGATCACCTCGTCATTGAATCCTGAAATTGGACCCATAGGAGAGTTCGGTACATCGATCTGCACGAACATGTCCAGCTGGCTGACGATGAGCGGCTCGAGTTCCTGGGGAATATTGTTTTCGGTCTCCTCGGCGAAGCCCTCGCTCGGTGGACCTGACGGATGAAGCTGCACGCGGACGTCGTTAAGGTCTTGATTGAAACCTTGCAAGTCGAGGTTATCCACATGCAAATCTATGTCTTCAAAGCCATTACCTCCGGGTGGAACATTATCGACCGGATCGTCGGCGCGAGTGACCGTTGTCGGACCCGTAAGATCCACAAAGTGGGTTTGGGAAGTCGGACCCGTGCCGATCTGTATCGCAATCACGGCTTCGGTAGCCGGAAAGAAATCGGTCGCCAGTAATGTGCGGTCTTCCAGACGTTCGACGTGCAGGTTGGCCATGCGTCGAGGGCGACGGCGACGTGCGAGTTGTTTGAAGATGTCCTGGTTGCGTGAAAGGAATGGGGTTTCAATGATCATGTCGGCCTCATGATTGCATGGACGCGCGCAGATAACACGTCAGGTAAGCGTGAACAGTCCGATCTGGAGAACGAGTTCCGGGCAGCGAAGCGAAATGCCGGATCCGGCGGCAGGCAGCAAGTCTACAACAGGGTACGATGGGAAAGAAGGACTTCCTGCATGAACGCTCTAGAAGCCATGGCTCGCGATTGCCCGTTAATACTTCCTAACCCGCGGCACAACGTAGCTGAATACCGCACAACGGCGATAGAGGTTGCGCGTTCAACCTACACTTGCACAACACTGATGTCAATCAAACCGCAAGAACTTTCCGTATGTTTCTTGAACCGTTAAGAAGAGGTCTTGCGGAGCACTACATAAGCTGCAGGGACCGCTACTAACGTGATGGTGGTAGCGCAGGCCAGTCCTACAATGATGGCAATTGCCAGGGGAGGCCATAACAGCGAAGGAGACACGGCCAGGGGAAAAAAGCCAGCAATGGTGGTGACCGTGGTAATGACCACATGCCGGGACCGCTCCAGCGTTCCGTGGACCGCCGCTTCTGAAACCGTTTGGCCCAATTCCCGGCGCCTTTCGAAGCCGTCCACCAGGATCAGCGCATCGTTGACGACGACTCCGATCAGCATGATCATGCCCATAATCGCCATGAAATTCAGCGGCCATCCAGTCACAAAGAGTCCCAGCATGACACCGGCCAAACTTAAGGGCACGACGGCCAGGATTAACAGCGCGAGCCGTAACGACCGAAACTCGGCCAGCAGCAGCAGCAAGACGGGAAAGACCGCGTAAATTGCGCGTCCCATTAGATTCGACTCGGCCTGCTGCCGCTGTTCGTTTTCCCCGCCTAATTCCAGCGCGTAGCCTGCCGGAAGCTGCCGGGCAAGCTGCTGTAGCTGCATGTCGAAACGCGTGGAAACCTGCGCTGCGGTCAAGCCAAACTGCGGATAGCCCAGCACGGACAACGTGCGTTGGCCATCGCGTCGATAGATACTGCCCGGTTCCCAAGACGCCTTCCACGTTGCCACGGCCGCAAAAGGCAGCGGCGGCAACGGCTGCGGCGGTTGGAAGTAGATTGAATTCAGGTCCAGCACGTCGTTTCGATCTTCGGCGGGCAGGCGTACGTGAATCCCAATTTGTTCATCGCCTTCGCGCAGGAAGCTGGCAGGCAGTCCGTCGATTCGATACCGCAACTGATCGGCCACCGTCTGCTGGTCCAAACCCAGGTGACGTGCCGCCGGTTCGTTGACTTGAGCGATCAACTTTAGTGACGGTCGTCCGTAATTCATGCGGACGTTCCTAACGCCCTCCGTTTCCTCGAGCCGCCGCGACACCCTGCGGCCAAGTTCTTCCAGCGTCGTAATCGCCGGTCCGCTGATCCGAACTTCAAACGGTGCTACGAACGGGGCGCCATGTTCGAGGATATGGGCGACGCAATGAGCGTCGGCAATCTGGCCGTTCAACTTAGCCTGCAATTCGCCTGTAGCTTGAGTCGTATACTGCCAATGGTCGACGCGTACGATTATTTGCGCAAAGTGATTGGCAAACGTTTCCTGGCTTTGCAGATTGTAGAAGATCAATGGCGCATTGCGTCCCACGAAGGACGCAGTAGAAGCTACATGCGCCTGCTGGCCCGTCAGCTTCTCAATCTCAGCCACTATATCGCTGGTATGCTCGACGGAACTGCCTTGTGCCGTGAACACATCGACGACGATTTGATCACGTTGTACGGGTGAGAAGAAGTCACGCCGCAACGTTAATCCTAGACTGGCGAGCGCCAACATCACGACGCCGACTACGACAATCGTTGCCTTGGGTTGGTCCACGACCGTTTCGAGCAAGCGATGAAACCGAGCCGAACAGGTATACCGCATGCCGCGAAGCCCGCCGGTTTCCCCGGCACTTTGTTGCCCGCGCAATAGCAACGTGCACAGCCACGGCACCGCTGTTACGGCCATAACCAGCGCCATCAGCAGGCAAATCGTAACACCCACCGGAATGGCTCTCACGAATTCGCCCGTGCCTCCTGGAAGCAGGTAAATGGGTACAAACGCGGTAATGGTGGTCAGCGTGGATACGATCAGAGGCGCCGTTAGTGTGGCTGGTTCCTTGGCCGCCGCGTCGTCGACCGGTACCTGTTCTCCCACTCGGCGATGGACTTGTTCCGTTACCACCACCGCGTCATCCACCAGCAATCCAAAGGCCATGACTACGGCCATCAGCGACATCTGATTCAGTGGTATGCCGAGTGCATAAAACAGTGCCAACACGGCCAGTCCCGTAAGTGGAATTGCAGATGTGACAATCAGCGACCCGCGCCAGCCCATGAACAGAGCGGTCGCCAGAAAGACCGATACGACACAGAACACAAACGTTCTTAACAGTTCCGCGGCACGCTCACGAGTGTAACCTGACAGGTCGTGGAAGATCGTACATTCAACCTCAGGCGGAAGCGTATCGCGAAAGGACTGTACAACACGATGTACGTCGTCGCCGAACCGGTCGATACGAACTCGATCGCGTGCCCGAACGCCTACCACCACACCTCGCTTGCCATTGAGACGAAAGAGCGGCGCGGGAGGTTCTTCGGTGGTCCGCAAAACGGTCGCCACATCCGACACATGGAGTGTTTTCCCATCAGCCGTTACCTGCAATATCGTTCCGCGCAGTTCATCCAGCGTTTGAAATTCGCCGCTCACCTCCAGTAGCAGCTCGTCGGTGTCGACCGCTATTCGTCCGGAAGGCTGTCGCGTGTTGCGGCCGCGGATGGCTGCCGCAACCTGCATCATCGTCAAGTCGTACGCGGCCAGGCGGGTCGGGTCGATTTCAACACGTACGACTTCCGCCTGCAATCCGAAGAACGAGGGGGACGCCGCCATCGGCAGGCACCGCAGCTGTTCTTCCAGACGTTCGCCCAAGTCTTCCAGTCCGCGATCAGATGCCGTGTCGCTGGTCCTCGCGATGAGCTGCGCGAACGTCCCCGTG
>CALBSZ010000543.1 GCA_937967665.1 uncultured Planctomycetaceae bacterium
AGTTCCGCGGCTCCGCCCGCGGCATTCCGCCGTAGTTCCGCGGCTCCGCCCGCGGGATTCCGCGAACGGAGTCGCGGAACTACGGGACAGGTGGGGACAACTGGAAGATGCACCAGTCAGAAAGCACAAGGCTGCTGCCAGCTACATCAATGCGAAGCGTGCATCCTCGGCAAGCGACGATCGCAGTGCGGACGCAAACTACAGCGAGTTTCACGTAAAGTAGCCGTTTTTTCGCCCCTTGACACGGTGATTTACAACGCCGGAGACGCTACACATCCGTGCGACTCGCACTAGCGAGGCGGCAAAGGGTAGTCGTCTCCAGCCGCAAGCAACTGGTCCACGCGATCCAAGATACTGCCCGCTGGCATGCTGGCGTCATGAGCTCGATCCGATCGATACTGTGCTTCAAAGCGAGCGTGGCAGTGCGAGCAGGCAAGGGTCTTGCCGAGCAGTTCAATGCGAATCTCCAAACGCCGTCCACATGTCGGACAACTTTGCAGAAAATAAGTGGCTCTCGACATGACGGCATCTCCTGCTACCGTGAACATTCCTTGTAACCGAGCCTTCGCAGTCTAGCCTATCGGCTTCCAAAATGCAACAAGGAGGCAGAAACCACCCACAGAAACGTATTAACGGAGGTGAATGCGTCCTTACGACTCACCTCACTCCTTGAAAAGGACGTTCCAGACAACCAGGAATATTCCAGAGAATGCCGTCGAAGCGATTTCCTGGCTCGTTCCCCCCGAATTCCCCACGCAGCAGGCGCGGCAGCCACCAGCCTTGCTGTATTGCTCTGGTCGGGACGAATCGGACGAGTTCTTCGGCTGGAAACACGGAAAGCCCTGGCGAAGCAGTGCGTCGCCAGGGCTTGGTGTAGGAACTTCGCGAAATCGCGACGCTAGCTGGCGTCGTCGTCGTCCAGCGCCAGAGGAATCGCGATCGCCGCAGCGACGATGCCGCCGAGCACCCATGGGCTACCCAGGTGCCGCAGCCATCCGCCGCCGGCTTTCCCCGTACAGCTGCAGTTTCCAGGCGGGCATCCGCAGCTCTGCCCGCGAACCGTCTCGCTGTTGTCTACCAGCATGGCGCCCTGCATGGCTGCCGGTGGGGCTACGTTCGCGTCCCAGACGCGATACGTATCCGAGGTGGTTGCAGTCTGCACCTGGTAGACACCCGTGCTGAGACCTGCCACGGCAAAGTGTCCGTTCGCATCGGTTGAGGAAGTCGCCACGACGGTTCCATTGGCAGCGACGCGAACGGCTTCGCGTTCAAGCCCCTTGCCTTGGGCATCCACGACGTAACCGCGCAAAACACCGCCGTTTTGCAAAGCCACATCCTTAACGATACTGTTGCTTGCAACGGGTTTCGCTGCCAAAGCCAGTTGTGGGACGAGCAGGCCTACCGAAGCCAGCGCCACAACACTGTGTTGTAAAAGTTTCAAAAGTTTCATGGTTTTCACCCCAAGTCCAGGTTTTATTGGGAGGTTTAGTGACTAACCTGTAAACGACTGCACATCCCTTCAAAGCCGGTCACGAGCACCAGTACATTGGCCGATGCTTTGAGTATCGGTTGTGCCGGTTGCGGACTATAGCAAAGCCAGAGATTTCGTCAATGTTTTTTCTCAAGAGCCAAAGACTGCCGATTCGGGAGGCTAGGCAAAGCAGAATTAAGTTACGCATCACCGCATTTGTCGATGTCCCGTTAGAATGATCGTTTGAATTCCCTGTGGAGAATATGAATGACACGAAGCACTACGATCGTCCTGTTTGCCCTGGCTTTCACGGCGTCGACTCGAACTGTGCAGGCGAAAGCCGCCGATTCCCTTTCGGATGTCGAGCGAGGCGTGGTATTGGTAATTTCCGATGACTGGCAAGTGACCCATGACGTGGCTGGCGGGGCGGTTGTGGTCCACGCCATGGCATCCGATGAGTCAACCGCGAATCGCTTTCGCGAATTGGTTCATCAGGCGGGAATGGGCGGTCGAGTCATTGCGAGCGTGCTGCCTGCGGACGGACATCTGCCGCACCCGGACCGCTTTGTCAATCAGTTGATTGTCGATCACGACGGCGGCAAGCAGCTGCCGCAATCCTCGGAGCTGGATCGCGTTCTGTCCATAAGGGGGACCGTGAAGACCAGGCGTGAAGGAAAGTGGAGCATGACGGCGGCGAAGCCGGACCCGCTTGTTGATGGCTGGTTCGCTCATTGGTATGACGCTTCGGGAAATTGTGTCAGCCACGACAAACGGGCCGGCGTTCCGACAACGGTACAATGGCAGCACGGCCCGGCGTTCGAAGACGGCACGGCCGACGGCAAAATCCCCAGAATCGCCGACGGCCGCGCGCTGTACTTCGATAACTTGAGCCAGGATCTTGTCTGCCGCGACGCCGGAAACGGGTTGCTTTTGTGGCGGCGGCACGTCGGTGTGGGACAGAAGAGCGATATTGTTCTGGCGGACGGTGAGGCGTACTTGTGGTGTGATCCGGATATCAAGGCAACCGATCGCCGCGGCGATCGCGAGCTGGGTTACCTGTGCGCGATCGACATGGCGACGGGACAGACGACGACCGTTCTGGATCAAGGAGTGCGAGCCGGTTCGGCGCCCGGTATTGAACTGCCCTGGAACGGCCGGACGCGAACGTATCACCCGGTGCCGTGGTTCGTTGTATCCACGGGCCTGGAAAACAACGTGGTGGTGCAAGCCTATGGTCAGGACCTGGTGGTCCTGAATCGCGAAACAGGCAACTTGGCATGGAGTCACAAACTGGAACCAGGTGTGACCTGGTTTTCGCCGACCGTCAGCGGGGGTCTGGTGATTGCCGCGGAAGCGGTGGTTCCAGCACGTCGTGAACGCAACAACGGATCGGACCATGTACGCGCCCTGACCGCTTTCGACTCGTCCACGGGCGAACAGGTTTGGCGTAACGTCAAAGTGCATCCGCTGCGCCAGTTCCATGACAAGAATGGCAAACCGTTTACGGGCCGCGCGAGTTTCAAGACGCTGAGTGCCGCGGACGATCTGTTACTGGTACACATCAGCAGCTATCAGTTCCGTGAAGGTGGCAGCATTGCCGTCCTTGATATCAAAACGGGTGTGGAGCGATGGCGACGGACGTTTGAGCCGGGAGAACTTTATACGCAAGGGTCGCAACGGCCTGTGATTCGCGGCGGGGAGGTTGTCATGCTGGATGGGACCGGCATCTATCGCTACTCCGCGGCGACTGGATCCCCGCTCGGCGAACCGATCAAACGCCCTAAGAACTTGCGGCGCACCGGTCGATCCAACTCGGCCTGCACGGCGTCTCGCGCCACGGATCATTGGCTGATGGCGAATGCCTGGCTGTACGTTGGTCCGGACGGGGAAGCCAGGATTTGCCAGGGAGTTCGTGGGGCGTGCGGCCAAGGCGTCATCCCGGCCAATGGCCTGACCTACGTCCCGCCGACTCCGTGTGATTGTGGGGACTACTTGCGAGGCTATCAGGCCTTTCCTGCGAAGGTCACGGGGCGCCCTGTTCTGGATGACCAGCGGTTGGTGACGGGCGTCGCGGCACCGCGGCCCGAGGCATTTTCGGCGCCGTGGCCGACCTACCTGGGCAGTTCCGTGCGTACGTCTTACACGCGGATGCCGCTGAACGAGTCGTTGGACCGGAAGTGGTCGAACGCATTGGTCGCGGCGAACACCGACGCCTTGACTCAGGACCGACGTGACAGCGAACGCTACCTGGGCTCCATTTCGGCGGCGGTCATCGGTGACGGCGTGGTGGTCGTGTCGGCGTTGGAAAGGCATGAGATCATTGCGGTCGAGGAAGCGACAGGCGCGGTTCGCTGGCGCTACTTCACAGGAGGGAAAGTGGATAGCCCGCCGACGCTGGCGAGTGGCATGGCCGTTTTCGGTTGCGATGACGGCCACGTCTATGCGGTACGTCTGGCCGACGGCGAATTGGTGTGGCGGTTTTGCGCGGCGCCGACGGATGGCCTCGCCATGCTGCACGGGCATCTGGCGTCCGCGTATCCCGTACCGGGGAGTGTCCTGGTCCTGGGCAACACGGTAATCGCAGTCGCTGGAGTCCACACCGACGTGGGCGGCCTGCACGTGTGGGCGTTGGATCTGTTGCGTGGAACCCCGACGGCCCGCCGCCTGCTGTCGACCGATTTGCCGCCGGCATTATCCAACAACTTGGCGGTGGCCGATGCAGACGGGCGAGGCTTCTGGATCGTTTCGCCCCCCGGAGGCTCGTACGGGGGCGGCGGAGGCTATCACCTGTCGCTCGGCCTACAGGACATCCCGTACACGGACAGTATGCCGGGGCCCGCGATGAGCTTCGATCGCAACGGCAGTCGCGTCCGCTTCCGCACCGAAAGCGGTCGCGGCGGATCGACACATGGCTGGAAAGGCGCCATGCGCGCCGGCGGATTCCATCGGCTGTCCGGCCATCGCGTCGCGGTTGGCGACGATATCGGACTGGGACTGAACGACCCAACAGGACGCGCGCCGAACACCGTTTGGGCGTATTTCGACAGAGGTCGGAATGCTCAGCCGCAATGGCAGCTCAGCCGCACTGAGCTCAACGACGTGGAGTCACTGGGAGCGCTAGCACTGGCCGGCGATCAGATCATCGTCGCGGGCGGAAAACGCGACGGAAGTAAAGGCCGTCTGTTCGTGATCGACCGAAAGGGAAGCGTCGTTCGCGAGCGAACGCTGGCGGCTCGAGTTACGGAATGCGGCCTCGCCTGCGCAAACGGAAGCATTTACGTCAGTTGTGAAGATGGTAGCCTTCATCGCTTCGGAAATGGACATACCACAAATGATCGTTGATGATACATTTGCCACGGCGAACTGACGGCGCCGGAGACTTCACGAATGTCGAACAACAGTCAACCAGCCCAACGCCAGCATTTCATTCCGCTCCGCAAGTCAGAATTGGTCGAATTGCTGGCGGAGGAAACGTGTGCGGCGGACGAGCGGCAGCCGTTCCGAAAGCTTTGCGAGATCGTTTCGTCAACTTTCCACTTTGAATACCACCATAGCTTGGAACTGCTGAAGGATCAATACGCGCCTTTTGACCCCGATGCGGACACCCTGCCGTCAGCCTCAGGCGGCGACAGCGAACGAGTGGACGCGTTGTTCACTCACCTGGTAGCGCTGTTCGGCCAGGCCAACTATCACCGATTGAATCAGGAGCAGATCGAGGAAGCGCTGGCGGCGACGAATGACTGGGGCATGAACCTGGATGTCGACTTCGACCTCTTCGAGCGGCTCGAAGTCTTTTCGCGCGGCGAAACCGTACTCCACAAAACTCGACGCCGGCTGGCCAACTATTTGCAGCCGCAACTTTTCGACGTTCCCGCGTACCAACGACTGGCGGTCGTCTTTCGGCTGAAGTCCGTCGAAAAGATGAATCTACCGCCAGGTTCGCCGGCCGTTTTTTTGAAACTGTTTAAGAACATTCCCAAGATGGACTTGGAACTGCTGCTTCCCGGAACCCAGTTGCGGATGACGCTGGTTGATCGCGTCCGCATTTTCCTTCCCACGTTGACCGGCCTGTCGATCACGGCGGCGAAGATTGTGAAAGGCGCCATTGTGCTGACATTCGCCGGAATCTACGGTTTGCTCGCCTTTTTGGGACTGGTGGCGGGAACGATTGGTTACGGCGTGAAGTCGTTCTTCGGATACCAGCGTACGAAGGACAAGTACCACTTGAACCTGACGCGAAACCTCTATTTCCAGAACCTCGACAACAATGCGGGAGTGCTTTACCGGCTCATTGACGAAGTCGAGGAACAGGAGTTTCGCGAAACCATTCTGGCTTATGCCTTGTTGCGCCGGCACGCTTCGGATCACGGGTGGAACGAGTCGGAAATCGACCGCCAGGCGGAAGCGTTCCTGAAGCAATCCCGGAACCTGCAAGTTGACTTTGAAATCAAGGACGCCTTGCAAAAGCTGCTGCGGCTGGGACTGGTGTCGCAGCACGAGGGCAATCGCTACGTGGCGGCTTCGCTGGAGGAAGCACTAACACGCCTGGACAAAGCCTGGGACGGATTCTTTCAAACCGGCCGGGAATCGTCCAGTTCGGATTATTCACTTAGATAGGTCAGATTCGCGTAAGTGATTGGTGGGCCAGCGC
>CALBSZ010000544.1 GCA_937967665.1 uncultured Planctomycetaceae bacterium
ATGAAGAATGAAGAATGAAGAATGAAGAATGAAGAATGAAGAATGAAGAATGAAGAATGAAGGAGGCGCGGCGTTTTCTCAAAACAGTCGCCGATTGCACGCAGTGACGGCGGTCCTTGCTAATTGCTAATCGCCCTCCTATTCTGCATTCAGCAATCTACACTCATCATTGTCCTCATTCGATGAAGCGTTTGAGCAGTACGGCGCGGTCGACGTTGTTGTTCTGGCCGGGCTCAAAGGCGACGGGGATGGAGCGGTCGATGATGGCGAAGCCGCGATGACGTTCGACAGCGCCGGAATCGGCGCCCAATTCCTGGCCTAAGAGACCCCGGTCATCCACTTCAAAGTAGCCCATTGTCGTCCAGACGGCGTAGACATTCGAACGCGTTGTCAACAGGTTCCGGAACCGCTGCAAGGCGTGATAGCGGAACATGGCATTGCGATCTCCCTGACGGTAGGCATCTCTTCTTGGGTTTGTGGCCATCAGCGCCGGGTTCGGCGAAAGCAGCGGCTGCAACGGCGGCGTTGTTCCAGGGCGCAACAACGTGCAATTTAGGCCGTTGGACATCATATTCGGCAAGGGCACGAGGTTGCCGCTGTTGACCGGGCGAAATGGCTGGCCAAACATCGTGGGCCAGTTATTGTTTGTGTTATAGATCGACGCTCCCGTTCCGTAGCCGCGCCGTGAGTCCACGATGTTCTGCCACAGATTGAGCACGGACGAATCGCCGTTGATCAGGGAATCGAAAACGAACTTGTCATAGATGGTGTTGATATTGATCTTCGCCGGCTCGCGGAAGTTCGACAACGCATTGAACGGGGTCAGGAACGAGCGGGCGGGCGGGCTGACGGTGCCGTAGCCGTTGGGATTGAAGACGGTCTGCGTGTTGACGAAACGCGAGGGCACGTGCACGTACTCCAGCAACCGGTAGTAGTGAACGGCATCGGCCGATTGATGGTCGAAGAAATTTAACAGATGCCCAAACTCAGCCGGCTCGACGTTGTAAGGGTTTTGAGCGGGAGCGGGCAAACTATAGTGCCACAGCAATCGAGACGAATGGCTGCGCGGCACTTGCAGCAGCTCCCACTGACTGATGTACGGCCGGTTGTTCCAAGTAAACGCGGGAAATGGATAGGGTGGTCCGCCCGGTGTTCCCGAAGTGATATCGGGAGCTCCCCGATTGGGGCCGCCATAAAAACTGCCGTACTTCGTGTTCAGCGTACCCAGCGTGTGCTTGTCCAGGTAGTAGTCGAAGTAGTGGGTACTGGTCGCTTCTTTCGGCGAGGCGACGAGGGTGGCCGAGGCAGGTTCGTGCTTCCAGAGGTTCCGCCCGTCCTCGGCCGTTTCGTCCGGACCCGAATCGCCACGCTCCAGCGTGCTGAAGCGAACCGTCCCGCCGCCGGCGTTGGGGTCCATGTCGCTCGTGACGCCGTTGAAAACCGTCAAGTCCACCAGCATGGAATCAATGGTCATGTACGGGTTCTCGTCTTGGTGATACGCGGCCAAGGGGTTCGCCAGCCGCTGCAAATGCACTTCGCGAAAGTTGCGGACGGTGCCGTCTTGTTCCAGCCTGCCCCCTTCACGATCCTCGTCGAAAGGAGCGTCGTGGGGTGGGGTATAGGAAGGATCTACTTCCGTGGTGGACGTGGGCGTGGGATAGTCGTTGGCGCCGGGCAAGGGTTCGGAAACACTCAACGACCGCGTCACGACCGCATTCGTGGAAGCATCGAAAACCTGATTCACGGCCACCGCAACAACCGGCTGATGGTTGGCCATGTTCCGATCATTGGGGCCGGTGTTGTTCATCAACTCGAGCTGATTCGTATTGTGCGCTGCGTTCGGCGTCAGCCGGATGTGACGCGTGTTCGCCATGTCCAGGGTCGTCAGGTCGGTGCCGTCCGTAACGCCCGACAGTCGTCCCACGGGACTCACAAATGCATTCCCGTCCGGGATACCGCTGGAACCGATCACGGCATAACGTCCCGGCAGTAATTGCGAAACCGGCGCGGTAGTGCCAAAAGCGCCACTCACTTTCAAATCCACGGGCAGCGTGGTATCCGCATCGACGAAATAAACGGTCCGTTCGATATCCGCGGTATCAAACCGGTCCGCGGGATCGACATACGGATTGCCCGGATCGCGATCAATACTGGCGCCTTCCACCACGGCCAAACGCCAAACCGGAGCCCCTCCCGGCGCGATCCGCGAAAGCTCGACCCCCTGCGGCACACCGCCGTTCACCCGATACAATTCCGCGGGCTTGGCCGCCCCGCTGGGATTCGCCGAGGTCTCGTCGTGCGTCCACGGATTGAAAATCTCCACGAAGAAGGCGCCTCGAGGCCGCAGACGCTGGTCGAAGTCGGCGTCCTTCTTCTCGGCGTCGGTCGCGTTCACTTTGCCCGGACCGTCCACCATCGGATCGTCGTCACCGTCCATGACCCACATTTCGTCGTCCAGGTCCTCGGTGCGACGTGCGTGCCAGGCCAGCGTCTCGGTCAGCAGCAATTCGGGGCGTTCGCAGCCCCAGACCAGACGCCGTTCGCCGCCTTCGTCCGTACCGTGACGGCCATCGACCGACCAGCCGTTGAACGGGTTGTAATCGTACTCGAACGGCGTCATCACGGAATCGGCGTCGCGAAAATCGACGACGTTGACACACCACTGCGCCACCTGCTGGGCGAGTTCCTCCTGATCGCGGTTCCCGTCCGAATCGTAGTCGACCGTGGCGCCTTGATCCAACAGGGTCATCATGAGAACAAACAGGTTCTGGGCAAAGAACTGACGCCCCAGTTCGCGATCGTTCGTACCGGCGTTCCCGTCCAGGTCGACGCCATTCGTCTGATTCACGTTCACGCCCGTAAAAACGTCGGACCAGATACCGTTCTCTTGATTGGCTTCTTCGAATTCATCGACAACGAAATTGTTGTTGTTGTCTCTGCCGTCTCCCCAGGGCCGGTTGAGATTCATCCGCAGGCCGCGCAACACGTCAAAATCCAGTAACTTCATCCAGTCGTCCAACGAATTGCTGCCGGCGGCGCCGAGTCGTACTTGCAGCAATTCCTGAATGGTTTGTGGTACCTTACGGCCACCGGAGGCGAGGTAGTACGAGGCATTGCGTTCGTCGTCGTTGGTCAGGATACCGGGTACGGGCAAATCGAAGCTTTCCGTGGTCACCAGGCGGCGAAGTTGCGGCCCGCTAGCGGTTGTGGCGAGATTCGGCATCAGCTGCAACAGTCGTTGCGGAAGCAGCGGCGAATCCAGGTCCGTAAAGCGCAGGATCGTCTCCAACTCGTGCACCGAAAACGGATTGTCGGCGGCGGACGATTCTCCTCGCCCCACGTGAGTCGAAAGATCGATGGCGTACGGTGTGTTGAGCCGCAAGTCGCGGGTCGAGGCGTACGTCTTGCCCGTCGCCGTTTCAAACAAGGGCTGTCCGATGGTGTCCAGGCCGAAGTGCAAGCGGCCGTCCAGATTCGGCGGCGTGCCGTACGAGGAATTGTATTGGTAACTGACGGACGAGAAGGCGCTGGGGATGTCGTACAGCGCCAATCGCGTCCGCGCCCGCACTCCACCACTGATGCCGGCAACCTGGTCCGCGCCGTACCGCCCGCTGACGGATCCCGCTCCGGTAAACAGCGACTGGTATTCCGCGGGCGTCGAAAAGAAGCCGCGGAGCGTGATTTCGGCCGGGCCATAACCCTGCCCCTGGTACGACGCTTTCGTCGAGACACCCCGGGCCAGTTGTTCCGTATTCGTCGCATCTGTCGCGGCCATGCCGTCGGGAAGCATCCCGTGTGCGTTGACGTTCAAGCGACTGTCGAGGTCGACACACAGGATCGCGACCAGTGGACGGTAGCGGCGCCCGCTGGCGTCCGTCTGGGTCGGCAGGCCAATATCGATCCAGACACTGTCCGGATAGCCGTCGCCATCGTTATCAATGTCCCACGGCGGCTGATAACCTGCAGTCGCGCTGTCATCGTCGTTGCCGCGCAGCATGTTGGCGTCGCTCACCCGCGGGAAGTTTGCGTTGGCGGTGCCGTTGGGATTGGTCCCGCTTCGCAGCGTGGGCCGCATGACATATTCAGCCAGGTTATTGTTTCCTGCTGCCGTATGGTATCGAAACAAGTCTGGACGATGGAACGACGGCACAATAAACCCCACGACGTTCCGATCGGTGTCCAGCGGAATCACGGCGGCCAATGCCATGTTCTGGAAGTCGGCCGCGTCGTAACTCTCGTCCGCCCCGCCGTGCAGCATCCCGCTCAAGAGCGCCGCATTCGATTCGCCTCGACGATTCGGCTTGATCGCCAGGTCGCGGAGCTGAGGCGTGCCGGCGGGAGTGGAAACGCGTTTGTAGCCGAAACCGGTCCCGTTAAAGGCCCGCCCGTTGATCACCACCGTATTGCCAATGGCCGGCAGGACCTGGGTCGCGTTATCGACCAGCGGCATCATCACCCGAAAGACCGGCGCCGACGTGACCGTGTCATAAGCAGCGATCCGCGTGCTGACTCCGGCAGCCGGGCCGTCTTTGAACGTCATCACACAGCCGGCATAGAAATTCGGCGTGGAATTCAAGCCGGCGCTGGAGGTTACCTGGAATTCGACCAGTTGCCCAAACACCTGCGGCGCCGTCGAAACCTGGCCGACGACGTAATCATCGCCGTAGATGTCGCGGAGCAGACTGTGGCCGCGCATGACGCTGTGTTCATCCAGCGTGTCGCGGAGCAGCTGATAAAGAGTTTGATCGAGCAGCTTGCGGGGATCGTCGCGAAACACCTCTTTCGTGGCGATCGATTCGGCGCTGCGGCGATGCGCGCTAGCGACCACGGCAAACGTGACCGCAATGATGATGAACAGGACTAACAAGCTCAGCACGACGAGCAACACGACGCCGCGTCTCGGCTTCTGGCGCAGGGACATCACTTTACCTCCGAGGGTCCTCCGACCCACTGTTCGCTTCTCTCTGTTCTCTACTCTCGGTAACATACCGCAAACCAAGCCGCGCGCTTGTCGTGATCCCCACTGCCTGCCATTTCCAGCACGAACCGTGCCATGTCCGCCGTCGTTCGGCGGTGGCCCGGTCCGCTGTCGCTGGTCTAATATGCCCATAAGGACGATGTTTCCAATCGGATTGTCTTCTCAAACACGGCCACCACCCCGCGAACGACGACTACTTGCGTGTTGTTCGCCGCGTATTCCCAATCGCCGCCATACAGCGTCAAGTCGCGGGTGGCTTCGTTCATGGCCACTACCCGAAACCACCGGTAGGCGTTCGGCGTCGAGCCGTTGCCGATCAGCATGACCCAGTTGCCTTCGCGCACGTCCAACTGGCTGAAGGAAGCGTCGAGCTTAAAATCGCCGCCGGCGACGCTGCTGCGGATATTGGAAACCCCAAAGGTCGCTTCGTTTTCAGCCGATGGAGTCAAGGGGCGATTCAAGGCCACGACCACCGACAGGGTAAACAAGTCGGCGGAAGTATTGCCGTCGTTTTCCCGTTTGGGAACGATCGTGGCGAACCACGACATCCGGCCTTCGTCCTCGCGGCGCAGTTCCGTCGTTCCGTTGGTAACGTATTTTTGCGTGGCCGGATCGAGCTGTTCGTCCGGCTTGTCGAACGTCAATTCGTCGTGCGAACGAAAGATCAGATCCGCTTCGGCCAGCGAGAGCCCCGTGGTGCCGCCAGCCTGAGCCCGAACATTGACTCGCGTCATGTTTCCCAGCGTGCTGGCACCGTTAGTCGCCACGTACAGAGGGTCGATGCAAAATGCGGTCGTGGCATTGGGCGGCGTATAGGCGTTGCCCGTCCCGTCGATCCACATGTCCAACCGCTTGTAGCCGCGGATGTCGATTTCACGGAAGGCGTTCCGCCCGACGACCGAGGCCATGTCGGCGACGTGGGCCATGCCGACCTGCTGTCCGGCAATCGGCAGCAGCGCGGCCACACCCAGCAACCCGATGGCCACCACACCGATCGCGAACATCACTTCCAGCAGGCTAACGCCGCTGGGATGCCGGTGCTTGTATTTACGTGATGCGTTCATCGTTAGCGTCCTCCCACGGCTTCGGCCTTGCGTGCGAATTCGCGTGATTCCGCCAGGGTCTGGGCACCGCTGGGATCGAAGCCGTTGTCGGAAGTCGTGACTAATCCGGTCTGCGGATTGACCGCCACCCACAGGTTATTCAAGTCTGCCAGGTTGCTATCCGCCGGCTGCGCCGCGCCCACTTTGTCCTGCCGGCCGATCATGAAATAGATCGGGGCCAGCGGCGTGCCCCGTAACACGTTCCCCGCGCCGTCGCCGTAACTCACCTGCGATACCGTTCCGTCCGCTTCAAAGGTAATCACAACCGGAATGTCTCCGCCGACGTTGAATTCCGTGCCGCTGCTGCCGAAGCCGGAAAGTCCCAGGTCCACCACGGTCCCTGTCGGTAGCTGCAGCGGCGTTTCGCCCGACTTTTCTGGCTGGCGTTGGATCTGAAACCGCATGCTTCGTGTCGCCGGCGACGCCTGGATCACGGGGGGCGGTTCCGGCGGCAATTCGGAGCTCTTGATGATGATGTCGGTTGCCGTGGGATTGTGCACGCTGTCGACCTGGTACCAACGGCCGCGGTAATCGAAGCGAATCAAGTCTCCCGGTTTGCAGACAATCGATTCGCCCGGCTGTTTGGCGACCGTGATCAACGTATTGGGAGCAAAACTCACCTTCGTCTGCCAGGCAGCGCCCGACCAGCCGGCCACCGTCGAAACGGCGGCGGTCGCCCCCAGCGTGTCACCCGTGTACATTTGCGGCGATTCCGCCAGGAAGATCTGGTACGAATCGTTGCGTCCCGCAGCAACGCGTTCGAACACCACCGCCACCGGCCGATCAATCTCCGCCGCGCGCGCCCGGGCCTTGGCAAAGTACGCGTTGACCTGCCGCGACGCCTCGCGGATCTTGCGATCTTCCAAGGCCGGCTGGATGCCGGGCAGCACCGCGGCGACCAGGATCGACATGATCACAATCACCACCAGCAACTCGACCAGCGTCATGCCTCGCGTGATTGCCGTTCTTGTACTTCGATCCAACATGAAATCACTAATACTCCGTCGGAAAAGGGGTCAGACCCTTTGGAGGGCAAGTCGTTATTTCCAATGTCTTACCTTGACCGGAGAGGGTCTGACCCCTTTTCCGACACTAATTCGATTCAAGTAAGTGGTTGGTAATGTTGTCCTTGTAGCCCGTGCTGTTCACGAAAGGGCTGCCCAGCAACTTGCCGCTGGACGGCAACGTGGCGTACGGGTTGTTGCTCATCGGCGCCACGCTGTATTGAACAGGAATGTTGTTGGGCGGACTGGCGTTGTCGTGATCGATCCGCAGGATATCGTAAGCTTCGTCCCGGCCGGCTGAAAAAACGAGTGGGTAAAGCGCGAAGGCATCGTCGTCCAGTCGCAAGGGATCGAAAGGGTCGTGCGAGTTGACCGGGTCGCCGTCCTGCAGGTCGGAATAAACGGTGCCGCTGGAATCGGAGACAAAGCCCGGCGCCCAGCGCAAGAAACCGAACGGGTTGCCCCAGCCGTCCACGAGTTCCGGCATGCCGTCGCCATCCAGGTCCGTGATCTCCGATTCCGCAAAGAAATCGATGGCGCTCGAATTCCCGATGCCGTCGTTCATGTTCGAGACGATCATGTAGAGGCATTCCGCGTCCTGAAATTCGGTCGTCCACGATGCGGTGGCCATGGCCCGGTAAGCGAGCCAAAGCGTTGTCTGGGGCATGCCCGCCGTTACCGGTGCGTCGTCCACGTCACTCTTGCGCTCCGGTAATTCCATCCGCAACAGTTCCCGGATGGCATCGAGCCGTCTCTGGGCGGCGGCCTTGGGGTCGGTTCCGGCAGGAACGCGAATCGGCACCGACCGCGTCTGGTAAGTCTGCCAGCGCCGCATGAGCAGCTCATTCAGCTTGGCAATCTGCGACCGCGTGCGCGTTTCGGCCGCTTTCTGCGACGCGCCATACATGGCGAACATGGCGGACGAGGCGACGATCAGGATGATCGCAATCACGATCAGCATTTCCAGCAACGTGAACCCGGCGTGCTGCCTACTTCCACCCTCCCGCTTGCGGGAGG
>CALBSZ010000545.1 GCA_937967665.1 uncultured Planctomycetaceae bacterium
ACCACCGACAGCCCTTGACTCGCAACGAGTTTTCATAGAAGCCACCCTTCTCCCGTTCTAAAACAGAACCTGGTTCCACGGTTGACACCCCAGCCTGAGAATCTTACGATGAGGGGCTTTGCCGACCAAAGCCTTTACGCCATAAGAGGTTTCGGGTATTCTGGCCGCTGAACAGCAGCCGACAGGCACGACTCAGAACGGTCGCGGCGAAGCGATATCGCCCGGTGGACATGATATATCAGGGTTTTTGCGGTTTGACACCTATTCCAGACAGAAGAGTACTGAACGATGGCAGTTCCCAAACGTAAACATTCGAATTCGCGCACGGGGAAACGGCGAGCGCACGACGCGAAGAAACCAAAGCAACTCACCTACTGCCCAAAATGCAGTACCGCCGTTCCCACGCATGTCGCCTGCCCTAACTGCGGGTACTACATGGGGCGTGTCGTGGTTTCTCAGGAAGGCGAGTAACTTGAGTCAGATTGCGTTTCTTTTCCCGGGACAGGGTGCGCAAGCGGTCGGCATGGGAAAGCAACTAGCCGACACGGTGCCGGCTGCGCGGAAGATCTTTGATCAGGCCAATGATATACTCGGGTACGACCTGGCGAAGATCTGTTTCGAGGGTCCGGTCGAGTTGCTCGATTCCACCATTCACAGCCAGCCGGCATTGTTTGTCACCAGCCTGGCGGCCCTCGAACTGCTCAAACAGAACGATCCGGACGTGGTGTCGAACTGCGCGGCCTGCGCGGGATTGAGCCTGGGCGAGTACACGGCCATGGTCTTTGCCGGCGTGATGGAATTCGAACCGGCCCTGCGCGTCGTCCAGACTCGGGGCGAAGCCATGCAAGCCGCCTCGGACGTCACCCCTAGCGGCATGGTCAGCATTTTGGGGCTCGACGCGGACAAACTCGAACCGTTGTGCCAGGACCAGCGCCAAGGCGACATTCTGCAGATTGCAAACTTGCTCTGCCCCGGAAACATTGCCGTTTCGGGGCACAAGTCGGCTTGCGAACGCATCGCCGCGGCAGCAGTCGAGGCCGGTGCCATGAAAGCCATTCCCCTGGCGGTTGCCGGAGCATTCCACACCCCGCTGATGCAATCCGCCGTGGAAAAACTGGCGGCGGCACTGGCCGACGTCTCGCTGTCGGCGCCGCGTATCCCCGTTGTTTCCAATGTCGACGCGCGTCCGCATACCGATCCCGATGAAATCCGGCACCTGCTGATTCAGCAAGTTGTTTCGCCGGTGCTTTGGGAAGATTCCGTGCGTTACCTGCTGGAAAAGGGATCGGACAAATTCTATGAAATCGGTCCCGGTCGCGTGTTGCGCGGACTGCTTAAACGAATCGATCGCAAAACGCCCTGCGAAGGAGTCATCAGTTAATCATGAGTGGGTTCACTGTCGACCTGACCGACCAGACCGCCATCGTCACCGGCGCCTCTCAGGGACTGGGCAAGACGATGGCCATGGAACTGGCGCGCAACGGCGCCAAGGTAGCCTGCATCGCCCGCAATGCGGAAAAGCTGGCCGACACCGTTGCGGCGATTACGGAAGCCGGTGGTGTGGCGGAAGCCTATAGCTGCGACGTTACCGATCGCGAAAGCGTCGAAGCCGTCGTCGATCAGGTTACTGAAAAGTGGGGCAAGCTGGATATCCTGGTCAACAATGCCGGGATCACTCGCGATAACCTCCTTCCCCGGATGGCGGACGAAGAATGGGACGACGTCATCGCCACCAACCTGCGCGGCCCCTTTCTGTTCGCCCGCGCGGCATCGCGTTTAATGATGCGGGCCCGCTATGGCCGAATTATCAATGTGTCGAGTGTTTCTGGATTGATCGGCAACCAGGGGCAAACGAATTATTCCGCGTCCAAAGCCGGGCTGATCGGGCTGACCCGAAGTCTCAGCCGGGAACTGGCTGGTCGCAAAGTTACGGTCAATGCCGTGGCTCCGGGATTCATCGAGACGGAAATGACCAAAGTCCTGGAAGACAAGTACGGCGATGCATTCCGTAACGAAATCAAAGCTAAAATCCCCGCCAAACGCATGGGAACGGTTGAGGAAGTGGCGGCCGCGGTGGCGTTCCTCGCCAGTCCCGCCGCCTCGTATACAACGGGAGCCGTCATCACTGTCGATGGAGGAATGACCGGCTAATGGCAACTCCAATGCCCCCAGGATCTGGGGACTTTTTGCCGTTATAAATACCCTGGTATACCGCTCTTGACCAGAATTGCGGAATTCCTCTATCTTGTTTGCCTTGAAATGGTGAGTACCCAAGCTCCCTGGAACTGAGTAGAATTTTAACAAAATGGGCATCGTCCGGGTCGAGCCGGCTGGCCGTTTTGACGGATGTAAGACTAGGAGGATTTATTGTGGCAACGGTTGCCGAACGAGTTACTGACATTGTCGCCGATCAGCTCGGCGTAGACAAAGAGAAAGTGCTACCCGAGACATCGTTCGTGAACGATCTGGGTGCGGATTCGTTAGACACGGTCGAGTTGGTGATGGAGCTCGAAGAAGAGTTCGACATCAACATTCCGGACGACGCCGCTGAAAAGATCCAGACGGTAGGGCAGGCCATCGCCTTTATCGAACAGGCACAGTCGTAAAGATTGTGACGCCCCTCATTTATCCGTCTTTCTGGGCAAATGCCTGTTTGCCCAGAAAGTTTTTTTGTTGCGCGCTCCAGACGAACAGGTAGATTAGATCCATCATGAAGCGACGAGTTGTGGTTACCGGCCTTGGTGTCGTAACTTCCTTGAGCTCGAAAGTCGATGACCTGTGGAACCGCTTGCTAGCAGGCGAGAGCGGAATTCATCCGCTGCGCATCGTCGACTCGACCGAGTTCCGAGTCAAGTTTGGCGGTGATGTCTACGATTGGGATCCCGGTGATTACATCGACCGTAAGGAGGTCAAGCGGCTGGACCGTTTCACCCAGTTCGCACTCGTCGCGGCCGTCGATGCCGTCAACGATTCCGGCCTGGACTTCAGCAAGGAGGAGTCGTTCCGCTGCGGCGTGATCTTGGGTAGCGGTATCGGTGGCCTGCACGAAATTGAAACGCAGGTCGAGCGGTTGCTGAGCAAGGGGCCCGAGCGTGTTTCCGCACTCACCATTCCCAAGCTGATGCTAAACGCGGCAGGTGGCAATATCTCGATCCGATATGGAATTCGGGGCCCCAACTATACGGTGGCCACGGCCTGTGCCAGTGCCACCAATGCCATGGGAGATGCGTTGAAGAGCATCCAATTCGGCGACGCCGACATCATGATCACGGGGGGCACCGAAGCGGCCATCACGCCGATGGGTGTTTCCGGGTTCCAGAACATGCGGGCGCTTTCCATGCGCAACGAAGACCCTGTCGCCGCCAGTCGGCCATTCGACGCCGATCGCGATGGTTTTGTACTGAGCGAAGGGGCCGGCATCCTGATTTTTGAAGAACTGGAACATGCCAAGGCCCGTGGAGCGAAAATCTACGGCGAAGTGCTGGGCTACGGCGCCAGTGGCGATGCGGGACATATCACGCAACCCGACGAAGCAGGAACGGGAGCCGCCCGGGCGATGTCGAACGCGCTGGTGGACGCCGAAATGAACCCGGACGCTGTCGACTACATCAACGCCCACGGCACCAGCACGCCGCTCGGCGACAAGGCCGAAACGGCGGCCATTAAGCGAGTCTTCGAGGATCACGCCAAGAAACTAAGTGTCTCCAGCACGAAAAGTTCGCTCGGACATTCGCTCGGCGCCAGCGGCGGGATCGAGCTGGTGGTGACCGCGAAGGCCATCGGTGAAGGGGTCTGTCCGCCGACCATCAATCTGAACAATCCGGATCCCGCCTGCGACCTTGACTACACCCCCAATCAGCCTCGCGAGCGTCATATCAAAGTTGCCATGAGCAACAGTTTCGGCTTCGGCGGCCACAACGCGTCGATCATGCTGGGGCAACTTCGCAACGGCGCCTAGGCTGTAGCCCTGCGACTCCGTTCGCGGGCTTCAGGCGTTCCCGTGGGCGGAGCCACGGGACTACGGGGAAGCGGCCACGGGACTACGGGTGGTCATCGTTGGCTTGCGGGAATTCAGACCGGGCAAATCCGGACCAGAATCCTTTCCACGGCGAGCGATTTCTCGTTAGAATGGCGGTAGTTGCCGCCCGCTTTCCCACCTCGAGAAACAGCCATTCTCATGTATCGCATCTGGATTATTTCTCTCGCCGTCCTGTTCTTCTCCGCGACCGCTGCGGCCGAGGAGACCAAGGTCGATTTCAATCGTGACATCCGTCCCATCCTGTCGGACAAATGCTTTCACTGCCACGGTCCCGATGCCAATCACCGGGAAGCCGAACTGCGACTGGATGACGAATCGAGTGCCAAGCTGGACCGGGACGGTTATCGGGTTATCGACTCGGAAACGCCGGCGGCCAGTGAACTGCTGGCTCGCATTACCAGCACCGACGGCGACATCCGCATGCCGCCGGCCGATTCCGGCAAGTCGCTGACCCGTGACGAAATCCAACTTCTGGAACGTTGGATTCAGGAAGGTGCCGCCTGGTCGCGGCATTGGGCCTACGTGACACCGGTTCGCGCGGAGCCACCGGCTGTCAAGGATCGCAACTGGCCCCGGCATTGGATCGATAACTTCATCCTGGCCAGGCTGGAAAGCGAAGGGCTGGCACCGGCGGACCCGGCAGACGAGGTCACGCTGGTGCGCCGGCTGCATTTCGACCTGACGGGCCTGCCGCCGACACCCGAAACGGTCAAACAATTCATCAACAGCACGGATCCAAGGAAGTACGAGCAACTGGTGGATGAACTGCTCGATGACGATGCGTTCGGCGAGCGGCTGGCGATCTATTGGCTGGACCTGGTACGGTTCGCGGATACCGTCGGCTATCACGGCGACCAGGATCAAAACATCTCGCCCTACCGCGACTACGTCCTGGATGCGTTCAACGACAACTTGCCGTTCGATCAATTCACGATCGAACAACTGGCCGGGGACCTGCTGCCCGACCCAACCGTCGACCAGCGGATTGCGACCGGCTACAACCGCCTGCTCCAGACATCGCACGAAGGAGGCGTTCAGCCCAAGGAGTACCTGGCCATCTACGCCGCCGATCGGATTCGCAATCTGTCGGCCGTCTGGATGGGTGCGACGATGGGCTGCTGCCAGTGCCACGACCACAAAGACGATCCCTACAGCACCAAGGACTTCTATTCCCTGTCGGCCTTTTTCGCCGATATCGACGAGGCGAAGCATTTCAAAGTGGGCAGCAATTCACTGCCGACCGCGCGGCCGCCAGAAATCCAGGTACATTCGAAACGCGAACGGCAGCGACTCGCGGAACTCGAACAGCGCATCGCGTCACTCACCAACAAAATCGCCGCCGCGCCGTCCGACGACCTGGCAGCGGAACTGGCCGCGATCAAGTCGGAACATGCCGCGTTGGAGAAGCGCAAGCGGAAGACCATGGTCACGGTCGCGATCACTCCACGAACCGTCCGCGTGCTGCCGCGCGGCAACTGGCTGGATGATAGCGGCGAAGTGGTGACGCCCGCGATTCCCGCATTCCTGGGCAAACTTCCCTCCGACTCGCCCAACCGACTTGACCTGGCTCGATGGCTGACCGACGCGGAGCAGGGCGTGGGTTTGTTGACGGCCCGTGTGATGGCGAATCGATTCTGGTATCTCTGCTTCGGCGCTGGTATCTCGCGAGACCTGGGGGACTTTGGCGGGCAGGGAGAACCACCGTCGCACCCGGAACTGCTCGATCGCCTGGCGCATGAGTTTGTCGAGAGCGGCTGGGACACGAAGCACATGATGAAGACCATGGTCATGAGCCGAACCTATCGACTCTCGTCGCAAGCCACTCCGACGCTCGCCGAACGCGATCCCGAGAACCGACTGTTTGCGCGGCAGTCGCGATTCCGACTCGTCGCCGAAATGATCCGGGACAACGCCCTGGCGGTGAGCGGGCTGTTGGTTCGCGACTATGGGGGCCCGAGCGTCAAGCCGTATCAGCCGGCCGGCTATTATCGGCACCTGAACTTTCCCACCCGAGTCTATCACCACGATACGGACAGCCGACAATGGCGGCGCGGTGTTTACGTCCACTGGCAGCGGCAATTCCTGCATCCCATGTTGCGGGCGTTTGACGCGCCCAGCCGCGAAGAATGCACGGCGCAGCGAACGACCTCGAACACGCCGCTCGCGGCCCTGACCTTGCTGAACGATCCCACCTTCGTCGAAGCCGCGCAAGCATTATCGCAGCGGATCCTCGCCGGCGGCGGCGAAACCGAAGACGCGCGGATCGATTTCGCCTTTCAACTGTGCGTGTCTCGTTCACCGGATGACGTTGAAACGAAGCTGATCAAAGAGCTGATCGCCAGCCAGCCGGACGAAGCAGCCGCCTGGCAAATGGTCGCCAGGGCCATGCTGAACCTGCAAGAGACAAACTATCGCTACTGAAGAACAACGGATTTGAGTTCATGTTGAATCCCCATCTACTCTGTCGACGTACGTTCCTTGCCAACAGCGGCCTGAGTCTGGGCGCTGCGGCATTTGGTTCCCTGCTGGCCCGCGACGGCCGGGCGGACACGACCCTGGTCGGAGCGGCCGGCGTCCGTGGCTTGCCCCACTTTGCGGCGAAAGCAAAGCGTGTCATCTTCCTTTGCATGGCCGGCGGACCGTCGCATCTGGAAACCTTCGATTACAAGCCGATGCTGGACGAGATGAACGGCCAGCCGATGCCCAACTCGTTCACCGCGGGCCAGCCGATCGCGCAGCTGCAAGGCCAGGCACTCAAGGTCCAAGGACATCTGACCAAGTTCCAACAGTACGGCGAAAACGGGCAGACGATCAGCGACTTCCTGCCGTATCACGCCAAAATGGCCGACGACATCTGCATCGTGCGCTCCCTGGTGACCGAACAGATCAATCACGATCCTGCGCATACGTTCATGAACACCGGTACGGCGATCAGCGGCCGACCTTCCATGGGGGCCTGGATCAACTACGGCCTTGGCTGCGAGGCGGAGGATCTTCCCGGATTCGTTGTCCTGACCAGTGTTGGCGGCCGCAACCCGCAGCCCATCGCTTCGCGACAGTGGTCGGCTGGTTTTCTGCCGAGCCGCTTTCAGGGTGTTGAGTTTCAGGCGGCGGGCGACCCGGTGCACTACGTGGGTAATCCTGAGGGAGTCTCGCACGCGCAACAGCGGCAGCTGGTCGATACCATTCAGCAACTCGATCGGCATCGCAGCGGCGCGATCGAAGACCACGAAACCAACGCACGCCTGGCGGCCTATGAAATGGCGTTCCGCATGCAGACTTCCGTTCCCGAACTGATGGACATGTCTGACGAAACGCAAGAAACCATGGACATGTATGGCGCACGCCCCGGCGATGGCAGCTTCGCGTCGAACTGCCTGCTCGCCCGCCGACTCGCCGAACGCGGAGTCCGCTTCATTCACCTCTACCATCGTGGTTGGGATCATCACGGCGGCCTGGTGAAGTACATGAACACCTGCTGCAGCCTGACCGATAAGCCCACATGGGCGCTGATCCAGGATCTCAAGCAGCGCGGCCTGCTGGACGATACTCTTGTGGTGTGGGGCGGAGAATTCGGCCGCACGCCGATGTTCCAGGGCAAAGGGGGCGCGGGGCGAGACCACCACATCAAAGGCTTTTCCATGTGGCTGGCCGGCGGCGGCGTGAAAGGAGGGATCTCGTACGGCGCGACCGACGAACTCGGCTATCACGCGGTCGAGAATGTCGTCCACGTCCGCGATCTCCACGCCACCATGCTGCACCTGCTGGGCATCCAGTACGACCGCTTTAACGTGAAGTTCCAAGGCCTCGACATGCGATTGACCGGCGTCGAACACGCGCGCGTCGTGAAGGACATCCTCGCATAGTGGGACAGTGCCGCGTTTGCAGAAATCCGCGCGAATACAAGCACGCAGCGCGAGCAAGTGTGTTCGGACAAACGTGACTCACGCTTGCGATTCTTGAAGACGTCGTGCTCGCGTGAATCCCGAACCCGGCGTTGTCGAACTCACCGTGGTGCCGCGATTCACACCCGGCTTCGTCCCGTCGAATCGGATGCCCGTCACGTTCCGGATTACTGCGGTTCGAAGGACAGGACACTGCCGTCCGTCGTCGACAGATATAAGCGGCTACCCGCCGTTGCCAGGCCATCCCAGACCGGCAGCGTTTTCAGTTGGTACTCGGCCAACGTGCTGCCGTCTTTCGCGCTCACCGCCCGTAAGATCGATCCCTTAGCGCCTTCCAACGCCGCATCCTGATCCGCCAGGATCTGTTGCACTTTGGGATCCTCGGCCATGATCTGCGCGAACGACTCCTCTTCATCCATCAAATCCGGTGGACCGCAGATGAACAGCGTGTCGTCGGCCTTCAACATGGCGCGGACGAAGAGCGGCACGTCCACCTCCCACTGGTGTTCGACGAACGAACCGCCGGACCGGTTCGCTTGCTTCGTGAATCGCAAAGCGCGCCCGGCTTTTCCCTGTTCGGAAACCGCGCCGGTAACTGTGCCGTTATTGTCGTTGCCGGATAGGTCAGCGGCCTTGCCGTCGTCGAACGAGCAGGACAGCACAAGTTTCGCCTTTTGGATGGCCGCGGCGGCGTTTTCGAACCGTGCCTTCACCTCCGCCGGCGAAACTTCCCCAAGGTAAACGCGGACCTCGTCGATCAGCCCCGTTATGCCGTTGGTCGTCTTGTAGTTGCCTACAGAACTTTGCCCGTCCAGGCCGATTTCCATCGCCTGCTTCGGGTCGGCGGAAATATATTCACCGTCCGCGGTTCCCGCCAGTTTGCCATCCACATACACCTGCAACTTCTTCTCGGCCGTCAGTACACCCATCAGATGGGCCCAGCGCCCGGCGATGGCCGCCTTGGCGTTCACGGAATAAAGCGTTTCCTGCGATCGCACTACAAACGACACTCCGTTCTTGGTCGTCAGCAAAGCAAATCCATCCGCCGGTCCGCCGCGCGCGATGACCACGCCCGGTTGTTCCGAAAGCACCCAGGCTTCGACCGCCAGGGGGCGATTGGAAGGATTGAGACTCTTGCTATTCTGAAACGCGACGAACGTACCGGCGGCGCCGCGGCGTGCTGCCTGATCCGTGGCGCTCGAACGCGCGGCCGTCGCCGGTTCCTTCGAGGACGAGAACAGTTCATGTTCCAGCACGGTGGTCCAGCGGTAGTACTGTTCCTTGCGGCCGTAGCCGTACACGTTCGTGTCGTCGAACACCAGAATCCGGCCGCCGGGCGCGTACTTGCCCGACTGATAATAACCTCCATGCCCGCCCGCGAAGCTGCGGCCGTAAACCCAGTACGAACGATGGAACCAGCTGTCGTCGAGAAAGCCGGTCGGGGAAAACAGGTGTGCCGTATCCCCACGCTGCACGGAACCTTGAACGGCGGGGTCGCCGGAGTGCGGACCCAGTCCCTGGCGACTCCCCTCCAGATCGAAAACCTGAGAACGCATGTAAACATGCTTCCCGTCAAACGACAGGACATCGGTCAGCCCCACGGGCATGTTCAAGATCTGCAGCCGCGATTGCACGTTTTCCTGTGTCGCGGGGTCGAGTTCATCGATGACAGTCTCCGAGATTTTCTGGCCGGTCGTGGCGTCTAACCGCAACAATCGCAATCCGCCGTCGAGATAATTCGAACGTCCTGCCACTGTCCAGGCTTCGTTGCCGAAGACCAGGACATTGCCGTGAACGGGCCAGACCGATTCCAATTGTTCCAGGGACATCAGGCGTCGATCTTCCGGCGCCGCGCGAAAACGCCAAACCAATTCGCCGTCGTCGGCCCGCAGACAATAGACATAACCGTCCGCGGAACCGAACAGCACGCGACCGCGATCGAAGGTCGGCGGCGAATCCACGCGGCCTCCGACGGTACGGCTCCAGATCCGTTTGCCGTCCTCTTGATCGAGTGCGTGGACCGAGTGCTGATCGACCTGCGCGACGAACACCTTACCGTCGGCGATCGCCAGTTGACTCAGCTTCCCACCTAAGTTCGCCGTCCAGCCCGGCTGCAGTTTGGTAGAGATGGACTGCGGTGTACTCCCGCTGCGCGCCGTGTTGCCGCGATAGGTAGGCCAGTCGTTCGCGACCTGGCTGGCCCCCGGTTTCATACCGAAAGCAGGCCCTTTTTGCCAGCGTCCTGCGTCCGAAATGTTCTTCGGCAACGCTCGCCCGGCACTTTCCGGAGCCAGCGCGTTGATGCCATACAATTTCGCCTCGGGATAGCAGGCGCAGTTGTGGGGCGGTGCGTAGACCATGCCGTTGCACGGCATGATGCCATACAAACATCCGCCCCTTACCCAATGATTGATGTCCCAATCCTGTTTGGCGTAATCCACAAACTCAATTCCCGTCCGGGACGGTAGCAGGAACCGATCCGTCGCCTTGGCGATATAGCAGCGGTGGTGAAACCAGTACGTCTTGACATTGGGCGGGAATTCAATCTTGACTTCGCCGGTCTGCAGGTCGCGACCCGTCCATACCCCCGAGTCACGACTGCTGGTCGTCGGTGCCGACCAGACCAGACCGCTCACGACCAGCAAGTCTTCGGGCGACATGTAGCTGCCCCGCGCGTGTGGCGACGTCCACATCGGCTTCCCGGTCTTTGCGTTGAGTGCTGTCATCGAGCGGTCGCCGCCGGCAAACAACACGACCCCTTCGGTCACCACCAACTTGGGACCGAAATTCAGCGGCACGCTGCGGCGGCGATCGAGAGGCCGGGACGACCACGCCACTTCGCCAGTCGACATCTCCAAGGCCACCACCTTGTCGCCGTCGTGAAAATAAGTCCGCTCGCCATCCGTGGCCAGGGTCAAAGGCGCCACGGTCGCTTCGTGGCGCCACAACTTCTTGCCCGAAGCCCCGTCATACGCGGTCACTTCGCGCGGCTGTTCGTTCCAAAGAAATTCCGTATAGACCCGCCTTTGATCACCAACATTGTGTGCCGGGGCATACCGGCTGGCGATGGATTCCCCCTTGTTGACCAGCGCCAGGATCGTCTCCCCGGAAACGATGATCTCTTCGGTTGAAGTGCTGTCGTCACATTCGAAAAGGATTTCGCCTGTGGCGGCATCCATCACGGTCAGGGGATCGTGAATCCCGAGTGTCGCATAAACGCGATTGCCGCTCGCCACCAGGCGACGGGTGAGTTGCGTCGGACCGCTTTTCAGCGGCCAGAGGTGATTGTGCCATGTCTTGATTTCCTGCTTCCACAGAATCGTGCCGTTGAACGCGTCTCGCGCGATCAGCTTCCACTTCGGCGGCAGCTGAATCGACACGCGAGAACCTTCGTCCATGATGTAGAACACGCGACCGCCGGCAGAGACCATCGCGCTCATACTGGCCATACGATCATGATGCCGCGACCAGCGTGGACTGCCCAGCCACTGCAAGTGGCGAGGCGGCGCGACAACATCATCGTGAGCGACCGCATTCCCGCCGGCATCGTGCAGGTAGTGAGTCCATTCGTCGATGTTCGCGGGCCGCGGTTTGACCGTCTTCTCCCAACCGGCGGCCGTCTTGACGTAGGCCACGCCCTGGGGTGCCAGCACTCGCCGGATCTCATCCATCGAGACGCCGCTCCTGTCTTCAGCAACGACCAGGTTCGCCAGGTTGTCCACCAGCGGCAAGTCCTTGCCGGCCAACCGATCGACGGTCACGTCCCCATACTGGCCGCTCGCCAGGATCCGTTTTCTGGCCTCGGCAACCTGCTGATCGTCGACATCGAGCCCCAGCCCCTGGTAGCTGGAGATCGCGAGA
>CALBSZ010000546.1 GCA_937967665.1 uncultured Planctomycetaceae bacterium
GAACGCCATCCCTTAGTACGTGGTTACCCACGCTGCGCGGTATCCTTCCTCCAATACTTCGGGACTAGCTGTAATGCTGGTCGATACGAGAAATGATCGAATCTCCCGGTATCCCACCCACGTTCCGAATAGTCCCATTAACAGGGGCAATAGCGAGGTCGTCCCGTAAATCAGAAACGTTGATCGGTTTCGTGCGGAAAAGATCAAAACGCAACCGAGAATGCCGAGCATAATACCGACGCCAAGCACCAGTAAGCCCAGCACACCACCGGCTTGAAGGATGTAGGTAATATCCATAGGTGTGTCAGCTGTCCCGTGATCTAGCCGTTTCGGAGATCGCGATGGCGCGCGAGTTCAGGTCGGCGATTGGCCGGCGCCGGCTTCAAGTTTCCTCTTGAGGCTCTCGAGTTCTTTGCTGACAGCGTCACAGCCCTGTTTGTTCATGAGTCGGCCGAACAGGAAGAACACGATCTTCACGAAGCCTTTACCGCTCACCGTGGATTCCTGGGTCACACGGGTGCGGCCCTGCAAATCGTCAAAGCGGTACTCGGCCTCAATGTCGAACGCCTTTCCGGTCAAGCGGATTGCGGACCGGGTTGGCGGTTCCCACAAGGTTACGACGCCTTGGAAGGCCATGCGGCGTCCCTTCTCCTCCGTGACGCAGCGGAAAGTCGTGCCGACGCCACCCTTGTCCTCGATCACTTCGTCCTCGACGACCGTGAGGCTCCACTCCGCCACCTGGTGATTGGTGTAGGCGAAGACTTCGTCGATGGGCCGGTCGATCTCGATACTGGCGATACTGTGCATGGTATCGTGTCCCGTTTGGTCGAGCGATTCTCCTCCGGATTCGTACTGCCATCACCGCCTGAGTCGGTCGAATCCACGGTAGATTGTACTGCGCCGCTACGTGCGGTACTACTACGCTGACGACTCCGCTCTACCGTCGCGTCTGGAGGTCGATGCGGAGATCATCGTTTGAAGACGGCGTTTTCGAGCTGGCGGGACCATTCAGGTCCAAACATCCAGAACCATCCGAAGTAGATCAATGATGGGGGAAGCACTACCAAGGCAATACTCGGTTTCAACGTGATCATTCCCGCCGACCAAAAGCCAATCGGGCAACTCACGCCGATGCAAGTTGACACCGTGGCGAGAACATGGATATACCTGGGAATGGACACACCGTGCCGGATCCAAATGATCATCGATGGTAGCCAGATCGCAAAGCAAAACACTCCAGCGACGATTCCGGCGAGTTCCCACGCTGTCATGCGACAGGTCTCCCTGTTGGCGCCGTCAAGATTTCTGGATCCGATATGCTATTTGTCATTTGACTTCCGATATCGAGGCCCAATTCTCAAAGATGGAGCGGATGTAGCTTGCCTGCCATTCGACGAATGTATAGCAGCTGACGATGAATGTCAGCGTGATGAATGCGTGAAACAGCAAGACCGATAACTTGGTGGGCATTGTTGATTGCATCGCGCGCGATCAACCCAAGGCGGCACGCGATTGGCTGGCGAAGATTTGACAGACCTGCGAGATGCCCAGAAGTCAGCGCGAGTGATGTGACCATCGTAACCCATGTGAACCTCGGCGCGGCTAACGGGTTGTGTGGCGGAGTTAAGATGATTCTTCTTCGTAGCAGCGAAAGTACTCAACTCCTGGTTGACGCTGGATGTAAATGCGACCGCAAATCGGACAACGAATCATATGGCGAGTCCACGAATCGTGTTTTGACAGGATGTCCTCGATCACATCGGCATCGTCCTTGTCGGCGAGACGGGAGCGGGGGGCATCCTTGCCGTAGAAGTTCGCGAGCCAGTGTTCGCGCAGCCCATCACGGACGGCATTCAGGAAGGAGCGGATTGATTCAACGCGATTGTCGATCGACAGGTCAACGTCGGAGTCCAGCACCACGTAACCAGCGTGCGGACTCGGCGGTACGATTTCAATCTCTGAACCACAGCGACAGGAGAACGTGCGCATTGCATCAGGGTCGATCGCACAACGGGAAGATTGTCTGTCGCCGCTCGTCGCGGAAGCGAACGGTGTTGCACTACCGATCATTGTACCAAACCGGACAGCGTTGGAATGCCGGAGCGGCGATCGCGCAGCGACTATGCAGACAATCTTTGTTGGCAGGCGGCTACCGATCCAAGCGAGACCAAAGCGATTCAGGATCGCGGCTGGCGTGAAAAATCGATACGACGAGAACTCGCTCACCAATCAGACGGAAGTAAACTACAAAGGGAAAACGCCGAAGAATAGCCTGTCGCACATCATCGTGCACGATTGGAAAACGTTCTGGCATCTTGCAGATATCAGCGACTTGATCAGAAACAGCATCGACAAAGTCATCGCCCAAGCCTTCACGCCGATCATCGTACCAAATTGCGGCGTCAATAAGCTCCTGCTGAGCTTCCGGATGACAAGACGCGACACGTTTCATCCGCGGCGACGTTCCTCAAGAGAACGTTTGACTTCATCCCAAGGGATGGCACGATCAGGGTTGGCGTCCAATTCATCAGAACGACGGCTAATTTCCGCCTTCTGTGTATCCGTCAATTCCAGTGGCGTATCTGAATCGGCGATGCCGTCCCAAATTCGCTGAACCAATACGACCTGCTCTTCGACGGAGAGCTTCCCAATTTCGGTAAGTATAGATGTTGTATTCATAATGACCGCCGACTCCGAACACAGAAAAGGCAACTTTTCCAATGATACCACAGCCGCGCTTTCGAGCATAGAACACCGCCCGCGTGATCTGCCAACGGTTGGCATGTGGGTCGCCGCCGTTACCGAAGCGAACGACCCTGAACAACCCGTAATTGTAACAACACGCTCGAATTGAAAGAAGCAAGCGGCGAATGCGAAACATCTCTGCCGATATGCTGTGTTGTGCAAACGAGACCGCTTCAGCCCTCAGGCGGCGGCACTCGATACCAAACAACAACCGAAAAGCCTTCAAATGATCCGGCATGTTCGATAATGGAAATGACATTGTCCGCGCCAATCTCTTGATCAATCGCCTGTTGGGCTTCCCGACGAACGTCATCACGGTAGGTTTTTTGCGTCAATTTGAATGAGACCGAGCGAGCGCCGAAAGTGCGGTGGCGAATGGATGGAAATGCCGCACGATCCGCATCCGCTGGCGTCGGTGATGAGTATGGGTTGGTTTCCATGTGCCGGATCGCCCAACGGTTGGCACGGCCGACGCCGGACGTTCCGACTGGGATCAGCCATGAATCGCCAGTTGATTGTACCAAAGGCGAGGACGTAGAATAAAGGACGAGGCGTCCGCGCAGCGGCTTTGCGGCCATGCCTTGTTGGCCGACCTACGAATTGGAGATCAGATGATGGAAATCAGTCTTCCCCCAGAGCAACAATCATTTATCGAGAATCTCGTTCAAGCTGGACGTTTTTCATCAACGGACGAAGCGATCAGCGAATGCGTGCGTCGGCTGATGACTCTGGAACAGCTCAAGAAACAGGTCGACTTGGGGATTCAGCAAGCCGATCGCGGCGATATCATGGACCACGATACGGTATTCGCCAATTTAAAAGCCCGTACCGCTGAACTTGACGAGTCAAACGCCAGCCAATGAGAAAACCGTTCTATACTTCGGCGGCGTACGAAGACCTGACCGACATTCTCAACTACATCGCACGGGACAAACCGACAGCAGCCTTGGGATGGGTCGAAAAGATCGAGGCGAAGTGCCTCTTGATCGCAGACAACCCATCCATCGGTGAACTGCAGCCGCATCTCGGCGAAGGTGTGCGAGCGAGCGTCGTAGGGCGCTATGTGATTTTTCACCGCGAAGCCAACGACCGCGTTGAGATCTTGCGCTTCATTCCAGGCGACCGCAACATCACGCGGCTCTGAAGTTGGCCAACGGTTTGTGTGGCCGACGCCGCCCGTGCCGAAGGAGTAACGTTTGAATTACGATTGATTGTACCAAAGGAGAGGACGTAGAATAAAGTACGAGGCGTCCGAGCAGCGGCTTTGCGGCCATGCCTTGTTGGACGTCGCGAACTTTGGAGAAAAAGCATGAGCACAGGTATCCCCAGTGACTTGGGAGCGACTGTCCAGCAGCTAATTGCCGACGGAAAATTCCAAGACGAAAGCGAGGTCATCGCCGAAGGAATTCGCTTGGTGGTTGCGCGGGAAAAAATGCACGCGGACATACAAGCCGGCATCGACCAGTTGGATCGCGGTGAAGCAGTTGATGCCGATGAGGTATACGCAGAAGCACGCCGCCGCATCAAAGCCATTGAAGCCCGGCAGTCTTGATGGGCAAAGTCCGCTACTCCGAACTTGCGTCACGTGACCTGTACGAGAATGCAGAGTACATTGCGCGAGACAAGCCAGAAGCTGCATACCGTTGGATCGACACTATCGAAGGCGTTTGCGAAATGCTCGCACAGAACCCGGAGATGGGACAGTCACGCAAGTCGAAAAACCACGGGGTATGCCGCAGTTTCACAAGTGGAAACTACGTGATCTTCTTTCGCGGATTCGACGATGGCGTCGAAATCATCCGTATCGTCAGAGGCGAACGCGATTTGGACAACGTTTAGCCTGCGACGTCCAACGGGAGGCACCGCCGTCACCGCCCGTGCCGAAGGAGTAAACGGTTGAACTATGATTGATTGTATTACGCCGCCGCCCGTTTGCACTACGCCGAAGGTGACTCCGCTCTGCGGCCGTGCCTTGTTGGGCGGCACGCGTGACTACGCCTCAACGTAACCGACCGATGCAGATGGTTCGGGCAACGGCAGGCCATCTTCTTTGATTCCATTCATGTGCATTTTCAGTGCCTGGTGCATTTCGCGTTCAGCCTCTTCACGTGTCGCGCCGGTCGCCACGCAACCCGGCACATCGGGTGAATACGCTGAGTAGTTCCCATTGGCCTTTTCAATAATGATGAGATAGCGATTCATTGAATCAATCCTTCAACCCCGCTTGTCGGAGGATGCTGTTCAGCGTACCGGGTGCCAAATCGTCGCTCGGCTTGCCGGCAACGGTAACGCGACCTGGTTTCGTTGGATGCTTGAACTGCCGATGGCTTCCTTTCTGAGCAACCAGCGCCCAGCCGTCCTGCTCCAACATCTTGATTATGTCACGAATCTTCACGGGCTACCACATGATCTCGATCTGCCAACGGGAAGCATGGCCGACGCCGCCCCTAAGCGAAGCGGAAAACGCTGGCCAACCAGAAGATTATACAACCAGAGCCCGCGTGGCATGAAGAAGGAAGGCGTGCCCGAAGGGCCTTTGCGGCCATGCTGTGTTGGCACGCGATCGACGCTCGAATCGCGGAAAGCGGCTAATGTCAGACTTGACATATGCCGATTCTGACATATAGTTGATTGAATGAACGGGGATGACAAACCGCTGGTCTGGCTGGAGGGCGAGATTAAGACGCCGCCATTCTCGCTGGAAGCGCGGATCGAAGCTGGAACTTTGTTGCGCCGCCTCCAGCGAGGCGAAAGCATCGGATTGCCGCACAGTCGGCCGATGCCATCCATTGCAAACGATGCCACGAACTTCGGGTCAGGGACGAAGACGCGAATTGGCGCATCATTTATCGAACAGATGCCGATGCGATCGTAATTGGTGAAGTCTTCGCCAAGAAAACCGGCAAAACACCAAAGAAAGTAATCGACGCATGCCAGCGGCGATTCAAACAATACGACGAGGCAATAAAATGAAATCATCCAAACAGAAAAAACTTGAAGCGGCGGGCTGGAAGGTTGGGTCGGCGTCCGATTTCCTTGAGCTCAGCGACGCCGAGGAGATGTTGGTCAATATGAAGCTGTCTCTTGCTGCCAACGTAAAGACGATGCGTCAGGAACTGAAAATCACCCAGCAAGAGTTGGCCAAGAGAATTGGTTCGAGCCAATCGCGTATCGCGAAAATGGAAGTCGCCGATCGAACAGTGTCGATGGAGTTGTTCGTCCGCTCACTCGCGGCCCTTGGGGCATCTCGCTCACAGATCGGGAAAATTGTTGGCGCGCGCGTTGTGAAGCGAAAACAAACAACCCGCCGCAAAAAGCAACTTGCCAAGGTATGAGGCGTTCTGCCAACGGGAAGCATTGCCGTCGCCCTCGTAAACGAAGCGGACGACGTTGGAACAAGAGACGATTTTACCAACGGGACGCACGTCGCGCCCAGGACAAAGGCGACCGCGGCATGGATGTCGCGGCCATGCGGCAAATCTATGTTGGGCTGTCGCGTTGCGGGCCTCGACCTTCACGGCGGAGTTGAGCCAATTCCGCGCCACTGAGCACGCGAATGTATTGATGGACCAGTTTAGCACCAACGGATCCGAGCAATTGGAGAAACGGGGCAGGCAAGACGATCGCCTTGCTGCCGCATTCGGGCTCGATCGTGGTTTGGAATTCGAGCATTGTGTCAGCATCCAGATCTCGGAGCAGCTCCCGATGTGTTTGGAGCCAATCGTGGGCGGATGCAACAGCGCGGTCGTCGTCTTCCGCGGCAGAAATCACCGCAAGTTCAATGAAGTGTTCGGGGCCGTCGTTCTGTGAAAGTTGCTGCTTATCGTTGTAGAGGGGCGTTGCAGTCAGGGAATCAAGGTCGGCAATGCGTGCGTCGCGGCCGATGGCTTGAAAGACGACAGTTGCGGGATGACTCTCTGGCATCTGAGGACTGCGATCGCCCAACGGTTAATATGCCCGACCCCGCGCCGGATGGGACGGAAGAAGGTCGAACAACCAAGGAGTATTGTGACACACCGGCGGCCGGAAGTGAATCCGAAGGGGTCCGCCGATTACGGA
>CALBSZ010000547.1 GCA_937967665.1 uncultured Planctomycetaceae bacterium
GGCGCGACCCCTCCCGCACTGCCCCGGCCCCCCCGCGCCCCGACCTGGTGCGCCGCGCGCGCGCCGCAGTGTCCCCGCCGTGCCCCCGCACAACGTGCTGTGTCCCCGCCGTGCCCAACGTGCTGTGTCCCCGCCGTGCCCCCGCAACGTGCTGTGTCCCCGCCGTGCCCGGCTGTGTCCCCGCCGTGCCCGGCCTGTGTGAGTGAAGCCGGCGATTTCGCCCAGTCCCTCCGTGACGGCGACTTCGCCTGGTCTGCGGCGCTGAATCTGTCCGACATTGCCAGCGGCCGAGTTAGCGGCCGAGTTAGCGGCCGAGTTAGCGGCCGAGTTAGCGGCCGAGTTAGCGGTCGACGAGCGGTCGACGAGCGAACGACGACATCCTGATTTTCAAATCCGTCGGACTGGCCATCGAAGACGTCGCGCTGGGCAGCAAGCTCGTCGACCTTGCCCGGAAGAACAACGTGGGACAGGCGTTGCCGTTTTAGACCTCGCTGCCGGTCTGCCCGACGGTTGCAGCTACACGTCGTCGGCCAGGACCTGTTTTGGCGCGCCGAGTCGTCTCTGCAGGACAGTTCCTGGCGTACACCGGCGGAACGTCGTCGCGGCAAATGTACCGGTGGTTTGCCGTGGGCAGACGAAGCGAATAGACTACAGTCTTCGAGAGCTCTTTGCCGCCCACGATGATTCGCCCATGGCCCATTACTTCTCCTGGCTTTGTCCGGTCACAATCTGCGTTGTCGCTTGCCTCGTGCCAGCCATCAGGTCGAGTAGCGCGGCGCAGAACGAAAGTAGGGCGCGCGTGGAGTTCTTCGAAACGACGATTCGACCTCTGTTTTCCAAACACTGTTACGAATGCCATAGTCGTAAGGCGAAGGTTCCCCAAGGTGGACTGCGGCTGGATACGCGTGAAGGCTTGTATCAAGGCGGCAAATCGGGTCCGGCGATTGTACCGGGCGATCCGGGTGCAAGCTTGTTGATTGATGCAGTCAAGCACGTGTCACTGAAAATGCCCCCGCGCACACGCCTGTCGGCAGCTGAAGTGGCGAATCTGGTCCAGTGGGTCACCATGGGCGCGCCGTTTCCTGTGGAGCAGTATCTCGGAAATACGATTCGAGACGACGAAGAACGACAGGTGACTCCTGGCGACCGGGAGTATTGGCCCTACCGCGATCTGCAGCGACCTCAAGTGCCGGTGCTGCCTGCCCCGCTGCTCGCATCTCATCCCATTGATGCATTCATCAGAAATCGACTCGAAGCGGAACAGTTGCAGCCCAACCGGACGGCGACGCGACGTGAGCTGATTCGCCGCGCCTACTTTGATCTGATCGGCCTTCCTCCCACGCCGGGACAGGTTGATCGTTTCGTCGGTGACACGTCGCCGCGCGCCTGGGAAACGGTGTTGGAGGATTTGCTGAGCCGTCCGCAGTATGGTGAGCGTTGGGGGCGGCATTGGCTGGATATCGTCCGCTTTGCCCAGACGAACGGCTACGAACGTGATGAAGAAAAACCTCTTGCCTGGAGGTATCGCGACTACGTCATCAAAGCCTTCAATGAAGACAAGCCCTACGACCGCTTTATTATGGAGCAATTAGCAGGGGACGAGTTGGACGAGATCAGCGACGACTCCCTGACGGCAACCGCCTTCTACCGACTGGGTGTCTGGGACGACGAACCGGACGACCTCCGGGCTGCCGAATACGATGCCCTGGACGACGTGCTCTCCACCATGGGCCAGGTCTTCCTCGGTCAGACCATCGGCTGTGCCCGCTGTCACGATCACATGTTCGATCCGATTTCTCAGGAAGACTATTACGGCTTGTTGGCTTTTGTCCGCAATATCAAGCACTACGTGAAGCCCACGAGCAACACGGCCGAGTCGACGCTCTTTTTCAACCTGCCATCTGGACTCGGCCGGACGCTCGCCGTTCGCGAAACCGGTCGAATTCCACTTCCGACACACCTGTTGATCCGCGGCGATGCGGGCTCCCCGTCACGGGAAATACTGCCGCATTTTCCAGAGGTCTTGAGCGATTACTCGAAGCGCGCAAATGTCCTCATTCGCAACGCTCCCGAGGGTCGAGACAGCACGGGTCGCCGGCGGGCCTTGGCCGAATGGATTGCGAATCCTGCTCATCCCCTCACCTCGCGAGTGATGGTCAATCGCGTCTGGCAGCACCATTTCGGACGCGCCATCGTGGCGACTCCGAATGATTTCGGCCACGCTGGAATTCCGCCAACACATCCCGAGTTGCTGGATTGGCTGGCGGTCGAATTCGTTGACAGCGGCTGGTCGATCAAGAAGCTGCAGCGGGCGATCATGACGTCTGCCACGTATCGCAGTTCCTCGCGGACCGATAACATCCCGGCCGCGCAACGCGACCCGGGCAATCAACTTTTCTGGCGTCAGAACCTGCGTCGACTGGATGCCGAGGCAATTCGGGATTCTGTCTTGGCGGTTTCCGGGCAACTGAACGATACGATGGGAGGGCGTGGCATCTTCCCAAGACTCAGTAGCGAAGTGGTGGCGGGCCAATCCAAGCCGGGATTCGGCTGGGATGTTTCAAGCGATGACGACCGCCGCCGCCGCAGCATCTACATTTTTGCCAAACGCGGACTGCGCGACCCGCTGATGGAGGCCTTCGATTACGTCAATACGACCACGCCACTGGGCGTCCGCCCGACGACCACCGTCGCGCCGCAGGCACTGATCATGCTGAACAGTCGTTTCGTGCAGGAATCCGCCGCGACGTTCGGTCAGCAGATCCAAGCCGACGTGGGTAACAAACCCACAGCACAGATTCGGCAGCTCTATCGGGTTGCCCTTGGCCGTTATCCCAAGGACACGGAGTTGTCGATCGCACGCCGCTATCTTGATAACGCGCGGCGACAGGCGCGCGACGTTCTGGATCACATCACCTTTCGACCAAACGTACCCGAGTCCCTGTTCAGCGGTTACCGCGAGAAGCTGACGCCGGACGAGCACTTGCTTGGATCGCATCCCGGCTGGTCGTACCACGCGGGCGTCTGGGGCAGCGGATATGAAGGCATCGAGGCCGTTGATATTCAGCAGGCTCCGTTCGCGTTGTGGCAGGGCCCCGGTTTCACCGACGGAAGGCTCAGCGGCTTGCTCCGACTTCATCGTGGTTCCGAACTGGCTGCGATCCTGATCCGCGCGTTACCGGATCGCAATTCCTGGACCGGATATGGTATTTACCTCGATCCACGGAACCAGACCGTGGTTTTGACGCGCCGGAACGATGGCGCTGAAATACTGGCAACGGCTGTCGCGGCGGTACCTGTTGACGATTGGCAGACATTCGAACTGGAAGCGCAAGGTAGTCAAGTTCGGTTCTGGCTGGGGGATTCCGGCCAGCCGCTGATCGACGTTCATGACCCGAACCCTGTGGAACGCGGCTTGGTGGGTTTCAGCACCTGGGGCGCTGCCTTGTCACTAGACAAGTTGATCATGACTTCCGACGACAACCAATGGAACGTTGCCGAATGTGCAATGGTGCCGCTCGCCGACACAGAGGTCTTTGCTGGTTGGCAGCATGTCGCGGGCGATTGGATTCAGTCAGCCGATGGTGCATGGACGATAGGTAGCGGACGCAATGCCAGCGTCATTTGGGATAACCAGAAGTTTCGTAAAGCCGAAGTAAGCGTTGCACTTCGTTTTGCCCCACAGCGGGCTTTCAAAGCCGGATTGCTGCTGAACCTCCGTGACGCAGCACCGGGTGAAAGCGGTTGGTCTGGCTACGAAGTCGGCTTTGACGCGGGCCGTCAAACCGTTTTCCTGGCGGATCACCGCGCTCACTGGCTGCCACTTGCTGAAGCGGCTGTGAAAATCGAGCCGGGCCGATGGATGGATCTGCGCGTTATACTGCAATCGACTCGCGTCCAGGTCTTTGTCGACCGTTCTCGCGATCCGCTGATCGACTACGCCGTTCCCCAACCACTATCCGGAGGCTACGTCGGTTTGCAAACTCGCGAATCCGAAGTGGCCTTCCGGCAGCTGGCTGTGACGGTTGGCAACACAACCAAGGCAGCAGACTTTCGTCCACCTCGGGGCGCAATTTCCTCGCTGCCGGACAACGAGGAACGCGCACGCCAGCGTGCCTTGCAGTCTCTCTGCAAATTGATTTTCAATTTGAATGAGTTTGTTTATATAGACTGAATCGTTTCTGCGAGTGATCCGAAAGGCAGCGGGATGAGCAGTTACAAGAATCGCCGAGAGTGTTGCGGACGGACTCGTCGCGAGTTCCTCTGGGAAACCGGGGCGGGCTTTACGGGAGTCGCGCTGTCGGCTCTGCTGGGATCACACGGTTTCTTCGCGCGGCAATCGTTCGCTGCAGAACCGCAGCGGCGCGACGATGCGCTCCAAGAGGGTCCGCTGTCGGCCTTACCGCCCCACTTCCCAGCGACGGCGAAGAGCTGCATTTTCCTCTACATGTACGGCGGTCCGTCACAAGTCGACACGTTTGACTACAAGCCCGCACTTCAAAAGCGCGACGGGCAATCGATCCAACTCGAAATCCGGCGGCGGGATGTGAAGGAATCGACGTTGCTGGCATCCCGGCGATCGTTTCGGCAGCACGGTGAGAGCGGATTGTGGTGCAGCGATGCCTTTCCACGCCTGGCGTCGCACATGGACAAATTGGCCGTCATCAAGAGTCTCTATGCGGATTCATTCGCGCACGGTTCCGCCAACCTGCAAATGAACACTGGTCGCATCATCCAAGGCCATCCGTCGTTAGGCGCCTGGCTCAGCTACGGTTTGGGAACCATCAATCAAAACTTGCCTGCCTTTGTGGTCATGCTTGATCCACGTGGTGGGCCGATTCCCGGAGCCCCGAATTGGGGTGCCGGTTACATGCCGGCCGCCTATCAAGGAACTGTCTGTCGCACCGTCGGTCAGCCGATCCTGGACCTTACTCCGCCGACCACCGCCACCACTCGCAGCCAGCGCGAGGATATCGATACACTCCATGCTTTGAACGGCGAACACCTGGCAAGCCGTACCGGGCATTCGGAACTGCAAGCGCGGATCGCGAGTTACGAATTAGCTTTCCAGTTACAGGCCTCCGCACCGGAATCACTGGATCTGGCACAAGAAACGCGCGCGACCCAGGAGATGTACGGACTGTTTGATCCGCGACCGGATCATCCCATTGCGCTCGGTCCGTCCGTCTTTGGCAGGCAATGCCTGATCGCCCGTCGCCTGGTGGAACGCGGTGTACGCTTTGTGCAAATCTATCATGGCGGCGGGCACCAGCAACAGAACTGGGACGCGCACAATGGCATCGAAGAGAATCTCAAAATTCACGCTCCGGAGATTGATAAGCCCATCAGCGCCCTGCTCACCGACCTGTCCCAGCGCGGCCTGCTCGACGAAACCCTCGTCGTCTGGGGTGGTGAATTCGGTCGCCAACCCGTTTCGCAAAACGAAAACGGCGGCCGCGAACATAACCCCAAGGGCTTCACGTATTGGTTGGCGGGGGGCGGCGTTAAGGGAGGCGTCAGCTATGGCGAAACGGATGATGTCGGCCACGCCGCCGTCGTGGACCGTCATCACGTACGCGACCTCCATGCCACGATCCTGCACCTCATGGGACTCGACCATAATCACCTGTCCTATTTCTACGGCGGACTCGACCAAAAACTCACCGGCGTCCTGCCCGCAACGCCCATCCATGGCGTTATCGAACATTCTTGATTTGCTCTGAGCGTCGTCAAGCGTGCGGATCAGGCGTTCTCGTATTGACGCCGTCGCTTGGCATCTGACCCCACTCCGAAAAGGCCGGCGCATCCAACCGAGCAAGTTGGCAAGGAGTTGCAGCGTTGTCTGCGTCCGGTTCTAATGATGCGGATATAATTCGGCAACGTTCAACGCCCCGTCGATTCGCCGGGATCCGGCCATCAGCATGCTCGCGGCTTGCAGGCCGATTGCCGACCATGACAATTCCGAGTGCGGAGAAGCCCATGTACAGGACTCTTCAGACTTTGCCGCTGTTCATAGTGTTCCTGCCAGGTCCGGTTGGCTCGATCTTCGCTGAAGACGCGGCACCAACACTGGAATTCCGTCTTGCGGACGATAACGAAAACCCTGGATGGTCGAAGATGAAACTCCCCGAGGGCGACAAGTCCGTATTTGTGTCGGGCAAGGCGGAACTGGACGACAGTCACATCGAAAAGGTATCGTTCTGCAAAGACGCGAATGGCAATTCGTCAGTGGGCTTCACCCTGACAGACGATGGCGCACAGGCGATGGAGGCGACCACGTCGCGGAATATCAATAAGAGGCTGGCAATCGTCTTGAACGGAAAAGTCGTCAGCGCGCCGATAATTCGATCGGTCATCAAGAAGGAAGGTATGATCACAGGTCACTTCGACAAAGACGACTTGCTGGCGTTCTTCCAGGCTATTGTCTTGCGCGAATCGCCATAAGCGATTCGTTAGTTATTCGTTGACCTTCCGTCACCGGCTCACGCCAGTGTGGGCGAGGCACACGCGGCCTATTTGCAGGCAGGCTTTTCCAAGCCTTATCTGATTGGGTATGATCGCTGCCAGTATATCGATCGTTACGATGGCGACCAGAAGATGCTCAAGCAAGGCCTGCTGCAAGTCGATGGCCAGCCCTATGAAGAACTCGTTGCTGCGGTACGGCAGAATAATCGGCGAGTTCATGAACGATTTCTCGGCGGACGCGAAGAATAGTGGATGGCCGGTGTCCCGGATCACAACGTTGAGGTAGTTTGCAATGAATCGACGCACGTCTCCTGACTTCTTCACGCGACTCGCGTGGCTCACCGTCGCAGTTGTCCTTTCCGGTTGCGAAGCGGCGCCGCAGCCGTCGCCACCGCGTCGCAGTCCCGCCAAGGTTCTTCGCGAATGTGTGGAAAGCAGCAGCGCGAAGCTCGATGCAGCGCTCGCTGCCGGTGATGTCACCGCGACAGCCAGGGAAATCGTGAAAGTTCTTGACCAATACGAAGACTTCCCGGCCAGCCATCCCTATCAAGAGTTCCACCGCAACATGGAACAACTCGAAAGCCTCGCTTCCAAGGGAGCAACCAACGAAGAGTTGCAGACCAAGATCGACGAGCTGAAACAAATGGCGGACACACTGCTTTCCGAAACGGCTGAATAAAATGTGTCAGTCCACCATCCGGCAGTCACATGCGGCGGGTTTTTAATTCACCAAGCTCCAGCAACGTGTAAGATTCGTCGTTCTCGCGGCCTCCCGAAGTCAGTTGCCGCAGGCTCCGAGCCTAAGTGAAGATTTTCACAACCGCGTAGACCGCGAAGGCGGCGGCCATGCCGGGGAGCAGCTTGAATACCGCCGCGTCATAACCGCTGATATTCCAGACGATCACCGTGGCGACTCCCGTGATCATCATCAACAACGCCGCCGGCGCCGACACGCGCTGGCCAAACACACGCAAGATCAGCACTGGCCCCAAGCCGGCGCCCATGGCAGACCAGGCGATCAACACCAGCGAAAAGACCCCCTGGCCCGCGAGCAACGCGACTGCCAAGGCAAGCAGCGTCACGGAAAGCGTGCCGATCTTCGAGGCCATGTACGAGTCGCGCCAGCGTGGATTGATGTCCTGGGTCAACGCACCCGAACAAACCAGAATCTGCGAATCCGCTGTTGACATCGTGGCGGCAAACAAGCCGGCCAACGTAAGACCCACCAGGACGTCGGGAAGCAGCAGGCGGGCCAACTGAGGCATCGCTAACTCGCTGGCGTCGGTAACGTCTTGAGCAATCTCCAGCGAGGCAATATCGGGAATGATCGCTCGCGAGTAGAGTCCCACGGCAATACCGGCGACGAAGAACGGTACGAACCAGGCAAAATAGATCCATCGGGCCCTGCGAATCTGCTCGACCGAACGGATCGCCATGAATCGCACCAGAATGTGGGGCTGCCCGACGGCCCCAAAACCTCCGAATGTCATTCCCAAGAGGTAGAGCGCAAAACCGAATTCCAGGTTCTGCGGCCGCCAGTTCACCAGCTGAGGATCCTGAGCCGACAGGTTGCTCCACAACTCGGCCGGCCCGCCCACCTTGGTTGTCGCGACGACCAACAACAACACCATCGCGGTCATCATGACGACCGATTGGGCACAATCCGTCCAGATCGAGGCACGAATACCGCCGGAAAAACAATAGAGCACGACGATCACCGCGCCGATGATGGCTCCCACCCGCATGTCCCAACCAAACAACGTGTGTAGTGCCGTGCTCCCCGCCTTCAACTGTGCTGCCGCGTAGACGCCCAGCAACACGAAGGTTAACAGGCCCGCCACGACGATGATCGGCCGATTGACGGAATCCTTATGTGTCCCCATCAGCGCGGGGACCGTCGCCACGTCAACGTCTTCCGAATGCCGGCGCACGCGCTGATGCACCAACAGCCAGGCCGTCAGGTCACCGAGTATCCAGCCCACCATCATCCAGACCGCGGAAATGCCGTGGCGATAGGTGTAGCCGATGAGACCAATGAACATGAAGCCGCTATTGTTCGTGGCCACGGCAGACAACGCGGTCAACCATGGGCTGACGCTACGTCCCGCTATCAAATAGTCCTGCGTGGTGCTCTTTCTCTTTATCGACGACAGTACGCCGATGACGGTAAACAGCAACAGAAAACCGAGAAAACTCAGAATGACCGTGTTCATGTACGGTTGAAATGCCTTTCGGATCGTTGATATACTTGCGCATGCAATGATTGTGTGTGAAATTACTTTAATTGCATGGAAATAGCAACAAGGGACCTGTGGCGGTACGGTGGCATCACGCCCAAGTCTCTTGCAGATTGTCAGTTCGAGCCAGAAGTGAGTGTAGGACATGAGTGAACAACAACCCTCCGCGGCCCTTGGAACTTGGGTACGCGTCGAAGAAAAGGGGACGGACGAGCAAGAGACGTACCACATTGTGGAGAGCGCTGAGGCCGAATTGCTGGAAAATAAGATTCCGGTCGGCAGCCCTTTGGCTCAGGCCCTCATCGGCAAACAGCCCGGCGACGAAGTTGCCATTGCCGGACCGAACGGCAAGGTGAACTTCTCCGTGCTGGAAGTAGGTAAGAATTAGCAACCCGGCTTCCCGCGTGTCGCGTTTGCGCATGCCACCTGCGAAAAGCGTCGGTAACGCTGTGTACCAGGAATGGACGGTTGCCGCGTGGGCAGCTTCTTTCATGCAAAATACATCTCCAGGAATCGAGGAACGTTCGTCGTGTCCTATTTGACAATATCTGACTCCACGCTGGCCAGTATTCCACGCCGCCGCAGCAGTAAGAAGATCATCGTGCTGAAATTCGGCGGGACCACCGTCGGCGCGACGAAGGAACAAGGGCGCATCCGGCTGGCGCGGCAAACCATTGCCGGCCTTGTATCCCAGAACACCTTCGTCGTCCCCGTCTTTTCGGCCTATCGTCGCGGACGCAGCGGAGCTGAAGAAAAATTCAGCGTCACGGACATGCTGCAGAACTACAAGAGTCATGTGGCGGCAAACGACTCGTTCGCGGAGGGTGTCGATTCGTTCGCGCAGAAGATTTTCGACGCTCATCGAAGCCTGATTGACGATCTCAAGTTGAGCGGTGACTCGAAACTGATTCGCGAGTTGGAAGACGACGTCGATTCGCTCAAGAACACCGTTGCCATGTCCTGCTCGGCATTTGAAAACGTGCCCAGTTTGAATGACATCATTATCACGGCGGGCGAACGGCTGGCGGTCAAAATCATCTACGCCTACCTCAACGCGCACTTCCATAACGGTACGTTCCCGATGGCCGCCGCTGCCGTTACTGCGTTGGAACTGGGCATCTATACAGACAACGCCTTTGGATCGGCAACCATCGATTGGGCCCGCGCCGTGGATCACTCCCGCGAGGTCATTGTCGGACAGTACCTCGAACGAAACATCATTCCCATCGTGACCGGTTTCGACGGCATCTATGACCCGAACAACGAATTCAAGGAAATCATGCAGACGGGACACGATGAACAACTTGCTGACTCGTACAGCGGCGTCTATCGCACCAGCCTGGGGCGCGGCGGTTCGGATCTCACCGCCACGTTCCTCGGCCTGGCTCTGGATGCCGAATATGTCGGCTTCTGCAAAGAGACCCCCGGTGTACTCACCGGTGACGACATGCTCGTCGGTGATATGGCTCGAACCGTTGACGAACTCAACTACGACCTGGCCACCGAAGCCGGCAACATCTACGCGCGGGCCGTCGAGCCGGTGCGGGCGGGAAACGTACCGGTGCGGATCTTCGATCCGGCCCGGCCGGAGATCAATACCGTTGTGTCCGACATTGATCTTCCCGCCGGTCTGTACATCATTGAAAGGCCGATGGAAGCGGTCAATGTCCATGCGGGTACGATTCCGGACGAACCGGGCGCGCTGATTTCCTTCCTGAAAATCTTTGCGGAACACAACGTCAACGTCGAAGAAATTCGGCACCAGCGCAGCGGAACGGATTGCATCGTCTGTGGAGACGAAAACGCCATCCAGAAAGTAGTCAACATACTCCACGAACGCGGCATGCGCCCGCAGTCGCACTTCACCTGGTACTTGCGCGTGATCGGCAACGTCACGGAAGAATTGGCTGGTACGTTCAATGGCTTCATGGAAGAGTTCGAACCACTGACACTCGCGGCTTACCAGGTTGGCATCAAAGTGTTGACGGCAACGGTTGTGCGCAACCGGGCTGGAGCACAGCTTGAGGAAATGCAACGCATCGAACGCATTGTGCAGCGAATTCACGACGAGCTGGTGGCGCCCACTTCGCGCCCGCTCGAAACAGCAAGAGATCGCGCCGAACTGCACACGACTGGCTGAGGGGCGAACCAGAAGGAACTTCCGCAGTGAGGGAAGTTTTTCGGATACCTCGTTGATGGGACAGCGGGCAATCGGGATACTGGAGAGGTGTTTCCATTTGCTCTTCATTCAATACTGGCAGTAGCGCGGCCAAATGCCGAAGTGAATCGTGAATCTTACTTGAGCTGCACGCTTCCGTTGTGAGCGGCAATGGCGAAATGACAGAGTTCTTCAGATCGACCACGCTGCTGCTTGTGCTCCTCAACCCATTTCTGGTGATCGTCTATCTTACCGACGTCGTGCAGAAACTGGAGCGAGCTCGATTTAAGCAGGTCTTGCTCGGATCGGGCCTGATCGCGAGTACTGTGTTTTGCTGCTTTGCGATCTTGGGAGACATGATTTTTTCGAGTTTCATGCAGGCCGAATTCGCGTCCTTTCAAATATTCGGCGGCATTGTGTTCCTGCTCATCGGCATTCAATTCGTTTTTCGCGGACCAACGGCCATCGAATTCCTGCGAGGCGATTCCGCAAATCTGGCGGGTTCCATCGCCATGCCCATCCTGATCGGCCCGGGCACGATCAGCGCCAGCGTTGTCATCGGCAAGCGGCTTGAACCGCTCTCCGCGTGCGCCGCAATCGTACTCGCCGTGATCGCATGCCTGGTCGTCATGATGTTGCTCAAATCCGTGCACGATTTTGTACGCGAGCGTCGCGAGTCGCTGATTCAAAGGTATATCGAAGTGGCGGGACGCATCACGGCGTTGTTTGTGGGTACGGTGGCAATTGAAATGATCATGCAAGGTATCCGCGCCTGGTCGGTAAAGTTCTGAATGAAATACACACCATTTTCATGCAAACAACGAGGAAGCAACCTTGATTGTGGCTCAGAACATGCTATGTTAATGTCTTCGCAATGGTTGTTTGTGCAATCATTTTTTGTGAAATTGTTATCGCTTTCACCGCCGTGACTCGATCCTTAACAAAACACAATCAAATAGGTTACGTCACTCGCTCGACCGACATCACCGGGACAGCGAAATCGCCAAACCCTGTCGTTTTTCGACAGCCCGCGCTTTCCGATGCGGCCCGGATTCTCAAGCTTGTCGAAGACTCGAGGGTCTTGGAACCAAACTCATGCTACCTCTACCTGCTTCTTTGTCACGACTTTTCGCAAACCTGCCTGGTCGCGGAGCGTGATACCGAACTTGTCGGTTTCGTCACCGCCTACTGCCCGCCACAACGGCCGGAGGCGGTGTTCGTCTGGCAGATCGGTGTGGCCGCATCCGCGCGCCGCCAAGGTCTGGGCAAACAATTATTGCGTCAGTTGCTGGCTTCTCCCGGTTGCCGGGACGTCGAGTTCCTGGAAGCGACCGTCACCGCGTCTAACGTTGCATCACGACGGCTGTTCGAGTCGTTGGCTGGTGAACTGAACACCGCGTGCACCTGGACGGATGGATTTAGTCGCGTGCATTTTCTCGACCCGCACCATGAAGACGAACCGTTGATCCGAATCGGACCACTTGAAAGGAACTAGAATGGAAACGTTTGAACGTCTGGAATCCGAGGTACGTGGCTATTGCCGCAGTTTTCCTACGGTATTTTCCAGTGCTGAAGGTGAAACACTGATTGATGAAAAGGGGCAGGAGTTCATTGACTTTTTTGCCGGAGCCGGCGTGCTGAACTACGGGCACAACCCGGCGGTCCTGCGGCAGCCCCTGATGACATACCTGGCAAACAATGGAGTGACTCACGGCCTGGACATGGCGACATCGGCGAAACGCCAGTTGCTGGAGACGTTTGAACGCGTGATTCTTCAGCCGCGAGAGATGAACTACAAGCTGATGTTTCCGGGCCCGACCGGGACAAATGCTGTCGAAAGCGCTTTGAAGTTGGCGCGTAAAGTAACAGGGCGGCACAACGTCGTGGCGTTTACCAACGGCTTTCACGGCATGACGCTGGGTTCACTCGCGTTGACTGGCAATGCGGGAAAGCGATCGGGTGCGGGTGTTCCTCTGAACAACGTGACGCACATGCCCTATTGCGATTACCTGGGAACCGACGCGGACACCATTGATGCTTTGGAGCGGTTTCTCGACGATTCCAGCAGCGGCCTGGATTTGCCGGCCGCCATCATTGTCGAAACCGTTCAGGCCGAAGGCGGTGTCAACGTCGCATCGCGGCAGTGGATGCAGGATTTGCAAGGGCTCGCACGGCGGTTTGACGTGCTGCTTGTCGTCGACGACATCCAGGTCGGCTGTGGACGTACAGGCCCGTTTTTCAGTTTCGAACCCTTCGGTATCGATCCTGACATCATCTGCTTGTCCAAGTCGCTATCTGGATACGGCTTGCCGCTGGCGATGGTCTTGATGAAGCCGGAACTCGACCAGTGGGACCCGGGCGAACACAACGGTACGTTTCGCGGGCACAACCTCGCCTTTGTGACGGCAACCGCGGCGCTCGACGAATTCTGGACGGACGACGCGCTGTCGAACAAGGTGAAGCGCAACGCACGACAGATTCGAGATGCCCTGCTGGACCTGGCCGACACGTGTGACGCGGCCGTCCGCGGGCGCGGCATGATTCAGGGTATTGAGTTTGCCGACAAGTCGCTGGCCGCGCAAGTTTCACGTGATGCCTTTGAACATGGACTGATCATCGAGACATCCGGACCGGACAGCGAAGTCGTGAAATGCCTGCCGCCGCTGACGATCAGTGATTCCGGACTGGAGCAAGGATTGTCGATCCTCCAGGAAAGCGTTTCACGGGTCACTGGCACGCGAGTAGGTGCGGCATGATCATTCGGAAACTTGAAGAGATCCAGGGGACGGAACGCGAAGTTCAAGCGGAAAACTGGACCAGCCGTCGACTCTTGCTGCGCGACGACGGGATGGGGTTCTCGATGCATGACACGATCATCCATGCGGGAACTTCCACCACGATGCACTACCAACACCATCTGGAAGCGGTCTACTGCATCGCGGGGCGCGGAACACTGCGAAACCTGGCCACCGACGAATTGACGGTGATCGAGCCCGGAACCATCTATGCCCTGAACGGCAACGAACAACACGTCCTGACTGCCGAGAGCACGTTACGGATGGTCTGCGTCTTTAATCCAGCGCTGGTCGGCCACGAAAATCACGATGAAAACGGCGTCTACCCGCTGATCGAGGACTGAGCAAAGAGACTGAGAACTGGGCAAACGGGTTGCCTTCCCCGCAGGAGGAACGCCCCGGCGTCCGACGAATTGATTTACGGGAGGAAACGACAAGCACCATGCCAACCACCATATCTGCGACGACACACGAAACCACCGACCCTTACTATTCCCGCGTAGACACCTGGGAAGCGATCGAACGCCAGGACCCGGTATTGTGGGGAGATTCCTCAGGCCCCTGGACCGACGACGAAACTCGCTGCTACCGCCGGGACGGCTATCGCTTCAAGCGACGTTTGTTCGCCGAAGACGACACAGAGCGACTACTGGCCGAAGCGAATCGGTTGGCTGACGAAGCCAGGCCGAGCGACTACGGAGTCGTCGCCGAGCCGGGTGGCGAGGTCATCCGTTCACTCTTCCGCCTGCACCAAACAAGCGACGTTTTCCGCCGGGTATGTGAAGACCCACGACTCGTAGACGCTGCCCGACAGTTGCTCGGCAGTGACGTCTACATCCACCAATCGCGCATTAACTTCAAGCCCGCTTTTGACGGCAAGGAGTTTTTCTGGCATTCCGATTTCGAAACCTGGCACGTCGAAGACGGCATGCCCCGCATGCGGGCCGTCAGCGTGTCCCTGTCGCTCACGGAAAGCAATGAATTCAATGGACCGCTGATCGTCGTTCCCCGCTCGCACGAGTGGTTCATTCGCTGCGAAGGCGCCACGCCGGACAAACACTACACGCAGTCGTTGCGCAAGCAGGAGTACGGAGTTCCCTCCCGTGATGCCCTGCGGAAACTGGTCGATCGCGGCGGCATGACTGCTCCCACCGGTCCAGCCGGGTCCGCGCTATTTTTCGAATGCAATACGATGCACGGTTCGACGGGAAACTTGAGCCCGTTTCCTCGAGTCAACTTGTTTGTCGTTTTCAACAGTGTGGAAAATGCACTTGCTGAGCCGTATGGCGATCGACCGCCGAGACCCGAATACCTGGCGGAACGGCAAGTCACGCCGGTGGGTGGAACGTCCATGCACCATCATTAATGCCGCCGAGCCTGGATGGGATGCGAGGTCTCCGCGGCGAATCGTCAAACGTTGCGATACAACACCCCCCCGGGAAAGCGATACAGATCTGCGACACGTGCTCGCAAACCCAAATCAAAGTAAAGGAGCAACCTGATGCAAGAAGTGATCGATAAACATTACACGCGCTTGGCGGACAACTACGATGAGTTCCTCTTTTATTCACCGGACTTCGTTCGTTCGCTGACGTCGATGATGATCGAGAAACTTGAACTTCATGAAGACGACACTCTTGTCGATCTGGGCTGCGGCACCGGAATCTACTCGCTTGACATCTTGAAGCAGGTCCCGCTGAAGAACAGGATCCTGGGAGTCGACCCGTACGAACAAATGCTGTCGCAAATCCCACCGGACGCTCCGATAACACGCCTGGCCGAGGACGCGTTGACCTTTGCGGAGCGTGAAGGGAAATACCAGAAGATTTTGATCAAAGAAACCATCCACCACATTGATGACCGGCAACGGCTATTGTCCAACCTGCACGCGAGGCTGGCCGACGAAGGAATCTTGCTGCTGGTTCATGTACCACCGGCGGTGAAGTACCCGTTGTTTCCGGCAGCACTGGCACGTTGCCTCACCTGGCATGCCAATCCGGACGAACTGGTACTGCATTTGGAAGCGGCTGGTTTTCAGGTGGAGCGTGATGCGCTGCAATTCTCCCACGCCATTCCCAAAGACCACTACGTCAAGATGGTCCAACATTGCTACATGTCCGTGCTGACGAGCTTTACGCCGGACGAGCTGCAGGCGGGAATCGCCGAGATGAAAGAGATCCACGCCGATCAGGATGTGCTCGAATTTGTCGATCACTTCGATTTCATCACTGCCCGGAAAGTCTGAACCCTGGGTTCCTCACTCGGTTGGTTTCACATCGATTTCTGGCGTGAGCACCGGCGAGGCATCCATGCCTTCGGCCTCCATCATTTCGACAATCTGTTTCAATGATTGCAGCAGGGCCATCCGTTCCCTGGCGGTGAGCTTTTTGATGCGTTCCAGAAACTGGTCGTGAAGTGGTGTGGGGAGCGTTTCGTCGTTTCCGCCCCAATTCCGTCAACGACAAACAGACTTTGCGCCGATCCTGGCTGTCGCGTGCTCGAGACACATAGCCGGCCATTTCCAGCCGATCGACGATCCGCGTGACGGTCGGCGCCGAAAGCTGCACGTTCTCGGCAACCATCGCCGCGGTCACTTCCGCATTCTCATCAGCGTCGTCGATGGCCTTCAGGCACAGCAACTGCGGCACGCTCAAGCCGGATTGTCTGGCGACTTGCCTGGAGTGCTGGGACGTCTTGCGCAAGATCCGCCGAATCGCCCGGAGTATTTCGAAAGCAACGTCTGTCTTGGATTTCACGTTAATTCTGTGGCTCGGAAGCGGCCACCTCTCGGAAAACAACTTCGCAATTGCAGTCTGCGAGCCTACCATTCCGCAACGCAACCGCCTGGCCCAAGCACGGCAGATTCCCTTTCGGACGCCATTGTAGAGTCCGGCACGCCGGGATTCAATTCCACCGCGATCCATGATAGCCGAAGCAAGCAGGCTAGTCGAAACAAGCAGACGAGGCAAGACGTTAGCGATCGGCCGTCCGTTGTTTAGGGACTTTGGCGGTCGAGTTCGCTGAAGAGGTTGGCGACGGCCAGTGTGAAACCGGCGAGCACGTTGCCGCCGTCAACGGTATCGGATTCAGACAGGGTGCGCGACGATTCCAGCGCATTGTAAACGGTGATCGTTCTGGTTGGCGGATCGACGATCCACACCAATTGC
>CALBSZ010000548.1 GCA_937967665.1 uncultured Planctomycetaceae bacterium
CGAAATCCCGGAGAAAACGCACTTGCTCGCGCTGCGTGCTTGTATTTTCACGCCTGCACCACAAGATTAGGACACTACCCCGGTGCCCGTAAACTTGAACACATACAGGGACTTCGGTAGACTCGCAAGATTCTCGAGGGATCCGTTGGAACACGCGACTCGAACATTCAGCCTGGACTGCCGATGGGTTACATGCGTTTCGTCACGCCGATGAACTGCCAGATCACGGCGGAAACGGTGCAGCGCGCCTACGTGGCGGGAGTCGAAGCGGTTCCTATGCCGGGATTGAATTCGCTGGCGGACGGTGAACTCCGCGTCGAACGATCGGATAGCATCGCGGGTTCGTTGTACATCCCCTGGCCGACGGAGGAATTCGGCGAAGTGGTTTTGTCGACGACATTGCTCGTCGATCGCGAAAGACCGTACCATCTGGCCCTCGAGCTGGCTCGTGGGACCTTGTCCCGGGTCCGAAACCAGGCAGCCGTCTGGCGTCACATGGGGCTGGTGCTGCCGGCCGGCTTCGACCGCTTGCGCCACCAGGCGACTCAGCATTTTAAAGCGTCGGCCATATCCCAGGACACGCCGGTCGTTTGCGCGGAGGAGGCGATTCAATCGCTGCGCGTGTCCGCGGCCATGATTGGTGAGTTGAGTCGCGAGTATTCGCGTCAGGTTCTGGACCTGCGGCATCGCGAAGCGGCGCAATTGGGAACCTTGCTGGTGGGTACGGTCGAGCGCGTGCCGATGCCGCCGTTCGCGGAAACGGAATTCCTTCGCGCTTTCAATGCGGCAACGTCGAATCTAACGTGGCGCGACGTGGAACCGGATGAAGGGCAGCGTTGCTGGGATGCGGTCGACCAGCAACTGGCTTGGGGACAATCGCAGGGCCTGCGCATTGTCTCGCCGCCGATCATCGACTTTTCGCCCCGTTGCTTGCCCGACTGGCTCTACTTGTGGGAGGGGGACTTCGACAACATCGCGTCCTGCGTCCTGGAATACGTGACGGCCGCGGTGAGCCGGTATCGCGGGCGTGTGCATGTGTGGAATGCCGCCACGGCCATCAACAGCAGCGATGAACTGTCCTTGTCGGACGAACAGAAACTGCGTCTGCTGGCGGCGATTGTGGAAACCATTCGCCGGCTCGACCAGCGCACACCGGTGATCGTCAACTTTGATCGACCGTGGGCCGAATACATGGCCAAACGGGCGCATTGCCTGTCGCCCTATCATTTCGCCGACGCGCTGCTCCGCGCCGACCTGGGAGTCTCCGGCTTTGGTTTGGATATCCACCTGGGCTATTGGCACGGGGGAACGCTGCCGAGGGACCCGCTGGAGTACAGCAAGATGCTGGATCGCTGGACGACGTTTGGCCAGCCCTTGTTCGTCAATTTCGCGATTCCCAGCAGCGCTGCCGGGGACCCGCGGGCGTCGCGGAAAGTCGCGACACTGGAACAGATGGGGGCTGCCGGTGTGGGGCTGGCGTCGCAGGCGGCGGCGGCAAGTTTGCTGCTGCCTATTACGCTTGCCAAGCAAGCTGTCTGGGGAGTTACCTTCAGTCAATTCTGCGACGAAAACGCGCACGAATTTCCCCACGGTGGCCTGATTGATGCGGGGGGAGCCAAAAAGCCGATTTTGGACGTTTTGGCCGCAATTCGCGAGCGGCATTTGGTATAATCGACTAGGTTTGGAAGTGTCCGAATTCGGGAAACTGCGTTCGCAGGACCCCACGATTCAATTGCCGGCTGCGAAGAATTCCGCCGCATCGTGATTGGTTGTTACCAGCATCTTGTGTAGAGAACGCGCTTCTAGCGGCGAACCACAGTCCGGAGAGTCAATGACAGATGACGGAAATGTTTTGCAATCAGCATGCTATCGAACGGCATCCGCTGGCCCATGGTAAGGCAGGGATCATCAGGCTCGGTGCGCACTACATTCCAGCGGCGATCGTCAACCGTGTCGCGGTGATCCTGGCAGCCATCCTGCTGCTGGTGGCGGGTTGCGAAAACGCGCCTGTGGCCATTCCGGAAATCGACCCGGAGGCGTCTGTCGACTTGATCCTGGCTGCCGCCGATAAGGACTCGAACAAGATCCTTTATCAAGACGAGTGGCAGCAAGTCCCATCCCTTGCCGCGGCGGCGCCGATGATGGATACCGACGGCGACGGCATGCTGACTCGCCCTGAACTGCTGAGTCGAATGCAGTTCTACAAAAACGACCGCATGGCACTGCTGGACTTCACGTGTACCGTCCTGCTGGATGGCCGACCGCTGGAAGGAGCCACCGTGACGCTCATCCCGGAACCGTTCATGGGCCCCGAAGTCAAACCGTGCAGCGGCATCACTGCGCAGGACGGTTGGTGCTACATGAGGCAGGAAGGATCGGCGATTCCCGGATCTCATTGCGGAATGTTCAGGGTGTCCGTTTCGAAAAAGGAAGCAGGCGTCGAAACGATACCGGCAAAATACAATACCGATACGATACTGGGCCAGGAAGTGGCCACCGATATACCTGGGCTTGAGCGAGGCGTCACGTTCGAGCTGAGCTCAGAAACCGCAGAGGATTAATTCACGGAGATTCCGGTCATGTTATCTTTCGATTCGTTCGCACGTCGCATGCGGACCGCGGGGGTCCGGCGCGCGTTCACGCTGGTGGAACTGCTGGTCGTGATCGCCATCATTGGTATTCTGGTCGCCCTGTTGCTGCCGGCCGTGCAGGCGGCGCGCGAGTCGGCGCGGCGTACCGAATGCATCAACAACTTGAAGCAGATCACGCTGGCGTTTCAAGGCCATCACGACATCCACAAGCACTTCCCCACGGGTGGTTGGGGCTGGTTTTGGGTCGGGGATCCCGACGCCGGTTTCGGCAAGGAGCAGCCAGGCGGCTGGGTCTACAACAGCCTGCCCTTCCTGGAGGAAGAGGACCTGCACCGCCTGGGGGCAGGGAAAGCGCAAGCCGCCAAGTTCGCGGCCTCGAAACAAAGGCTGGAGACGCCACTGAACGTCATGAATTGCCCGTCGCGTCGCAAAGCGCTGCTGTGGACGATCAGCAGCGGGCTGGCCAACCAGATTCGCAATTCCGATCCGCCTCGAGCCGTGGCCCGTACCGATTACGCCGCCAACTGCGGCGACTTCCGCCGCAACGAGATCGGCCCCGGTCCCGGAGCAGGGGCCACGCAACCACCGGTTCCGCCGGGAGGCGGCCAGCCTGGCGATCCGCCAAAGGAAGAAACGGGGATCTCCTACCAGTGCAGCCGAGTAGCCCTGGCGGATGTTCTGGACGGGACCTCGGCCACGATTTGCGTCGGAGAGAAATACCTGGCCATTGACCGCTGGGAACGAGGAACCGATCCGGCCGATAACGAGGTCATGTACGTCGGCTACGACAATGATATCTATCGGTCAACGAATGCACGCTACTTCCCGCCGATGCGCGACGCGCGCGGTGTGTCGCTGTATGTCTTCGGGAGCGTCCATTCGGCATCCTTCAATGCGTCATTTGTGGACGGATCGGTACAGCGGATAAGCTACGACGTAAGCCAGGATATCTATCGCCGGCTGGGCAACATCGCCGATGGCGAAGTCATGCCGTCGACCTTCGAATAATTCCACGTCATTGACGAGATGGACGCAAGCAGGATCGCTTGAGGCTACCAGCTGGACTTGAGCGAAACGATGCGCCCGCGATTCGTTTCTTCGATTTCCAGTTTACCTTCGCGCGCCAGCCAGCCCATAGCCTGCATGACCGTGTCGCGCGGCGCTTCCACCAGCTTAACCAGCCGGGTTACCGAAATCGGCCCGTTCTCTTCCAGCGTCCGCCAGACGGCGCCTGCCGTTTCACCAATCTGCTCGATGCATCCCATGTCTGTCGCTGTAGCCATACTACCTTGCTCCTGTGAGTACGTGTTGCCGGTCTGAAGTGCAAGCGGCACGTGCGTCTGGCGTCGCCGGCACTGTCCGCTGCAGCGCTACTTGACGAAAAGCCGCTACACCTACACGACGCGCGCTTTCACAGATGTTTCAACTCGAACAAAATATACCGAATCACAATCCAACGTGGCAACAGCGCGTTGCCCTGCCCGCGTGCCGCCGTGAGCGTGAGGCTGTCGAACCACCGGTCTGACAAGACGCCCCGCTATGGCACTGCCGCAACATTCTGCAGCGTGCTAAGTGCCATCGCTCGAAAGACTTGGTCCAGTTTCGTGAATTCCTGCGACTCGGCCTGATAAAAAAATAGATACGTCGCCTCCCCCACGGTGACACCCCGCACACGCGCTTCGACAACCATATCGAGGCAATAGAAATCCATATCGAAACCGTGAATTTCTATATCCCCCATCACATCGGTCGCTTCTTGCGATTCAAAGTCCTCGTATTCGCCGCGCATGGTTTCCAGCACGGTGGTCGTTAATTCGAGCGGCTTGCGGGGAGGGGAGTAAACGTGCAGCGACCAGAACGCCCCGCTGGGATTCTGCAGCGTCACGGTTCGTGGCCAGCCGCTGGCGTCCTCCTCGGCGATGCTCCAGTTCTCGGGATAGAGAAAGCGGATGCCGAAATTCTCATAGTGACCGGTCATGCCCGGACATGCTAGCAGCCGTATTCCGGGAGCAAAAGGGCGTTGCTGGTGTTTTCGTTGGACCCTAGTAGTCTATCTCAGCTCAATTTTCGGGTAGATCGGTAAAGGGGTCGGGAGTCAATTGGGTTGGTAAAGGGGTCGGGAGTCAATTGTGCGAAGCACCCGAAGGGCCGTTCCGGCAATTGACTCCCGACCCCTTTACCCTCCAGCATCGTTCTTGTTGATTTTTGTGGGTTTTGTTAGCCTTTGCGGCCCCACCGGAATTTGCCGTGCGCCGGTCGGCGTCTGTGTCGATAGAAAGAGCAGGGCGACTTTCAGTTGTTTTGGGAATTCCTGTTTTGCCGCTTTTCCTTCGCAAATTGGTCCTCAGCGCCGTAGTCGGTTCGTGCGTGTTCGCAACGGGCTGCGCTTCGATGCGCGGCAAGACGGAGTCGGATGGTCTGGCGTCCGCGCGGCGGTTGTCGTTCGAAGGCAAAGAAGCCATTCGGCGCGGGGACGAATTGGAAGCGAAGCAGTGCTTTGAGAGCGCGATTCAGCATTGTCCGTCGGACGAACGGGCGCATTGCGGTTATGCGGAAGCACTTTGGCAACAGGGGCAGCATCTGCAGGCGATCGCGCAGATGAAGACGGCGGTGCAGTTGTCCGGGGGGGACCCGCACCTGTACGTCAAACTGGCTCGGATGGAACTGGACCACGGCGACTTTTCCGCGGCTTCAACGAACGTGCAGCAGGCCATTCGTACCAATCGCCACCTGGCAAGTGCGTGGGCGCTGAACGGGGACCTGATGCGGGCCCAGGGACAGTACGAAGCGGCGTTAACCAGCTACCAACGCGCCTTATCGGAACAGGCGGAATATCCGGAAGTGGAAATGTCGGTCGCCGAAATCTATCGAGACCAGGGGCGCAACCACTTAGCGCTCGCCACCCTCGATCGCCTGGCCACGCGTTCCGCGCCCAGCCAGCAGACACCGGAATTGCTGCTGATGCGCGGCATGGTACTCAAGTCCCTGCAGCGTTACGAAGATGCGATCGCCAGCCTGACCGCTGCGCGGGAGAAACGGCCTGATCACGCCGAAACGCTGTTTCAACTGGGCGACGCCTTTCAACTGGCCGGCCAGACCGCCAATTCGCGGCTGGCGCTGGAAGCGGCCGTTCAGTTGAATCCACGCGATCGGAGGAGTGCCGAGCTGCTAGCGCAAGTTTCCGATGGAAGATTGCGTTAACCGAACACGCCCCTGCCGTGCTGCTTTCCACGGCATTCTGATTTCAATTCCTTCGCGGTGCAGCCGGCACGACCGCCAATATCGGCCCGGTCCATTTGACGTTCCTGATTCTCCGTCCTACTTTTTAGTACGCGACGTATGGACATTCCGGGGCTCCGGTGTTTCGCCTCGTCATGTCAAGTGAACGTCGAGCCGCAACCGTGTTGAACACGACACGACCGAGTGCTTTTCCATGGGGCACAAGGGCACTGGCAGAGCCGGTGGCACACGACCAAGAAAAACGTCGCCATCACAAAACATTACCAACCATCCGACCTCCGCGCTTTCCATTATCACAAATTCGAGGATCGAACGATGCCTGAACAACTTAGCCCGACTGCGGAACTGCCTTTCGTGGATCGCCGCAGCTACGATCCCATTCCCAGCACGCCCGGAATCGAACGCCGCCAATTCAGCAACAGCTATACCGAGTTGACTCCCGACGCCCAGGAACTTGCCTTGGCCAGTGCCGAGTACAAACTGGTGCATCGCCGCCGCTTTGTGACTTACGAAGAAATCATGTCGATCGTGAAGTCGCTGGGTTACGAGAAGGCCGCCGTCGCGACGTAACGATCCCGGTTGCGTTTGCCAGGCGGATACCCCTGTCAATCGCGAAACAGGGGTTCAATCAGGTCGTCGGCGTAGAGCAAGCCGATGTTGTGCCCGTATTCGTCGCGGACCAGTGCCATTTCGGCTTTCTCGCTTTGCATGCGAATCAGCGCCGCAATATGCGATTCGCGCCGATCAATCTCCATCAGGGTTCGGTCGGTCATGACTTCCGTGCCGTCGTCGAGGTGCAGGTCCACGATTCTCAAATAGCCCATGATCTTACGGCTGCTGGATTCCGTTACCGGCAGTGCCCGCAACTTCTGGCGCCTGGCGATGCGGACGACGTCGGCCTTGCGAGTCCCTAATTTGACACTCGGGATGCGGCCGATCGGCTGCGCGAAATTACCCACGGGCTTGGGTGCCAGGGTAAACAGGTTTTGCGCCAAGGTCCGCTGTGCGGGTTTCAGGATCCCGGCGTCATGCCCTTCCTGCAAGACCTGCTGAAGTTCTTTCCGAGCCAGTTGCAATTGCACGCGCAATGGTGGTTCGCCCACGAGCAGTTCCAGCAGGCGCCCCAACAGCCACAACAGGGCCGATACGGGACTGAACAGTAACGTGCAGAACAGGAAGAACGGACCGCCGGCGCGGAGGAGTCGGTTGGGCGCATGAAAGAACAGGTTCTTGGGCAGCAGTTCGCCATACACGAAAATCAGCGGCGTGATGCAAATCGTCGCCGTCAGTTCGGCCACGAAATGGCTGCCAATGGCCCGCTCCACGCCCAGCACGATCGCCAGCGACGTCAGGTAGTTGGCCAGGTTGTTTCCCACCAGAGTCGTGGCCACGAACAGCGCCGGGTTGTTGGTCAATCGCAGCAGTCCCCGCGCGGTCAAGTCGCCCCCCAGTCCGTCGATCACGAGGCGGACGCGCGTGACGCGGTAAAAGCCCGTCTCGGATCCGCTGAAGAAGGCGCTCAGCGACAAACCCAAGGCGAAGAGTCCGACGATCCAGATCATTCGTCCGACTCCCTGCTTGGATCCACG
>CALBSZ010000549.1 GCA_937967665.1 uncultured Planctomycetaceae bacterium
GTTTCCGTTTCAAACTCCAGTCGATCTTCAAAGATCGTCTCCGGTTCACTGACGACCTTGTAGTTCCGCAGACTGCGAGGATCGTAGATCGAGCTCCAGTTGTAATCGACGTCGTAGGTGTAGTGCAAACGATCCTCGAATTCGTCGATCTGGATGTAGTCATCTCCGGCACGTGATTCAATGATGCTTGAAGAGATGTTGTTGGGAACACTCGAGTAGTAACGGTCTTGGCTGTTGCCGTCGCCATCATTGTCCTCATTGCGACTGAACCATTTAAGATTGAGTTCCCAATAGTCGTTATTATCCCCGCTTCTTTCGACCCATCGCCCAGTATGGTCCGTACGGTGTCCCTGAAATTGCCAGTGATGGTCGACTTGAACCTGATCCCACTCCCTGACGGGCGACAGCGACTTCGCCCAGTCGCGTTCGTCAAACGCAGGAGTATAGCGAGTCGTGTTGGAACCTGGTTTATTCTGGGCAATCTTACGTATCGCGAATTCGATTTGGTCTTCTTCATTATGTTGATTAATCCCGTCAACAAATACATAATCCGGTATGTTGTTCGTTCGTGTCAGGTCGACCCAACTGGTACTCGTGATTCTCCTACTACCATAACCTCTATTGCGGACGTAACCTTCACGGTGATCCCGGTTGCGGTGAGTAATATCATAGACCTCGAATTCCCAGAAATTCGTCCTGAACAGGACCGCCACGTCCACCGGGCGGGGGTCATCGGGACAGTCCGAACAATCACCGCCGTAATCGTATGCTGCTGCAAGATCGAAGCGTCCAATGTATCCCGTATTCTCAACACTGAAGTAGTCGAATTTCCCGGGCCTATAGAAGAACTTGCCACCAATGTTGCGGATGCTGCTGCGGCTCAGTTCAACTTCGGGATCAAACCGGGGTTGTGAGGAGTCGTCGACCTCGAATTGAAGGTCGTATCGCAGCGTATAGTCCGTACCCACCCATTCCTTGTACTTTCCGACATTCTCTGTGACCGAGCGTCCAGAAATCTCTTGCGCGTCCACAGGGACGTATTTCGTCGTCGTATCTCCATCCGTATCGCGATCCTCGTTCGCCACAAAAGTGAAATCGGTGGGACCGACGCCGCTGTTGTCGTCCCAATTGATGCTATGTAATGCCTGCTCATTTAACGTCGATTCCACTTCCACATCCGGCGAATAAAAATAACGTGCTGAAGTCGTCGGAACCAGAGCGAATCCGACGCCTGGAATCAATCGTGTCCGATAGTCGCCGCCGGATTCCCAGGCTGGACTAGCGGCGTTGTCGTCTTCGTTTCCGGCGGTATTTGAGTAGTTCCAGGCTGAACCCGATCGTCCATCGTCGACCTCGACTAGCCTCTGACTGTCTAGCAACGTGTACAGGTACCACGGTGACCAATCACCACTCGGCTTCTCCACACCGGTCTGGAAGTTGGAGGAACGTGTGTCATCAGGGTTGTGCGCGGTAGTTCGAGCATCCAGGAAATCGCTCAGCATTGTCGTGCTGGGATCTCCCCAACTCCAGTTCGGGTCGTTCGGATCCACCAGGGCTTCGCTGACAGTCGTCTCCTGGACGTTCTTATCGAGGTCAGTCTTCCATCCTTCGTACCACCAGCCAATCTGATCGACTTGAATCTCGGTCTCCAGCTTCGTTCGTCCCACGTCCTCAAATGCGAAGATCGCCTTGCCGTCGGCATCGGTATCGACACCGCGGAAAACGGACTGCTTGATGTCCTGCTCGCCGGTATAGGTCGCGGCCTCGGCCGCTCCATCTGGAACGAGTTCGGTAAACGGAATCTTGACGTAGAAATCGTAGTCCTCGCCACGAACCGCCGGTGCCACCTCTTCGTAGCTGGCACCCAGGAATTGAGACGCATGCAGGTACTGCCAACCACTATCTTGAAGAGTCCAGCCGTCAGGAATATCCGCTGACTTCATTGCCCACTCGGGCACGTACTCCATCACACTCAAATCAGGATACAAATCATGATCTGATTCTTTAATCAGTTTGTAGCCGGCAAACTGGGGCTTGCCTTCAACAATCTGAATCGTATTTTGATTCGCTGCGGTCAACTCAGCGTTCTTGGCTGCCAAGTCCGCTTCGTCGACCAGCACCAAATTTTTGCCGCCTTTCACCACATGCATGTGGCCACTACCTGCCTTGTAGGTCATCTCGAACAAGCGGCGATACGGAGTTTCTCCCCACGCAGACATATTGACACCAAACTCACCTGCGACATCTTCCGATTCGGAACTGGGGTCGCCTGACAACTCGCCGTACTGGCTTAGATAAATCACGGGAGTCTTGTCGGGATCACCGTCCTCGACGGCGATTTCCCGTTCGATCCCTGAAATCGATTCGGGCACGCTACCCAGTAAAGTCCAACTATCGGGATTGGAAATATCAGCAGCGTTGTCCAAACGCCAAGTCTTGCTCGTGTCTTCCTGGTGCACGGCTTGCCCGAGCTGAATTTCATCCAACGACAATCCCAATCGAACCGCGGCATTGTCCACGCGAAAGTCGTACTCGAACACTGCAACGTTATCGACATTGGTCGGTTTGAACCAACCAACTTGGTTCACATCCGTTTCGATGGTGTAATGCATCCGCCCTACGGGAATGTTGACTTTGCTCACTTCTTTTTCGTAAGTGCTCAAGTAGCGGACGATCGTCTCTTTTGTAACATAGGGCTCGTCGGGATCGAGCGTCTCATAGGGCGTCCCTGGCCGGAGTACCGTGCGCGTAACTGGAACAATCGTCGGATCAGCCACGACCTTCGTACCGCCGACAGCAGATGCGGCCAGGATCTGCACATCCCCGGCGGCGTCGATGGCAATTGCGTCTTCGGATGTATCGATATTGGCCCCGCCGGCGTTTAAGCTGCCAGCGCCAAAAATCAAAATCGTTCCCGTGGGTATATTCAATCCCAAATCGGGGTTCAGCGGCGAATCGCCAGTCGCCGTGAGCTGGATTGTATTCGCCGATTCGATGGAACCAGTAACAAACAAGCGTTGATCGGCAACGACATCAACCGTGCCGCTGTCTCCCAGCGATTGGATTGTACCGCCCAAAGAGAACTCTTCGGCGTCGATAAGGACATCGTGCGCCGAGGCGACTAAGGCTCGGTCTTCCACGTCCGGATTCTCGAAGATAGCGACTTCACCTGTCGCATCGATATCGACTAATCCCGCGGCGCCTCGAGCAATAATTACCGCATCCGGCAAGGCGAAGAAATCGGTGGCGTCGATGTTGATGCTGTTCAACGCATTCACAAGGTCCTCGACGGCTACCGTACGACCCGCGGCAAGGTTCACCTCGGGAGCATCCGTAGTGGCAAAGAAGCCACCGTTGCCGTCAGACAGAGCATAAACCTGACCAACCATGCCCAAAATGGTGATATCGAAGGTAGCGTCGACGTTCACCGCACCGTGAAGCGTGTCCAGCAGACCGCCTCCTTCGTACTCACGATCCCCAGCCTCATTGAGATGGAAAGTGCCATCCGGGTTCTTCCGGTACTCGACGGGAAGCACGGTGACGGAATGCCCGCGAACGGTTAGCTGATCATAAGCTTCCAATTGCGTGTTCACCGTCAGTGTACCACCGGGCAAGTCGAGCTCGTCGGCAGTAGCATCGACAAGGATGTCCGACGCATCGCCGAGCGCGAACAGAATGCCTTCCAGCAGGATGCTGTCCGCGGTTCGGATATCAATTTCATATTCCGTGCTTCCATCCGCGGCCTCAGACTGCCCCAGCGACCGCATGGCGCTGCCATTGCCCAATACCAGGCTGAATTCGTCACTAGACAATGTATTGGACGTCGTCACCAGCACACGGCCGGAAGCCTGGGCCGACCCGGGTGAACCGTCCACGTCAGTTCCTTCGAAGAAAACCGTGTCGTCGGCATGAAGCTGGATGTTCGCGTTGGGCTGCACCATATCGAATTGCACGTCATCGCCAGCTCCCGATTGAGCAACACTCGCCCAGATACCGACACCGACATTCAAGTTACAACCGGCATCGACGACTACCTGACTGCCATCGCCGTTGGTGCGGATCTGACCGTCATTCAACCGGACATTGCAATCGGCTGTCAGCCTCACGTCGTTGGTGGCGTTGAGAACTCCGCTAAAATCTTCCACTTCCTGAGTATCCGGGTTGAAGCGACGTCCACCCAGTTCGATTGTCGATCCAGCTACTATTATGGAGGCATCTTCGTTGGCAACCTGTTGATCGTCTGCCAAGTCGACTCCGACGCGGATCTCGTTGAGGATATCCACCGCGCCGCCGACAATTGCAATCGAACCCTCCGACTGTAGAACACCGTGCAGGACGACTTCGTCGCTCGCTTCGATGAGCACTTCGAACTCTTGCGCCGGGTTGTCGACCGCTGCCAGATCGGTGTCACTTTGGACCGCGCCATCGATGACAACATCACCTCCAGCTAAATGCACCGTTCCGGCAGCCAGAATCGAACCGGTTTCCGGCAGGTCCAACGTTGCGTTGACCGACCTTGCCTCCAGATGCGTTTGTGCACCGGGCAATTCGACTTGATTGTCCAAGAGAACGTTGTGCAGCCCCAACAGGCGAATCGTCGCGGATGAGGGCACGCCCTGGTGGTCGGACAGCAGAATACTGGATATCGGCTGGAACCAAAGACTGGTGTAAGGATCGGTAAGCGTCCGGCTGTCGGTGACCTCGAGAGAACCATCGGAATTGACTCGCAGACCGGCAGTCAGCGTAATATCTCCGTTGGCCGACAATTCGCCGCCGACTGTTAGTTTGTAATCGCCATGGACGTTGATTTCGCTGCCGTCACCACCGGCGATAATGTCTCCCAACACCCAACCATGTTGACCGGCATCGAACTCGATCGACCCCGTTATCGTCTGTAACGAGCCGGCAACATCAATCTCAATGTCGCGACCGGCAACCTGATCAACACCACTGCTGAGGTTGATAGCGGAATGCCCGAGAATCTCTCCACCGACGTAAAGTTTTCCACCGGCACTGGGCTGCGAAGCGTGCGTGCCCAAAGGTAACCCGAATTGTGTTGTGCCGGTTTGTGACAAGACATCGAACACGTCGTTGGATACCAGGACCACGCGATCTTCGCTGACAATCGCCTGCACCTGGCTCACACCCGCGTCCACCAACGCATCGTCGATCGACTGAGCAAGATCCCAGATGTTTCCATTGTTGCCGGCAACGGCTGCTGGCACACTGACGGAGATCGGATCTCCACCGTCCACGGTGATCTGAAATTCAATGTCGTCGTCAAGCTGTCCATCCGCTGATTCGAGCGGACTGGGAGCCGCTACGAATTGCTTCCTTCCTGCATCCAGGCTCACGATTCCTCCAACCGATGGTGCGGAGACCGCTGGTTGAGCGGGCTCCGAATCTAAGAACTCCGCCGCCTCGGCGGGAAGACCAATCAGATCGGCGCCCGCGCCGCCACGGATGCGGAACTCATTTCCAGAGCTCGTGAAGAGGATCTTTCCATTCCGCAAGCCAACTTCTAAACGCGACTCAAATTCGGGCACTCCGTCGATAACCGCCTGCAGGTCGGACACAAGTTCGCTGATGTCCTGATTGGCAGCCGTGTCGGCGCCGAGCAGCGTCACCGTATGCGTCTCCCACAGGTCCAAGACGAGCACGGAGATTTCCAGCGTGACATCGCCAGCAAGTCTACCGTCCTCTTCTTGCGGCCACTCGTTCGGCACCAACTCGTGAGCATGCGGACCGCCATAAATGAATACTTGCCCGCTGCCACCAACTGTCACCTCCCCGCCCGGCGAGTGCGCCATGATGTGTGCCGAACCACGAATAAGGACACTCTTGCCGGTTTCGTTAAATGGTACTTGAATGACCGAACCATCCGGTTGCTCGACGTCCACGTAGATCGTAGCATCCGGGTCAAAAGGATCGTCGCCTCCGATGATGGTTATCGATTTGCCCGCACGAATATCAGTGCCCAACGATATCTGATTGCCGCTCAACACCGTCATCGTCGTGGTCGAGTCTTGACCGTAGTGAGTACGGTTGAAAACCTCGACGCTGCGCCCTACGTACTCGTCATCGCGATAAACGGGCGTAACCTGACCACCAGCCAACACGGTTCCTTTGACATGAATGTCTTGGACACCTTCGATGCTGATGCTGCTAGTACGCTCGGTGGTGACCACATCACTGGGTGCGTAGATCAGGACACTGGTTCCTGAAGCATCGGTACCGCCGCTGATGTCAATCGAGTCGCTCGCCGAGATGGTCGCGCCCGCTTCCGCGAGTCGACCGTCACTGTCCAATACTTCACCGCCAATGCTAACGCGTCCTTGAGCAGCAACGTGAATGTCACCACCCGGTTGACTCGCGTCCAAGCTACCTAGTATTTCTGCACGCCCTGCAGCTCGCACGTCGACCAATCCGTTCACCGTATCGCCGACACTATTGAGTCCACCGATCGTCGTGATCTTGACCCCGACACCGCTGGCGTCGTCGCCGCCAATCACCACCAGTTGATCATCAGCATCAACTGCCGAATCGATCAGAACCTGGTCGGCACCCACAATTCTCAGATCCGCACCGTTACCTTTAGCGAGCAGAGAACCCGCCACGATAATTCGACCAGCACCCGAAATATCGACCTGGTTCGTAATCGGTGTACTTTCTCCCGGCAAGGTTAGATAGGGATTCTCGCTATCGTGATTTCCATCGGGGTCGGGCAATGTGCCACCGTTCAGCTCCACGTCGCCGGAGACGACTCGACCTGTCTCTCCGATCACGACACTTAGACCGGTCGGGGAAGCGCCACCACGAATGATGAACTGGTCAAAGGCCAGCATTTCGCCGTCAATGAATACCTGATTCTGCGACTGTGCAATAATGTCCGAATTGCTACCTGCTGCGGTCACATCACCGATCACGCGGAGGTCGTCAATCGCATCGAGCCGGATCGCACTGTTCTCCGCCATCGCATAGACAGTACCTGATATCGCGATACTTACACCGGACGGGTCCGATTGCGTTGACATTATTTCAACGTCACCGCTTGTTCGCACGGCCCCCGGGATATCCGCTTGTTGTATCGAGCGTATCTGTACGTCCGATTGTGCGCCCGTTTGTTGATGCTCAATCCAGGTGATCGGATTTCCTTGGTCGTCGACATCTTGGTGCTCGATTGGATTCACACCGGCCAAAACAGTTCCTCGAACCGATACACGGTTCCCCCGGAACTGGACACGACTCTCGTCGCCCGAAGTGACGGCCGACCCATCTGTTGAAAGAACAAGCGTTTCGCCAGCCAACGCGACGATATTTGCCAATCCACCCTTCGTTTCGCTGGCACCGGTGAGCTGTACACTCTGTGCGCCGTTGAAAGCGACACTACCACCATGACGAACCGAACGTGCTCGAGACACGAGGTTTTGCAAGACGCTGATTCCTGATTCGTCCTCGCCGCCAGCAAATCTCAGATGCTGGTCGGCAACGATGAGATTGGCGATGGTCCCATCGCCCAACTGAACTTGTTCACCAAGTTCAATCGTGACGCTCGATCCCTCCCCGGAAGCGTTGACCGAACCATGCACAATCGCATCATCGGAACCGTCGTCGTCGCCAATGATTGTGATGTTGGCATTGCTGCCGATGGTGGTCAACGAACCACGGGTGGTCAATTCGAAGCTGACGTCCGTCGCATCTTTGCCGGTCGTGACATTGATGTCGTCATCCACCAATACCGTAGAATCGATCCGTACTCGTTCATTCGACTCGATCAACAGATCGGAACCGTCACCGATTACCAATACGGGGCCTAAGAGTTCGAGATCTTCGGTTGTCTGCAATTTCAATGCGTCGCCGACCGCTGCGTTATAGAGGGTTCCGCTGGCATCCAGCAGGATGCTCGTCCCCGAAACCGCGTCAACTCCACCATTGAGCACGAGTTCATCGGCAGCACCGACCGAGGCCGTAATGTGAATCATTTCACCTGCCGTTACATCCAGTCCAGCACCGGGTCCGATAACGGTATAGTTCACGTGCGTCAGGTACTCGTGCCGATCGTTGCCGGCACTGAATGACGAACCGATACTCTGTGGAAAGATCCCGAGTAACTTGGAATGGGCTCCGCCATCGATCGAAAACGGGTTATCGCTGACGAACAACAAACGTCCGTCAGTACTCTCCACGTTGACACTCGCGATGCCTTGAGCGGCTAACGCTTGCTGGACAACGGCCGCCAGTTCTTCGATGGTGTTCAAGTCGGCAGTATCGTCGGGTGAAATAACTACGGTTGTCGTTACGCCGTCGATCGTTATGTCAAATGTTGCCGGCGCGTCCAATCGGACGTCCGTGCCTGGCGTGATTCCCGCGTAGAGTTCTCCGTGCAGATTTGCACGCTCGGCAGCCGCGATGGAAATGCTTTGAGCGTCCGTTAAGGTACTAGGCTCCTTGGCGATAATGAGACTTCCGCCCGTCTGCGTGAATGCGGCGTCAGACGTGAACTTCGCACGAGGATCCCAGCCACGGACGATGACCTTTCCGGAGACGCGCATCTCGTCCTGGGAATGGAGGTTGATCGTGGTGTGGTACAGCGACAT
>CALBSZ010000550.1 GCA_937967665.1 uncultured Planctomycetaceae bacterium
CCGCCATCATCTTCCCCACGTCGATGTTCTCGAGCGCCTCGCAGACGGCCTGCACTTGCCGGATGTGGTCTGCCGCATGTAGTTCGTCGCCAGCCAGCCAGATGCACATCGCCACACCGCCGCCGGGACGCAGCCAGCGGACCGCGCGCTGGAAGAAGGCGCCCTTGTCAAACAGGTGTTCCGTGCATTCGATACTCCACAGGTAGTCGAACGATTCGTCCGGGAACACGACCGACTCCGCATCCCGGCGAAGAAAACGAGCCTGGCGTCCGACGCCGCGCCAGATGGCCGCGCCGCCAGCCCAGGCACGCTGCAAGCCGCTCAACGTCACGCCGGTCACCAGGCAATGGTGATGCCGCGCCAGATGGATGGAACTGCCTCCCATGCCGCAACCCACGTCCAGGACGGCTGCGCCGCGCGGGATCGCGGCGGCGTTGAGCAGGTGTTCGGTCAATTGGCGCTGCGCCTGTTGCGGCGATTCGTTGTCGTGCCACAAGCCGTGATGGATATGATCGCCCCACAGCAACCGGTAGAACAGCGTCGCCAGTTCGTAGTGGCTCCGTATTTTTCCGCTGGTGATATCGGCGCGACTTGATTGCATGGCAAGACTCCGATGTATTTGGGACGAACTTATTGCCGCCAGGTCCACGTTGTCCTCTCTGTCCGGTTGCGCTACCAGGCGGCTTGATCGTGAAATCGCGCCGCGTCCTGCTCGTCGCCTCCCCTGAGTTCCCTGCGCGGCAACTTGTCGTCTCGCTGCAGCGACGCGTCGATGGCGTTGATGAACGGTTTCGCCAGCCCGGGCATGAAGCTCAACAAACCCACCGCGGCTGTGACGAACTTCGGGTAACGGAGCGCACCGCTGATCAACCGGCACATCCGCATGCGCTGGCCGAGCAGTTCGCGATGCCGTTTCTCCCACCACGGTCCCGCACACTCGGTGCCTTCCTGAAGTGCCTTGATCACGTAGGGAACCACCGACCTGCCTGTGGTCATGGCCCAGCCGATACCTTCCCCCGTGAACGGTTCGACGTACCCGGCCGCGTCCCCGACGACGAAGTAGCGGTTTCCGTAAAGGGCCGCGCGGTATTGGGTGAGTTTCGTCGTGCCGTGCCACTCAGCGGTCTCCATATCCGCAGGCAGGGGACATTTCGAGTCTTGCAGGATGGAGCAGACCAGCGGAGCAATGCCTCCCGCTCGCTTTACCGCAAGCCCATCCAGGGCGGCGGCAATGTCCAGTCGACCGTCTTCCAACAGCACCATTCCAACGTATCCGCTGCGATGACACAGCATGTGGATCACCCCGTCGCTGAAGTTGCGATGCGTGCCGGGCAAAACCACGCCGGCGCCAATGCGGGAACCGACGGCCGTCTGGCGTTCATCGGGCTCGGCGAAGGCCCGCGCGCCCAGCCCGCCGGCGACAAGGACGATTCGCGCGGTAACGGTCGTTCGATCCGAACCGGTCTTCAGCTCTATTTCGCACTCGTCCTGGGTACGACTTCCGACGATCGCGCGGGTGTTGTCGAGGAAATCCGCGCCGCCGTGGATGGCGGCGCCGACAAGTTCCGTATCGAGCCGCGCGCGGGACAGCGACACACTTTTACCAAGCGCAAGATCCGCAGACCGATTGCCGGCTGTCAAGCGAAGGCTCCGCAGCGGCCGCGCGCCACAAGCATCGGCCAGGCTGCCCAGTCCGGCGGCGTCAAGCGCGTTCAAGGCGGCTCCGCTCAGGCAACAGCCGCAAACCTTATCGCGGGGAAACGTGTTGCGGTCGACCAGTAGAACCCGGCGGCCGTCGCGGGCCAACTCGCGGGCCGCCAGGGAACCGGCGGGTCCCGCGCCGATCACGACGACATCCCATGTCGCGCGGGAGGCGGCGTCCGCGGTGGTCGTTGCATAGCGTGCTAAGCCTTGTCTTGCCATGGGACACGTGCGCTGCCCGCCCATGCCGCGCAACCACTCGCGGTCCGAATTCGGCTGGGGCTGCTGGTGATGTCGAGTAATCGAAAAAAGCTACGGGGCGTCGCCGTCCGGCATACCGACCAGAACGAACCGAGACGGCCATGCTGTGTAAACTTCAAATGAATGCAGGCCGCTGTCGCGAGCGAGCTGCTTCACCTCGGCCACCGAAAATGCCGCTCGAATGGACTGCGGGCCATCATAGTGGACCACGGACGACCGACTCAGTATGCGAGTCCCCAGCCAAACTTGCAACCAGTTTAGCCGGCTGCGAACCAGATCGATGATGACCAGCCGGCTGGTTGCCGCCGCGGTCAACCGGCCAATGACCTGCAGCGCTTCGTGTTCGGTCAAGTGATGCAGGAATTGCGAACAGAGAACAGCGTCGTAGTCAGACATCAGCGGAGCCGCCACGATATCGTGCTGAAAGAAGTGCACGGCCGCACCACTACGCTGGCCATTCTGTCGAGCGTACTCCAAGGCCGTTTCACTGAGGTCGCAGGCGTGAATGTCCCAGTCCCAGCCATGTGCCCGAGCCTGCTTCCACAAGGGGATCGGCACGTCTCCCGCTCCCGTCGCCACGTCCAGCACGCGCAGGGTGTGCCCGGCCGTGGACAGGGCCAGTTCTTGCAGCGGCCGCCAGGCCAGCCGTGAGGTTCCGGTCCAGCGGTTGATCCGGCGCAGTCCCTGAAGTGCCTGACGATGCTCGTGCACATCCAGCATCGGATCGTCCATCCGTTCGGGAAGCAGGACACGCGTCTTCATCGTTTTCAACTTCGGCTACGGATGCAGATGCCATGCAAGCGGTTCGAAACGTCCGGCTACAATTTGCGAACGGCCCGCCAATCCGATTCGTGGTCTTCGTCAGGTTCTACAAACAGGATAATCTTTCCATTTCGCAAGTTGGGGCGGAGATGCTTTCCGACGTCGACGGTGCCATCCGATAGCGGTTGGTCTTCGCAGCAAACCTGTTGCACTCCGCGTTCTTTCAGGAAAGCTACGGTCTGGACGTTGCTGACGTCGTCCGGCTGCTGCCCGATCTGCACGACTCGGCCATCGTTTTCGGTAGCCGCCAAACCCACGGCAGCCAGCGCGCCGATCACGCCGTCTTCCGTGCCGCCCAGACCGTCCAAAAAAAGGCCGCCCTGCCGCGCCAGATCGCGGGCCTCTGCTTGCGTAGTGACTTCGGACTGGCAGCACTTCCCGAAGTCGATGACCGGCTGTGTTACCGCGTAAGTCAGACAAAGGCCAGGATCGCTGCCAGGTTGAAAGCGACGCAGGAGCGCTTCGCGAAAGCGTTCCTGCAAGACGCTCAAAGCCGATTCGGCGGGCAGCGTGGACGTGAACAAAAGCGAGCAACTGCTGTTCTTGCTGGTATAAGGAATGCGGGAATCAAAAAACAACTGATGGCGGACAATGCGCAAGCAGTGGAATTCAGCCCCGAGCTCGCTGACGACGGCACGCGCCACCTGGTTCGTGCCCGGACTGTCCAGCGTATCGGTATCGTCGATCCCGACAAGAATCTTCATGCCGCTTTTCTCGGGCGCAGGCGAAACAGGACGATGGCACAAACCAGCCCAGCAGCCAGACCGCACGCTGGGTAACTGACGATGGCGCGCGGGAGCCAACTGCTGATCTTGCCCCCGCCGTCGAATCCCATGAGTTTGGTCGCCAGTTTGACGGTGAAGGCGACCATATTCACTGTCAGGCCCGTCGCGGCGAGTCCGACGTAGAAGGGCCAGCCGCTACGGACTCGCGCGGCCACGAAGTCGAGGCACATGCCGCAGAGGATCAGGCTGGTCATGGCGCCGATTCCTGTCGAGCCCGGTCGGACACCGCTGAAAGCAAACATTCCGACTGCGGCCGCCAGCCCCATGCAGGCCCCAGAACCGCGACGCGGAACGATGGCAAGCCCCAGGGTGATTGGGAAAATGACGCGGAGAATCGCATGCCCTGGAATTTTCAGGCCCAGATCGACGAAGGTTGTTATCGCGGCCGCCACCACGCCCAAACCGACCAGCGCGGCGAGTTCGATCCATTGAACCGGCTTGTCGGTCACGCCAATAGCCGGCAACCGTACCTGGTCAGCCAGGTTGGACTCGACGAGGAACAAATTGCGAAGCATGCGATCTACCTGAATAAGTCCAATGCTAGCGTCACCCCGCACGCATCGGGGCAAATTGTACAGCAGTGCGACTTGACTTTCCAGTGCGTGTGAAAACGGGATCGGCGGACATGGATCTTCGCGTTCGGGCATCCAAGACAACACGTCGGATTGTGACATATCTACCGGTTATGCCAAGAAAGTCGATTATGACGGCGCGTTCTGGCCGATGAAAACAAAGAGTCCAAACGGTATTGGCGTGCGATTTGAACGATCGCTCGTGCCGGCGGGTCGCGAAAGGGGGACAGGCACCATCGATCCGACGAGTTTCCCGGGACGAACCAAACTGACGATGGAGCCAGTCCCCGTTTCGCTCCCGATATCACCTCACTCAAATTACTACTCAAAATGCGTTTCGAATTCCTCCAACAGTTTTGCGAACATTTGCTGCCGCAGGGTCGTGAACTGCTGCAGGATGTCTTGTGCAAAGTCGGTCAGTTCGCTGCGCCGTTCTCCTTGACCGCCGACTTGGGTCTTGACGAGTTTTCGGCCGAGGGCTTTTTCGGCCGCTTTGAGCCGGCCCCAGATGAACCGGTAGCTCTTATCGAGGCTTTCGGCTGCCTGTTTGATCGAACCCGTCTGTTGGATCGCCTCCAGGATCCGGGCCGTCCCGAATCCAAAACCGTAGCAACCATCCACCTCGAGCCACACCTTGATGCGCGGAGTCAGGGCCGGTCCTGGACGGTTCGGCTTTTCGGAGTTGGATAACTTGGACATCACCACCTCGCACAAACGAAAGTCGATTTTGCAGCGCATTGTACGCTACATCGTCGGCGACGAAACCAGCGGCTCGCGCTGTCCAGCTCGCGCGCGCCCGCTGGGGCTGAGCGTTTGCCTGGGAATTGTGATCGCGGCAACCGCCGGTTTCGCTCAGGAAAACGATCCGGAAATCGTTGTCGAAGCCGAACGGCCAGTGCCGCAAGCGTCGCGGATGCCGCCGTCAGGCAGCGCCCCGTTCCGACTCTTTGCCTCAGATGAGATCAACGGGTATGCGGCGCAAGATACCACAACCGGAACCAAGATCGCGATCCCGCCACTGGACTTCCCGGGTTCCATTCAGGTTGTGCCGCAAGATCTGATGGCCGACCAGTCGGCCACGGAACTGAGCGATTTGCTACGCGATGCCAGCAGCCTGTCGCCGAGTATCGGGGGTAGTTCCGGCCGCACCGACGACCTGCTGATTCGCGGATTCCGGGTCCGCGGAAACATGGACGACTTTCGCAAGAACGGCTTTCGCGACTCGAGCCGCGTCCAGCGCGACCTGGCCAACATCGACCGCATCGAAATTCTGAAAGGTCCCGCGGCCGTACTGTACGGCGCCGTCGGCGAACCGTCGGGGTTGGTGAACTTCATCACCAAGCAGCCGCTGGATTGTCGTCTTGACGATGTATCGATGCGTTTCGCCAGTTTCGACGACTATCGACTCACCGTCGATTCGACGGGCCCCGTCGACGACGGCAGATCGCTGGCCTACCGGCTGAACGTGGCCGCCGCGGACAGCCAGAGCTTTCGAGACTACGTTTTCAACGACCGCTTCTTCATCGCTCCCGTCCTGCGCTGGGACGTGAACGACTCGACCAGCATCACGCTGGAGAGCGAATTCCTGTATGACGAACGCATGACGGACCGCGGAATCCCGATTTATCAAGGTAGTTTGAAGGCCGTTCCCATCCATCGATTTCTCGGCGAGCCCTCCGATGGTACGCGCTTCAATGACGGGCAGGTAGCGCTGGTGGTGAATCATCAGCTGAACGAGGATTGGGGCTGGCGCGCCGGCTGGGTTTCCAACTGGAGCGATGAAGACCGCCATAGCACCGACACGCGCGGCACCGGCACCGGTGGAGGAGGTGGAGGTGGAGGTGGCGGCGGTGGAGGTGGCGGCGGTGGTGCCACGCTCTTGCGTCGCCGCACGATCGTCCAGGATGCGCTGGACCAGAATCATTATTTCATCGGCGATTTGGCGGGCACCACGGTGCTATCGCATTGGGAACATCAAGTGGTCGCTGGGATCGAAATGGGGGTGACTCGCCGCGACGACTTTTCCCTGCAGCGCAATGCTACGGATATCGACATCTTCAACCCGGTTTACGGTCAGCCTCAACCGGTCCCCAACAGTGCGCGCACGCAGGCTTTCGACTTCTATCAGTATGCGGTCTATTTGCAGGACCTGGTCTCCATCACGGATCGCATTAAAGTCTTGGCAGGTGTGCGCCGCGATTGGATCGACGGCGTCAACTTGGATACGAATGCGACTCCGGCACAGGTACAGGATCACGTGCAGGCCTGGAGTCCCCGGTTTGGCGGCGTATACGATCTGGTCGAAGACCGCTTGTCGGTTTACGCCGCCTACAGTGTGTCGTTCGAGCCGCAGTTGGGAACGTCTTTGTCGGGCGACTCGTTTTCGCCAGAACGCGGCAAGTCGTACGAAGTTGGCCTTAAGTGGCAGTCCCGCGACCAGATGCTGTTGGCGACACTGGCGGCATTCGATGCGTTTCGCAAAGGCATTCTGGTGACCGACCCGGCGGATGCGAACTTCATGATTCAGCTGGGCGAAGCGGAAAGCAAGGGGGTCGAGTTCGATGTGGCGGGTCGGCTGAGTCCGGATTGGAAGATCCTTGCCAACGCGTCGTACATCGACGCGCGGATAACGGAAGATTCGCAGTCCGACCTGCTGCACAACCGGCTGGCCAACGCGGCTTATGTCAGCGGCAGCATTTGGACTCGCTACGATTTCATCAACTGCTGCTGCCAGACCGCCGGCGCGGCCGTAGGATACACGTATGTGGGGCACCGCGAAGGGGATATTGAAAACGGCTACGACTTGCCGGGATACGGACGCTGGGACGCCGGGCTCTACTACCGGAGGAATTCGCTGAATTTGAAGTTCTATGCGGAAAATCTGGGGGATGTTTTCTACATCGCCAGTTCCAGCAACTCCGAAAGGAATATGCCGGGCGCGCCGTTGAACCTTGTCGGGACGGCCGAACTCCGATATTGACAAACAGCAGGTTGCATCATGTCCTACCGCGATGTTCCACTCACCGTGCCCACGCTTCCCCCGGCATCGCGGCCGCCGACGGTGTTCCTGATGCGCGGGCTGCCTTCGAGCGGGAAAAGCCACACGGCGAAACTGATCGCCGGCGACACCGGCACGATCCTGGAAACGGACCAGTATTTTTACACCGAAGTGGGTGACGACCCGCAGTCGTACGATTACCAGGCCGATCTGCTGGAGACCGCGCGGGCCTGGAACTTCGAGCGTTTTGCCAAGGCGATTGCCGAGCAGCATCCGACGATCATTGTGGATCGCGGCAATGGGTTGAATCCGGAAACTCGCGAATACGCCGAATACGCCTTGCGGCATGGATACGAGGTCCAGTTGCAGGAACCGATTTCGGCTTGGTGGCTGGAAATCCGCGTCCTGCTGAAGTACCAGCCCTTGACCGATCCCGCGCTCGACGATTGGGCAGAAGAATTGGCGCGGCGAAGCCAGTCGACGCATCGCGTGTCGTCACGCGTCATACGCCGTTGGATGCGCGGCTGGCGAGTGGACTTGACGGTCGAGCAGATCCTGCGCGCCGTGCCGGACGAGGACTGATCCTTTCGCGCGTTCCGATATCTTGCGAAGCCGGCGCCATCTTGCGAAGCCGGCGCCATCTTGCGAAGCCGGCGTCGTGCAATGCAACATACTTGAGTCACCCTCCCGCTTGCGGGAGGGTCGCGAGGAACGAGCGGGGAGGGATCGCCCTGGTTCTCTCAAAAAAACAGTCTCGGATTCTGCCGAAAACAGCGGCGATCCGATGTCCTCCCCCTCCCCGACGTGGCCTCGGCAGCCACACCTGTCCAAAGCTATAATGCTCGGTTTGCATGGGAACCAGGCGAACGCAAGAACGGAACACGATGATTTTGGGCCCGATATTCAGTCGCGAAGCAACCACGGTACCGCGACGTCCTCAACATTACCTCTTTCGGTCGATTTATGTTGCGACGCTCCTGCTGCTGACCTGCACGTGCTGGCTGGTCGTTGCGGGAACCCAAATAATTGTCAACGTGGGAGACATGGCCCGCTTCGGCGCCACGCTGTTTCGCATCCTCGCCCCGCTACAGCTGACTCTGATCCTCTTCTTCGCGGCGATGAATGCGGTCAGCGCGGTGGCTCAAGAAAAAGACCGGCGCACGTTGATCCTGCTGCTGATGACGCGGCTGCGCAACACGGAACTCGTCCTGGGAAAGCTGGGCGCCAGCCTGCTGAACATCCTGTCGATGCTACTGGCAGGCTTGCCGGTGTTCATGGCCCTGACGTTACTGGGCGGTGCGTCGTTCCGGCAAGTCGGGCTGGTGTTTGCCGTGACCCTGCTGTCGGCTTTGGCCGCGGGCAGTCTCGGAGCAACGCTGGCGTTCTGGCGCGCGAAGACGTTCCCGACAAATGCCATGACCGCGTGGGCGTTGGTGAGCTGGATCGGCGTCTGAGAGTCGGG
>CALBSZ010000551.1 GCA_937967665.1 uncultured Planctomycetaceae bacterium
GCGAGGATACGTTATATTGGAAGAAACAGCAATCGGCAACAGGCGCCGGCTTCGCCCCCGTGACTCCACACCGTTCCGAATTTATCAGTTTTCCCGATTAACGGAAGCCTTGTACATTCCGGCCGAATGGCTCATGATTGAGAGCGTTCCCGTTTACCTACCGGCCGGGCGTTGTCCCGGCAAACAGTTGGAGAAGCGAGTGAAGATAGCCGTTTTAGGAAGTGGGTTTGTCGGCGGGGCGCTCGGGACGCGCTGGTCGCAGGTGGGTCACGACGTGGTCTATGGCTCACGTGACCCAGAAGCCGAAAAGGTGCGGGAAGTGCTGGCTCGGGCGGGCGGTTCCACGACAGCGGCGTCGATCCCGGCGGCGGCCGCCGAGGCGGAAGTCGTCGTGCTGGCCACTCCGTGGAAATACGTTCGGGAAGCAATCGAAAAGGCCGGTGACCTGAGCGGCAAGGTTCTGGTCGACTGCATCAATCCGATCAACGATTCCTTCACCGGCCTGGACTTGGGGTTTTCCGAATCCGCGGCGGAACGGATTGCCAGCTGGGCACCGGCGACCCGGGTGGTGAAGGCGTTTAACACAGTCAGCGCCGCAGCGATGGCCAACCCCGAATTTGACGGCCAGTCCGCCACGATGTTCTATTGCGGCGATGACCAGGAAGCCAATGATCTGGTGGGAAAACTGGCGCGAGACATTGGCCTGGATGCCATCGACGCTGGGCCGCTGGAGCAGGCGCGGTACCTGGAGCCGTTGGCAATGTTGTATATCAAGGTGGCCATCAAGAATGGCTGGGGCGGGAATTGCGCGATCAAGATGTTAACACGCGAGAGGCAGTAGAATGGCATCCCGAATGAGTTACGCGGCACGCGCGTTGGTGATGATGGCCGGAATCGGCATGCTGTTGTCGACGGGCTGCGGTCCAGCACCCGCGCCGGCCACGCCGGCAGCGCCCCCGAAAAAAAGGACGCCCGCACCCGTCGCGCCGGCGAAACCGGCAACGACCCTTTCCCCCACGACATACGCGGATGTCAACGCGGCCGTCGCGGCATTGTCGAAAGCCGCCGAGACAAGCGATAGCGAAGAACGTCGCCAAGCTCACGGCTGGCTGGTCATGCAGGGTCGCAGCGCCGTGGAACCGCTGGCGGCAATCTACCGCAGCGACGACGCAAGTCTCGAATCGCGGGTCGCCGCAGTCAAGGTGCTGCACATGCTGGGACCCAGCGCGAAACCCGTGATGCTGGAAATGATCGATCACCCGACGAAACTGATCTGGCAGAACGCAATCATTGGGCTGGGCGCGATCAAACCGGCGGATAAAGAGACGGTCGACAAGTTGATCGAACTGATCCATCATCCCGAAGGTGAAATCCGCCTGCAGGCAATGAAATCGCTGGGCATGATCGGCACTCCGGCCGAAGCCGCCACGGAACCGTTACTGGCGATCTTGAACAATCTGGAAGAAGAAGAAATTTTCCGCGACTATGCCAAGGACGCGCTGACCAAGGTGAACCCGCGACGCAAGTTTTCAGACTGAGTCGTGCCTGGCGTACCACTCGGGAAGTCGAGGGACACCGCACACATTTGTAGGTTTCACACCGCATGGATGTACTCGCCTCGCTCACTCCTGCTCAACGCACCGCCGTGCTGCACGTGGACGGCCCGCTGCTGGTGCTGGCCGGTCCTGGAAGCGGCAAGACGCGCGTGGTGACGCACCGTGTGGCCCACCTCTTGCAGCAGGGGATCCCGGCCCGGCATATCCTGGCGCTGACGTTCACCAACAAGGCAGCCGAAGAAATGCGGCAGCGGCTGGCCAGGATTGCGCCCCGCGAATCGGTTTGGATGGGAACGTTTCACGCCTTCTGCGCGAAGACTCTCCGGATCCACGCCGCCATGGCTGGCCTGACGGAGAACTTTTCCATCTACGACACCAGCGACAGCGACAAGGCGCTGAAACAGGCCATCGCCGATGTGAACGTCAACTTGACCGGAACCTCGCCGGAACGCATCCGCTCGATCATCAGTTGGGCCAAGAACCAACTGATGTCTCCCGACGATTTCCAGCCGCGTTCCGGGAACGCTGCCGGGGAACTGGCCAGACGAATCTACCCTGAATACCAGCGCATCCTCGTGTCGAACAACGCGGTCGATTTCGACGACCTGCTCATGCACGTCGCGATCATGCTCCGCGAAAATCCCGAATTGCGTGGCTCGCTGGACGAGCGTTATCGCTACATCCTGGTGGACGAATACCAGGATACGAACGCCGCCCAGTACGCTATCGCGCGCGCGCTGAGTATCGATCATCCCAATCTGGCTGCCACGGGAGATCCGGATCAGTCGATTTACGGCTGGCGCGGCGCGGACATCAATAACATTCTGGACTTTGAAAAGGATTTCCCGCACGTTCAAGTTGTCCGCTTGGAACAGAATTATCGCAGTACCAAGAACATCTTGCGCGTCGCCGATCAACTCATTGCCAACAACCGGAAACGGAAGCACAAGGCGCTGTTTACCGACAATCCCGCCGGCGAACCGGTACGCCTGGTGGCTTACCCCAGCGAACGAGACGAAGCGGACAGCATCGCGCAGCAGATCGCCGCTGCCGTTCGCACGGGCAAGAGGCAGGCCCGTGACTTCGCCATTTTCTATCGGATTAACGCGTTGTCGCGGCAATTGGAGCAGTCGCTGCGTAGATTCAATGTCGCCTACCAAGTAGTGAAAGGGGTTGAGTTCTACCAGCGCAAGGAAGTGAAAGACGTCCTGGCCTATTTGCACTTGTTGAACAATCCGAGACACGATGTCGCCTTCTTTCGCATCGTCAATACGCCGTCGCGCGGTATCGGACCAGCCACGCTGGCAAAGGTACGTGAATTCGCGCTGCAGCGTGGCCTGTCGATGCTGGAAGCCAGCCGGCAGATTGATTCGCTGAACGGACGGGCCCGCAAAGCGCTCGCGCGTTTCCTGGCGGTTTATGAACGGCTGAGTGATCACTTGGCGGGCTCCCTGGAAGAGCTCATGCGCAAGACCGTCTGGGAATCCGGGTACCTGGAATACCTGGAAAGCTCCGACTACGAGGAAGACGTGCAGCGAGTGGCAAACGTGCAGGAGTTGTTGACGGCCGCCGGCGAATTCGACGACCACCACCCAGGTGACAACGCGTTGGAGCGCTACCTGGAAAACGTCTCCCTGGCCAGCGACACGGACGACTTTGACCTCGAATCCGACCAGGTCTCGCTGATGACCATGCACTCCGCCAAGGGGCTTGAATTCCCAGTGGTCTACGTAGTCGCCGCGGAACAGGGCCTGCTGCCGCACGAGCGTAGTCGGCACGACGAGACGCAATTGGAAGAAGAACGACGCTTGATGTTTGTCGCTTTAACTCGAGCCGAACACGAACTGCAAATCAGCTATGCGCAAAAACGCATGTTCCGCGGTGAACAGCGGCATACCGTCCCCAGCTCTTTCCTGATGGAACTGCCTCGGGAAGAAATGAACGTCATCCAGCCCAACGTGGGTTGGCATGAGCCGCCGTGGGAAGAGAAATCGTGGGACGACGGCGACATCTCCTTTGACATCAACTCGTTCGACGACGACGACACGCCGCAGGTCAAGGAAACGCCGGCGACGAAGCCGGCTTTCAAACTCACAACCGCCGCGCAAATGGCTGGCGGTGCGTCCGCCGTGGGTGTCTCGCCCGACCAGTTTCAAACCGGCATGCTGGTCCATCATCCCGAGTACGGCCCCGGCACCATTGCGTCCCTCAGCGGCAAGGACAAGAAGCGCACCGCCACGGTCCAGTTCTTCAGCGGCGAAGAAAAACGCTTCCAACTCAGCTTCAGTCCCCTGACGCCGATGAAAGCCCGTTAGCCGCAATACCGTTCAATTTTCACGTGGGACGGGCACTCCTGCCCGTCGCTCATACCGCATCTTGTACGAGCGTGAAAACGCCAGCACAAGATGTGACGGGCAAGAGTGCCCGTCCTACATACTTTGAACGGTATTGCCGTTCGCCGAAGGACAACGTTGTTGCTTAGCTCGCGCCACGCAGTTCGGCCAGATGCTGGGCAGTGCCGACGAGTCGATCCCAGTTTTCGCGGATGTATTCCGGTGGCCCGCCGATCTGCGCGACGGTCTGCGCCACCAGTTCCGTCGGCACCATTTCGATCGCATCCCAAGGACAGACCAGCAGTTCATACGGATTCGACTTCTTCTGCGGAATATGAACGCAGACCTCGCAGCCGACACAGCGTTCGAGATCGATTTCACACCACGACTGATTGCCCTTCACGCCCAGGTTCGTGGAGATCATGGTAATGCAATCGACCGGACACACCTCCAGGCACGATTCGCAACCGGTGCAATTGTCGGCGTTGATGACCGCCAGCTCTTTCGGTACTTTCTTGCGGGGTCCCTTTTTTGCCATCTTCGATTCCGGATTCCTGGAGCGCGTTGCGGTTGAATGTAACGGCTTTTTTCGTCGCGAGCCGTGAGGACGCGCGACGCCAAACGCACGTGCAGCTCACGCTAAAGTCTTGAAGTCACTTGGCTTGCGTCGGCCGCAGCGAGGGCGCGGCGAGCCAACCTTCCGTGACCCAGTATAAATACTGATCGGCGCTCGGCCAACCGGTTCTTCGCCAGAATAATTGTCGCACGAATTCGAGCCGTCATCACGACGGAATCGTTTCGCCGCGAATCAGATCCTCAAAAGCCTGCCGCGCGCGGACCAAATGGGCCTTGGAATCCTGGACCAAGACTTCCGCCGCGGTGGGTTTCGAGTTGTAATTCGAGGACATCACGAAACCGTATGCTCCGGCGCATTCGATGACCAGGAAATCCCCCACCTGCGCCACCGGGAGATCGCGAGTACACACAAAGCCGCCCTCGCGCTGGGTGAAAATATCTCCCGATTCGCATAGCGGTCCGCCGACAATCACCGGCTGGTGCGGCAATTCGGTCGCTCCGCTGGCCGGCGCAATGGCCATCGGGTGGTAGGCCCCGT